>CALGMT010000037.1 GCA_937958885.1 uncultured bacterium | reverse complement strand
CAAAGCAGATCCGGGCAAGCGCCGCTACATCGGGCCGATGGCGCAGGATTTCCAGGCGACCTTCGGCTTGGGCGAGGAGCGCACGATCAACACCCTCGACGCCGACGGCGTCCTCTTCGCCGCCGTCCAGGCGCTGGCCAAGGAGAACGAACGCATCAACATTATGAATGAAGAACTGCACCGCGCTTATGAGTCGGTTCTTCTGGAAAATGTCGGGCTCCGTCAAAAATACGAAGAGATCCAGCGGAAAAATGAAGCGCTTGAGGAGCGGTTGGATGCGTTGGAAACGGTCATCCGATCCAAAACTCACTGAAGCAAGATCTCGATCGCCTCGGATAAACGGCAAAAGATCGGGGGCGTTCCAACGTAGTGGCGTTTGAAGAGCCGGACAGCCGTTTATCGGGTCTGACGCTGAGCGACAGCCCGCAGAAAACGGTTCGGTTCGCGTGTCGTTTCCGAAACAAGGCTTTGCGATTGGGCCGAGCCCGAATTTCGGATACACGGTAGGCATGTTCTCTCACTCGCCGTGCACTTCTTCCGTTTGGGCGACCGCGCTCCTGGTCGCGCGAGAGTCGATGCGCTCGTTCTCGCGCAACCGGAATCTCGAGGCGGCGGCCACACTGGCGTATTACGGCTTCCTCTCGCTGATGCCGTTGTTGCTTCTGCTAATCTTCCTGCTCGGCTGGCTTGCCGAGTCGTCGGAGGCGGTGCTCGGCGCGCTGCGAAGCGTGCTCGCGGATTTGTTTCCCGCGTTTGACGATCGGATCATCGGTGAGCTGGCGGCACTGGCGGAGCGGCGGGTCTGGGGGTTCATCAGCTTTTTTGTCCTGATCTGGTCCATGACGCCGTTCGCGGGCGCGGCGCGCCATGCGGTGGTGCATATTTTCAAGGGGGAGCATCGGCCGGCGTTCTTCCGTGAGAAACCCATCGATCTCGCAGTCGTGCTCGCGCTGTTGCTGCTGTTCCTCGCGTTGACGGCCGGTCGACTGGTTTTGTTCGGCGCCGCCGCTTCTACACCCGGGGCCAACGCGTTGCGCGCATTTGGCGCCGGCGCGCTGGGCGCCGTGGTCGTTGGCGTCTTTTACATCGTATTCGCGCCGGTTCGACTGCGCTGGTCCGAAGCGGCCGCGGGCGCGCTCGCGGCCATAGCGCTGTTGGCGGTGCTCCGCCCGCTGTTCGCGCTCCTGCTGCAGTACAATCCCAACTATGGGTATGCGTTCGGATCGCTGAAGGCGATCTTCCTGCTGATTGTGTGGGTGTATTACACGTTCGCCGTGCTGCTGTTCGGCGCGGAAGTTTCGGCCAATACGCGGCGGCGCGAGGCGCTCCTGCTGCGCGGATTCCTGACAGGCGAACGCAGGACTCCTCCGCGAATGACGGGAAAGCTGCTCGAAAAATTCGTGCGCCGCCCGGAGCGCGGAACCGTGCTGTTCCGCGAGGGCGATGCCGGAAACGAAATGTTCTTCATTCGCGCGGGGGCCGTGCGCCTCACGCGCGGCGATGTCGAGCTGCGCGTGATGCGCGAGGGCGACTATTTTGGCGAGATGTCGATGTTGCTGGGCGCGCCGCGCTCCGCGACGGCGGAGGTTGTTGAATCGGACACCGAGCTCGTTGTGATCGCCGACCGAAATCTCGAAACGATTTTGCAGGAGAATCCCGCGGTCGTGCGCCGTCTGCTGGCCGACATGGCCGCGCGGCTGCAGGCAATGAATCAACGCATGGCCGGGTGACCGGGTTTATTCCACGGTCACGCTTTTGGCGAGGTTGCGCGGTTTGTCGATGTCTGTGCCGCGCGCCTGGGCGGCGTAGTAGGCGAGCAATTGGAGCGCGACGACATTGACGATCGGGGAAAACTCATCCCGAATGTCGGGCACATACAGGATGTCCTCTGCAATCTCGGCGATCGTCGTGTCGCCCTCGGTGGCGACGGCGATAATGCGCCCGTTGCGAGCCTCAACCTCCTTGATATTGGAGATCATCTTTTCATAGACCTCGTCGCGCGTCTTGGTGCAGATGCAGACGACGGGCAGGTATTCGTTGATCAGCGCGATGGGGCCGTGTTTCATCTCGCCCGCCGCATAGCCCTCGGCGTGCTGGTAGGAGATCTCTTTATTCTTCAGCGCGCCTTCAAGCGCGGTCGGATAATTGAACTTTCGCCCCAGATAGAGCGAGCTGGGGCCGTCGTGATGTTTGTCCGCAACGGCTTTGATCGCCTCCTTGCGCGAAACGACGAGATGGATTGCGTCCGGCACCTTGCGCAGGTCCGCCAGCAGCTCCGCGATCTGCGCGTCGTTCAGCGTGCCGCGCGCCTTTGCGATGAACAGCGACAGTAGCGCGAAGGCCATCTGCTGAGCGGTGTAGGCCTTTGTCGAGGCGACGCCGATTTCGGGGCCGGCCTCCGTAAAGAGCACGGCGTCGCTTTCGCGAACGACCGAGCTGCCGGGTACGTTGCAGATCGAGAGCACCTTGCAGCCCCAGCTCTTCGCCATCCGGATGCACGCAAGCGTGTCCGCGGTTTCGCCGGATTGGGACACGGGGATAATCAGCGTGCCGGGGTCGATCTTCGGATCGCGATAGCGAAACTCGCTGGCAAGGTCTGTTTCGACGGCGAGGCCGGTAAAGTGTTCGATCAGCAAACGACCGTACATGCCCGCGTGGTAGGCCGTTCCACACGCGACAATCATGATCCGGCGCAGCTTGCGGAAATAATCCGCGCTCAAGCCGAAATGCCCCGAGAGCGCGCCGTATTTTTCGAGCAGGTTGCGCAGCACGCGCGGCTGCTCGTGGATTTCCTTGAGCATGAAGGTCTCGAACCCCGCGCGCTCGGCGGCCTCGGCCTGGAGCGTGACGGTCTGGATATTGGGTTTGACCTCGGTCCCGTCGAGCGTGATTACCCGGACGCCATTCGGGGATAGTGCGGCGACTTCGCCATCGTTGAGATAGATGACCTGCTTGATCCGATTGAGAATCGCGGGCACATCGCTGGCGATAAAATATTCGCCGTCCGCGAGGCCGACGATGAGCGGGCTGCCGTGGCGCGCCGCGAATACCATGTCCGGCTCCTCTGCCGAGAGAATGCCGAGCGCATACGCGCCGCGCGCGCGGGCGAGGGCCCGCCGAATAGCCTCCAGAACATCGGCGGCCCCGCGCGACAGTTCGCGGGCGATCAGGTGCGGGATGACTTCGGTATCCGTCTGCGATTTGAACGCGTGCCCTTGCGCTTCGAGTTCCGCGCGCAGCTCCTGATAGTTCTCGATGATGCCGTTATGGACCACCGCAATGCGGCCGCTGTCGTCCGTATGCGGATGCGCGTTGATTTCCGACGGCGCCCCGTGCGTGGCCCAGCGCGTGTGGCCAATGCCGGGCCGACCCGCGAGCGGATCGGCCGAGAGGGCATCTTCAAGGGCAGACAACCGCCCGACCGAGCGGCGCAAGGCGATGCCGGACGGACCCTGCACCGCGACGCCGGCCGAATCATAGCCGCGATACTCGAGGCGCTTGAGGCCGTCGATCAGCAGCGGAACGGCATCCTGACGACCGACGTAGCCGACAATCCCACACATGGGCAAACCTCGTATCTGCTGGCGAAATGCTTTAAACGCTCCGGGGCCGCGACCAGCGCGCGCGGCTACAGATTCGAGACGTCATTAAGCAGCGCGCCGCAGCCTCCGTCAAGAGAGCTGCGGCGCGTGTAGAACCCGGTTGGCTGAATTATGGACGCAACACGATATTGTTGGACGTGCCGGAGTAGAAGTTGCCCTGTATGTTCTCCGGCTTGAACACCACGCCGCTCCCGCCTTTCAGCACGGTCGGTAGCCCTTTGCGGCCGAACGGGGGATTATCGGTGAAGACCGAAGCCGCGGCATAATCGGGCACGATCAGATTGTTGAGCACCATGTTGCGCGTGAAGATCAGCGGGGTGGTGTCGATCGATGAATCATTCAAGTCCGCCGTGATATTCCAGGCGTTGTTCGCTTCGGTGAACAACGTCGCATTTGTACCCTTCAAAGGGGTGATGCCGGGCGCGGAGAAGAACGAAAAGTCCACGCGCATGATGCCCGCCGTCACCACGTTCCGCCAGAAGAGCGTCGAGTTGGCGTACGAACCAGGACCCGAGCCGGACTTCGGATAAGGGGTGCCCGTCTGGAAGATCGGGTCTTCGATGTCCTTGGCGAAGAGGGCTTGATGGATGCTGCGCCCGTTGGCGAGCGTGCCGGTCATCTTGCCGCGCGTCAGCGCGTCGGTGACCGTGGGGGTGAGCACTGCCGCGAGAATCGCGATAATCGCAATAACGACGAGCAGCTCGATGAGCGTAAATCCGCGTTTTTTCATTCGGCGCAACAGCTTGATCATATTCGGCTCCTATGGTTCTGTTCGAGTCCGTGGAATTCACTCCACGAATAAGAATAAACATTACCCAGCATGCGGCGCTGGCGTCAATACCGTGAATACATCAGATTTTGATTACGCATTGCCGCCGGAGTTGATCGCTCAAACGCCGGCCGAGCGGCGCGACCATTCGCGCATGATGGTGATTCACCGGGCCACTCGCAGCTTGGAGCACCGACGGTTTTCGGATTTGCCGGAGGTTTTACGAGCGGGCGATTTGCTGATCCTTAATAATACGCGGGTGTTGCCGGCCCGCCTGTTCGCACGGAAACCCGGCACGGGTGGACGAGCGGAAGTATTTCTTCTGGAAGAGGTTGCGGGTGGGGAATGGCGCGCGTTGCTTCGCTGTCGCCGCCGCCCGCCTGTCGGCGGGCGCCTCGCGCTGGATGGTGGCGGCGAGGTGGAATTGCTGTCTGTCGGCGAGCAGGGGGAGGCGCTTGTTCGCTTCCATCTCGACGGGCCGCTGCTCGACTACCTGGAGGCGCACGGACACGTGCCGCTGCCTCCTTATATCAAAAGAACGGATGACGGAACACGGAAAACGGAAGAAGAGCGCGACCGTGAACGATACCAGACCATTTACGCCCGAGCGACCGGCGCAGTGGCCGCTCCAACGGCGGGATTACACTTCACACACGAGATATTCGGCCAGCTCGCCGCGCGGGGCGTCGAGCGCGCAGAAATCACGCTGCATGTCGGGATCGGCACGTTTCGACCCGTCACCGTCGAGCGCGTCGAGGATCATGTGATGCACGAGGAGCGCTACGAAATCCCACCGGCCGCCGCCGACGCGATCGCGCGGGCGCGGGCGCGCGGCGGGCGCATCGTCGCCGTCGGCACCACCAGCGTCCGCACGCTGGAGTCCGTCGCCGCGCGGCGCGGTGCCGTGCTCGCCGAACAAGGGCGCACCGATCTTTTCATTTATCCGCCGTACTCGTTCCGCGCGGTCGACGCGCTGCTCACGAACTTCCACCTGCCGAAATCCACGCTCCTGATGATGGTCTCCGCGTTCGCGGATCGCGAGCTGATCCTGCACGCCTACGCCGAGGCCGTGCGGGAACGCTACCGTTTTTTTAGCTACGGCGATTGCATGCTCCTGTTGTGAACTGGCACCGCGAAAGCGGGATCGGTGTCCCGCGGCTTTAGCGGAAGAACTTCTTCACCGGCGGGACAAGCCCGCCGGGGTCGGTTGACAACTCAAGGACAGTTTCACCGGCGGCACTAGCCCGCCGGGGTCGGTTGACAACCCAAGGCCATGTTCACCGGCGGGACTAGCACGCCGGGGGCGGCTGACATCTCAAGGACAGTTTCACCGGCGAGACTACCCGACGGGGGCGGTTGACATCTCAAGGACAGTTTCACCGGCGGCACTAGCCGACGGGGTCGGTTGACAACCCAAGGCGAGTTTCACCGGCGGGACAAGCCCGCCGGGGTCGGTTGACAACCCAAGGGCAGTTTCATCGGCGGCACTAGCACACCGGGGGCAGCTGACATCTCATGGACAGTTTCACCGGCGGCACTAGCCGACGGGGGCGGTTGACAATTCATGGCGTACCCGGACGGAGCGAATGTTCTGCAAGCTAGACGGCGGTCGCGCCTACCAAATCGGAATCCGCTCGCCGCGGACTAAATCCTCAAACGATTCGCGCTCGCGGACGAGCTCGTGCCGGGCGCCGCAGACCATCACTTCGGCGGCGCGGGGGCGGCTGTTGTAGTTCGACGCCATGGAGTAGGCATAGGCGCCCGCGCTGTGCACCACGAGCAAATCGTCCTGCCGGACGGCGGGGAGATGGCGATCGAGCGCGAAGAAGTCGCCCGACTCGCACACCGGCCCGACGACGTCGCCGAACACCGTCTCCGGCGTTTCGCGCACCGCGCCGATCTCGTGGTGCGCTTGATAAAGCGGGGGTCGAATGAGGTCGTTCATCGCGCCGTCCACGATGACGAACTGCTTCGACGGTCCGTTCTTTACATACTGCACGCGCACAACCAACACGCCCGCGTTACCGACGATGAAACGTCCGGGCTCCATGAGGATTTTCAGCTTCAACGGCTTGAGAATCGGCAGCACCGCCTCGGCAAGCGCCGGCGGCAAAAGCGGCTCTTGATCGGGCCGATATCGAATACCGATGCCGCCGCCAATATCGAGCATACGAAAGGTTGGGTAGCGCTTTTTCAGTTCGACGCACACCTCCGCGACTTTCGCGGCCGCCTCGGCATACGGCTGGGCGGAAAGAATTTGCGAGCCGATGTGCATGTGCAATCCGGCGATCTCTAGGCCGGGGAGCGCCGCGGCCCGTTCGTAAATCTGCAGCGCGCGAAGGATATCGACACCGAACTTGTTCTCCTTCTTGCCGGTGCTGATGTACTTGTGGGTCTTTGGATCCACGTCCGGGTTCACGCGTATCGCGACGCGGCCGGTTGCGCCCAGCCGGGCGGCGCATGCGGAGATGCGCTCAAGCTCCTGCTCGGACTCCACCGTGAACAGCAGAATGTTTTCGCGCAGCGCGGTTTCGATCTCATCCTCCGTCTTGCCGACGCCCGCGAAGGTGATCTTGTCCGCGGGCACGCCGGCGCGGCGCGCGCGCAACAGCTCGCCCGACGAAACGACATCGGCCCCCGCGCCCTCCGCGGCGAGGGTCGCGATCACCGCAGCGTTTGAGTTCACCTTCACCGCATAGCAAATTAGCGTGTCCACTTCGGCCATTGCGCGCGCAAGCGCGCGGAAATGATCCCGGATATAGGTCCGGCTATAGACGAAAAGCGGCGTGCCGTATTGCTCCGCCAATTTCGCGACCGGCACATTTTCCGCATACAACTCGCCTTTTTGATACGTAAATGCATCCATGACGTGCTCCCGAAAATGGCGCATCATGCCAGATGCCCGCTCGGATGGCGAAGCAGGATTTCGGCGTCCCGCGAGGACGCCGTTCGGTTTTGAGATGAATCCCGCGCGCATAGCTGCTATTCATCCACGGGCGTGCGATGAACCGTTCAAGGTGGATCATTCTGGCGATCTTGTTGATCGCGCTGGCCGTGCGGGCCGTCGGGCTGTTTCGCGGCGTGGATCAAATCGGGAGCTATCACCCCGATGTCGCCAAGCAGATGCGCGCGGTAGACAACTATCTGCGCGGGAATTACGTTTGGTACGTTGGCTCGCTCTTTTATGACGGCTATCCTTTCGGCCTGAACCACGTGGACGAGTGGCTGATTCGCGCCGGCTGGCCGGTCGCCCGCGCGTTGGCGCGGTTTCTCGATCCCGCCGCGGATTGGCCGGCGCGCCCGGATCTAATTACGCTTTACCGAATCTGTCTCGGGCTTCGCGTCCTCTACAGCATGCTCGCGCTCGGATTCTTCCTCTGGGCGCTGGGGCGCATCGGCGTGCCCGAATCGCGGCGGATGCTGTGGGGGCTGATCGCCGCAACCGCCCCGCTGCTGAGCACGGTCACGCACGCGGCCAGCGGCGATGTCGGCACAGACTTGTTCGTGATGTCCGCGCTGGCCTGCCTCGCGCGCGCGCGTAGCGGCGAGACGCGGGCACAAGATTTCTTCTGCGCGGGCGTCGCGCTCGGCCTCGCGTTCGCATGCAAATACCACGGCGTGCTCGGCGCGCTGATGCCGGGCCTCTTTCTCCTGCTCGCGCCGACGACGTGGATGACGCGGATTCGGATGGGCCTCTGGCTCACCGCCGGACTGCTGCTCGGGTTCGTGCTCCTGACCCCGCACGTCCTGTGGGCCGCCAAACCCACGCTGACGAATATCTGGCTCAATTTTCACTTCATCAAGAACTACAATGTCCCCGCGGAGTTCCTCGAACTCCCGTTCGCCGCGCGGGCGCGCGCGGGGATCGTCTCCAATCTGCCCGTCGTGCTCTTTGCGCTGGGCGGCGGCGTGCTGGCGCTCGCCGGACTGGCGGCGCTGTTCTCTACACCACGCCTGCTTCGGGCGCGGTCACCGGAAACCGCATGGGACATAGCGGTACTCATCATGCCGTTTGCCGTGTTGCTGCTATCACTGATCGGCAAGCCCTCGCTGCAGCCGTTCCACTTCAGCTTTCTGGCGCTGCCGCTCATGCTCGGCGCCGCGTCCGTCTGGCGTCGAACCTCGCCCGCCATGACCGCGCTGCTCGCGGCGCTCCTGCTTTGGACGCTGGCTGACCACGCGATCGGACAACGGCGCGAATGGCGCTTTTGGACGCGCGAGGAGATGCGCGTCGCCGGTGATCGCTTGATGAATGATCTGGCCCCTCCGCCCGCAAATAAAACCGATCTGTACAGCGTCGCCGTGCTCGCCGTCGAGGGGCGCAACCTGCCCGTTTTCCGCAACCGCCCGCACGCTGTGCGCGTCGCGCATGGAGACGTGTGGAACCTCACGGCGCATGACCGGCTGCCCACAGTCGCGTGGCCGGGCAGCCCGCATTGGCTGTTCGCCGATCTGCCGGCGTTTCCACGCGAGACCCGCCTGCTTCCGGTTTTTCCCGGCGCACCCGCGCGACGCCTTGTTGTGCAACGCGCGGCGGCGACGAACCTGCTCGTCACCCTGATCGCGGGCCCGCGGGAGAGCGACGTCGTGGCGCGCGTGGATGGGCGTCGCGCGCGGGTGCGCCTCTTGCCCGGCGAAACGCGCACCCTCGCGTTCGACGCCGCGCGCGGCGCGCCGATCGACAATCCTTATTATCAGGGGCGCCTGCACGCGTTATCGCTCGCCGCGCGCGGCGCGCCCGTTCTCGCGCGCATCGGCCCCATCCCGCATGTTGAGCCGCCTGCCGATCGGCTCGAGTGGAAATTAGGCGCAACGCATTTCCTGAACGGAACCAACACCGTGCGCGACGGCGCGATTACACTGCACAGCGCCGCCGCGCTCGCGCCGGGCCGCTACGCGGTGGAAGTCGATGCGCCGCCCGACGCGCCGCAAATGACGTTGCGGGTGGAAAGCCTTTTGCTCAAACACCCCGAGCGCATCCTGCGCATCCCGCTGTCGCGCCAAGGTGTTGTCCTCCGCGCGGATTGGACGCACGGGCGCGACGATCTGTTCGCACACCTCTCAATCGAGCTGGCGACGGAACAGGTGGGTCCCCTGGCGTGGCGCATCCGCCCGCTGGAAGTCTTCCCTGAAGAGGCGCCGGCTGCGCCGCCGGAGTGGCGGCCGGCGGCCGCCTTCGGCGGCGGACGCTGGACCCTCGGCAACATGGAACTGCCCAGCCGCGTTGCGCGCGGCGAACCGATCCGGGTGCGCGTGCAACTGGACAGCACGCCAATCGGCCGAGAACCGCTCGACGATTATTCCGCCTTTATTCACCTGCTCGATGAGAACAGCCGCCAGGTCTTCGCGCGCGACATTCGGCTGAACGCGATTTCATCCCGCTACAGCGCGGACGCGCTGCTCCACGATGTGGGCCCCGCCGACCTCGCGCCCGGCCGCTACGAGGCCCGCGTCGGGATCTACCGTCTGCGCGACAACAAACGCGTCAAACCCGACGCCCCGCACGCGCGCGACCGGCGCGTCGTGGCGGGCTATATCGAAGTAGAGTGAGCGCCGGCGCGCCCGATCGCGCGGGAAGGGGCCGTGCTACCGGGACGCTTTTCTTTCGTGGAACCTCTACGTATGGTGGTGACGATGAATAAAAAACTTACGCCGTCCGAAGAGTTGGACTACCTGATAGAGCTGTATCGCGGCGATCGTGAGAAAATCCTCCAGTGGATCACCAACGCCTACGACGTGCTCCAGCAACGTTCCTCGCTTTTGCTGAGCCTCGTCGCCGTCGTGCTGACCATCACCGGCTTTTCAGGGCCGAAGATCGCCGAATCCGGACATTTATCCAAATTCTGTATTGGCTATGGACTGTCGTTCGTGCTGCTCGCTGCGATTCTGGTCCTCGCCGGTCCCCTCCAACTGCGCTGGGCGACCCAATGGCGCGCGGAATCGCTGGACGCCTCGCTCATCCACCTCATCGCGCGGCGCAATGCGCGCACCCGCAAATACCACATCGCCTTCGCGCTACTTTGCATTGGCCTGACCGGCTACGTCGGCAGCGTCATCGGCTATCTGTTCCGCCTGTAGCGGTTGCCTCGTCATCAGAATTAACGCTTACGTCTCGCCTGCGCAGTTGGATTAGAAGCGGCAGGAGTAACCCACTCATTTATCCCCTACAAGAGGAGAGGGCTTTTTTGCTCTCAAACATCGCGAATCCCCTCCTCCGGAGGGGTGCCCGAAGGGCGGGATTGGATTGTTGACAATCTAATTCGTTGGATTGTTGACAATCTAATTCGGCGGCATAAGAACACGCCGAGCGGCATTTCCAACAGGCCGGACTTGGACCACCTCGCCCGGCCATGCCGACCGCGTATAATATCGCGCTGACGATACATGGAAGATACCGCTCAAGCCGATTGGGTGCGGATGCGGGCTAAATCCCTTTGCACTCCTGCGCGATTCG
>CALGMT010000036.1 GCA_937958885.1 uncultured bacterium | reverse complement strand
TGCGCTGTTTCGACCGCGCGCGGGGAGTTCGTTCGGGGAGAGATCAATGGATGGACCACCAGTCATCCGATGGTCCTCGATTCGACGTTCGGCAACCTCTATGCCGTCACGATCCCGGCGTTCACGAATGATCCCTCGGCGGCATTCAAGTTCGATCGCTACGGCGATTGGACTTTTGCATGGGGACTCGCGAGCGGCGGATCGAACGCGGTCAAAAACAGCCAGCCGGGCGTGGCCAAGTATAACGGCGGAACAAGCAGCGACCTTTCGTATGCCAATCAATCCAATGGCTTTTTCTATTCCTTCCGTCTGGGCGACGAGCCCACGTGGTGGGATCGCCCCTTTGTGGTGATGGAAACGGCTGGGAACCCGGTTTCGATTTCCAATGTGTTCGACAACAGCGCATCCACCGCGACGGGCGCGGTGGCGGTGTCGATCCATCTCTCCGCGGCGAAGAGCGCGCAGGAGTCCATCTGGGTGCGCGCGACGACAAGCGCCACGTTTTCGTCAAGCTGGCTGATCCCGGCCGGCGGCAGCGGCACGAACTACAGCGCGACGATCCCCGCGCAACCGGCGGGCGCGCGGGTGTATTACTACGTGCTGACGTCGACGATGCCGTCGAATGTCATCACGGGGAATTTCGACCTCTGCACGCTCCGCGGAAAGACGTCCGGCGCGACTAACTACAGCTATCGCGCGGGCACGATGAACGCATGGCATTTCCCAACAAACGCGGAGCCGACCGGCGCGTTCATGCGCAATCCGCCGACGAATGGCGTGAACCCGGGCGCGGCGGTGTTTTTCTACACCGGCGCGCAGACGGGCGGCGTCGGTAATGCGGCGAATCAGTCCGGGATGCGCCTGTATCACCGGCTCGTCGGCGGCGGCGCGTGGAACGTCGTGACCGGCGCATACGACAGTGCGACCACATTCAACCAGTATTGGATCGCGGCGATCACGGCGAACACGTATGCCGCGACCAACGAGGTGGAGTACTACTTCCGCGTTACGGCGACCGATCACAACACGACGTGGATCGGGACTACAAACAACGGTGTCGGCAACGTGCGCTTTCTCGCGGAGGCGAACGCGCAGGCGGCGCCGTTCCGCTTTACGTACGGCGGCTACGTCGCAAATCTCGGCAATAGCTGGCACATCCCGTCGAACAGCGAGCCGCCGGGCGTGACCATGCGGAACCCGCTGAACGATCCGGCGACGAATCAGGCAGTTTTCATCTACAACGGCACGCAGTTCCAGGGCGGGCCGGAGGCCAGCGACCAGTCGGGCGGCCGAGTGATCTATCGGCGCGTCGGCGACACGGCATGGGCCACCAATGCCATGGTGTTCAATTCGGAATCCGGCGAGGTCGGCAACAACAAATACTGGCGCGGTTCGATTCCGGCCAACGCGTTCGGACCGACGAATGAGGTCGAGTACTTCCTGCGAATCGACTACACAGACCGCGACACCACCTGGCTCGGCACGACCAATAACAGCATCAGCACGCGCTACGCAACGGATGCCGAGGCGCGGGCGAATCCCTTCACGTATCGGTATGATGCGGCCCCCGGCCTCGCGGCGGCGTTCATGTGGCACAACGACAACCGCGTGACGCTCGGCGGGTCGAACGTTCAATTCTGGGTCAAGATCGGCTACGCCGAGGGCACCGGCTCGAACCGGTATGTGGACGAAGTGTATGCCTACTTGACCACGGACGGCTCCGCGCCGCACGGCCACTTCGGTTCTTCGACCAACGCGCACGTCATCCCGCTCCAGTTCAGCCACATGCAGGAGGACAGCTTCCCCGGCGGCGACGCGATGTGGTGGGTCGGGGTCGCGAGCAATCTGCCGCAGTTCACGCTGATCCGCTACCGCATCGGCGCATTCAAAGATACGAACAGCGTCGAACGGTTCGCGGATTACGGCACATCCGGCACGAACAACAACATCTTCAGCTTCTCGCTCGGCACGTCGGGCGCGCAGGTCCTCACGGTGAACGGCAAAAACGCGGACTACACCACGACGAAGTTCTTCGTGGATGAAATCGCGGGCGACATGTTCGATCTCGTCGTGCGGTACACGCCCGGCGTGGCCGTCACGAACGTCGAGGTCTTCAGCAATCTCGACCGCCGCGATTACGCGGATGTGGACTACACCAACCAGTGGATCGCCGGCGACGGCTACCCCGACGGCATTAGACCGCCGGACGGCAATCTCATCACGATCGCAGACACGGGCGCGTATTTCCGCGCGTGGACAATGCTCGACGCGGGCGGCGGCGAATTCGTATGGACGGGCAAGGTCAGCAAAACCGGCGCCTACCGCCTGACGGCGCGCTATCAGATCGCGGGCAACACCAATTATTTCTGGTACAGCAGCGCCGGCCGTCGCGACCACGCCATCGTGGTTTCGCCGAAGAAAGCGCTCGACATGACGCTGTACGAATTGAACACGCTCACGGTCGAGGCGACCGCGCCGACGTTCGCCGGCCGCAGTACATTCCGCGATTTGCTCGGCGTGAGTGATCCGGGTGGCGACGACGACAGTTTCGATCCGTTCAATCTCAACTACCTCAATTTCCTCCAGGTGAACTGCCTCTGGTTCCAGCCGATTCACCCCAACGGGTTCGAGCGTGCGGAGAACGATCCGCTCACCAGTGCGCCCTACTCGCCCGGCAGTCCGTACGCGACAAAGGATTACTGGGCCGTCATGCCGCCGATGGGCGCGGCCAACACCGAGGCCGGCGCGTTTGCCGAATTCACGAATTTTGTCGCGCAATGCGATGTCTATACCGGATCCGTCGGCTCGATCCACATCATGCTCGACGGCGTGTTCAACCACACCTCGTGGGACGCGGTGATGGGGCAGGGCGGCGTGGACCTCGGCTTCTCGCCGACGCCGACGAACAAGATCGGACACTTGCGCCCGCAGTGGTATTCGCTGATGACCGACTACGGCATGCCCGCGACGTACTATACCAGCGCCTATTTGAACGACTTCGCGACCGCGCCGGATCGCGGCGACTTCGGGAAGTGGAACGATGTGACCGAACTGTACTTTGGAAAATACTCGGCGCTGGTTCGGCACAACCCGGAGAACAACGGCGACTACCTCAACGAAGACGATATCTACGACTTCGCCGGCATGACCACTGACATCAAAGATCTGTGGCGCTACTTCGCCTATTATCCCGAATACTGGCTGCTCAAGACCGGGCACCCCGGCTCGAACACGTGGGACGCCGCAACGGACGATCGCGGCATCGACGCGCTCCGCTGCGATTTCGGCCAAGGCCTCCCGCCGCAGGCGTGGGAATACATCATCAACCGCACGCGCTCGAAAAAGTGGAACTTCGTGTTCATGGCCGAGACGCTCGACGGCGGCAAGCCCGGCTACCGGTCGAACCGCCACTTCGACATTCTCAACGAGAACCTCGTGTTCCAGTTCACGCAGTCGAAGATCAACGATTCGTCTGCGCTGTCATACGCATTCTACCTGCGCAACCTCGCGTATGACGGCGGCGCGATCCTGCTCAATGTCACCTCGCACGACGAGGTGATGCCGGATAACGACGGCTGGCTCACGCTTTCGCGCTACGCGGCGATTTCCTCGATGGCCGGCCTGCCGATGATCTTCTACGGGCAGGAGCGCGGCATTGGGTTGCACGATCCCGCCAATCCGAATAACCCGCTCGACGGGTTCGCGGATCACGAGCTCAACTTCGGCAAATACGTTCCACACTTCAAGCGCTGGAACCAGCTCCAGATTTGGACCAATCCGCCCGCGTTCAGCGACGGCATGGACTCGCTCTATGGTCGCATCAACTGGGCGCGCCTAAACAGCCCCGCGCTGCGCAGCCGAAATCACCGCGTGCTCGCCACCACGAGCGGCCCGGAAGATTCCCGCATTTTCGCCGTCGCGAAGTGGGAAACGCCCGGCGCGGGCCCTGCAATCAGCGATGTCGTGCTCGCCTTCACGCGCTTCATGGAACACGGCGGCGGGCACACCGTTGCGGCCAATACCTATAACCTTCAGCCCGTGTGGAACGAACTCGGGCTCGACACGAACAAGCTCTACACCGTGCGAAACCTCGCATCGAGCGACGCGTTCTTTGAGTTTACCAACGGATGGCCGAGGACCGGCCTGGATCTCTACACCAACGGCATCTATGTCGAGCTGCGTGTAGACGTCGGCCAGCCGATCACCAACGACGGCGCGATTGTGCAATACCTCAAAATCGTTGAACTCGGCGCGCCGAACCAGGCGCCGATCATCGACCTGCCCGGACCGCACATCCTCGCCATCGGGTCGAGCACCAGTTTCCCGGTCACGGTGACGGATGCGGACGGCGACCCTGTGACGACGAATTACGTCAGCGGGCCCGCGGGCGCGACGTTCAGCGGCGGCGTCTTCTCGTGGACCGCGCTGCCGGTCTCGTTTGTCAATACGACCAACCTCGTTGTCTTCACCGCGGACGACCAGCAGGGCGAGACGAACAGCGTCGTCACAAACACAACCGTCATCATCGTGCCGCTCGATTTCGACGGCGACGGCCTGCCGGACGATTGGGAATGGACCTATTTTGCTTCGTTGACCAACGGCCCCTCCGGCGACTTCGACGGCGACGGCGCCTCGAACGTCGACGAGTGGATCGCCGGCACCTCGCCGACAAATTCGAACGAATTCTTCCGCGTTCAGGCGGTCGCAACCGGCAGCGGCACAAACCGGCTCATCACCATCCCGACCGTATCCGGCCGGCTGTATCGCATTTACTTCACGGACGCCAACTACACCAACGGCGTCACATGGCAGCCGTTTGCAAATACAAATGTCGGATTTGGCGCGTGGCTGGAGACGAATGCAACAGGCACGCGCATCTTCACCGACGACGAAGGGACCAACACGACGCTGGGTCCGCCGGCGCTCAAGCATCGCATCTACCGCGTCACCGTCGAATAGTGCGGTTCAGAAGCGCGCGGAGGATCAATCCTCCGCGCGCTCGCCGGACGGCGCCATCTTCACGAGCGCCGGATCGAAGCGGGCGACCGGTTCGACCAGATCCGCCTGCGCAGCCATCACGGCCCGGATGTCCTTGTACACCATCGGAACCTCGTCGATCCCGGCAGAGAGCAGCGTGACGCCCGCGTTTTGCAACACGCGATTGGCGTCTTTCCACGACAGCGTTTTGGTTGCCTGTGTTCGGCTCATGCAACGTCCCGCGCCGTGCGCGGCGGAGTGCAGCGACGCCGGCGCGCCGCGTCCGCGCACCACGAAGCCGGGCGAGGCCATCGAGCCGGGAATGATCCCGATCACGCCCGCGCCCGCCGGCGTCGCACCCTTCCGGTGCACGACCAGCTCCTCGCCAAAATGCATCTCGATCCAGGCAAAGTTGTGATGATTTTCGATGTCCAGCAGGACCCTCGCGCCCAGGTTGCGCGCGATGTGGCGGTGGATTAGTTCATGGTTAGCTGCCGCATAGCGGCCCATCAACTGCATCGCGGCCCAATATTCGCGGCCCTCGGGCGAATCGAGATCGAGCCATGCGAGGTGTCGCATATCCTTCGGCAGGTCGGGCCGCCGCTTCATCGCGAGTTTGCTGTAAAAGTCGCAAACGGCGGCGCCGGTTCCACGGCTCCCGCTGTGGCTCAGCAGCGCGAGGTATCGGCCGGACGACAGGCCGCCGATCGCCGACTCGACGGTAAGGACGCCGAACTCGACAAAGTGATTGCCGCTGCCGCTGGTGCCAAGTTGCGCCCACGCGCGATCGCGGTTCGCGCGCGTGACCGGACTGACGGACCAATCGTCATCCATCACCTCATGCGCGCGTCGATTGCGAAATGTTGCGCCAACGCCGAAGCGCGTTTCCTCTTCGATCGCGCGGATCAGGCGATCCTGCTTGCGCGCGAGCCAATCGAGCGGCACATCCAGAACCGTCATTTTCATTCGGCATGCGATATCCACGCCGACCGCATACGGGATCACCGCGTTGCGCGTTGCCAATACGCCGCCGATGGGAAGGCCATAGCCGACATGCGCATCGGGCATGAGCGCGCCGGCGACCGCGACGGGCAGCCGGCACGCCGCGTCCATTTGCGCCTCGGCGTTGACGTCGATTTGGTCGCCCCACTTTCGCCAGGGCGTCGGATGTTCCCTTTGTGAATTCACGGCGTGGATGGAGCTATTGACACCACACGTCGATAAAATGAGCAGCAAAAAGTTCCATGCTCTGTAAAAAATTATTTTTTGATTTCCATAGTCTGTAAAAAATATGTCGGACTTCTGGCGGGGCGCGCGGCCCTCACCCCAACCCTCTCCCACGCGGCGGGAGAGGGAGCAAAAAGGGGTCAGGCGCTGAATTTTCGCATGGGGGTGAAAGAGGCGTGTATCTGATCGATGCCCGGCATGGCCCTCTCGCGCGCGCGGAAGAAGGAAACGCGGTGGGCGCGGGCGCTGGACGCAGCAGCGTTGTAAGTCTTTTTATTGTCGCACGACTCAATGGTATGAACACGTTTAGGTTGAATGCGCGTTGGATCTCTTTAGCAGCTGCATCCGTAGCGCTGATCGCGACGGCATCGCCTACGCCGGAACTCAATGGAGCACGCGCCATGTCGAAAAAAACAGAACTCGCCACATTCGCGGGCGGTTGCTTCTGGTGCATCGAAGCGGTCTTTGATCAAATTCCCGGTGTGATCCGCGCGGATTCGGGGTATATCGGCGGCACGGTTGAACATCCGAGCTATGAGGAGGTCTGCACGGGCCAAACCGGCCACGCCGAGGCGGTTGAAATCGAGTTCGATCCGGCGCAGGTGTCCTATGAGCAGTTGCTCAACCTGTTCTGGCAGGCGCACGACCCGACTCAACTAAACCGGCAAGGCAACGACGTCGGCACGCAATATCGCTCGGCCATTTTCTACCACAGCGAGGCGCAGCACGTCGCCGCACGAGCGTCGATCGAGAAACTTCAAGCGTCCGGTAAGTACCGCGCGCCTATCGTCACTCAGCTTGCGCCTGCGACGAGGTTTTACAAAGCCGAACCCTATCACCAAGACTATTACGTGAACAACCGGCGAGCAGGTTATTGCCAATTCGTGATACGGCCCAAGCTGGAAAAAATGGGGTTGAAACCGTAAGATCGTCCGCGTGATCCCCACCGGCGTTATCGGCCTCGGTTTGATCGGTTCCATCTGGGCGCGCCATTTGCACGAAGATGGCTGGCTCGCAGCGGCATGGAACCGCACCCCAAAACCGGATTTCCCCAAAGCGGTTTCGGACCTCGCCGAGGCGCCTGCGCGCGCGGAAGTTCTGATTCTGTGTCTGTCCGACCCGCCCGCGGTCGAATCCGTTTTGGGGCGGCTGGTTTCCCGCCTGTCGGCGCGCCACCTTGTGATCCAGACCAGTACGATCGACCCCGCGTGCAGTGCTCGCTTCGCCGCGCGCGTGCGCGCAACCGGCGCGGTGTATATTGAAGCGCCGTTTTCCGGAAGCAAACCGGGCGCGGAAACGCGGCGCACGCTCTTTTATCTCGGGGGCGCGCCGGCGGACATCGCGCGCGCGCAGCCGGTCTTCGATCGGCTCTCGCATCAACAGCATCGCGTGGGTGACGGTCCGCACGCGGCGGCGTTTAAACTCGCGTCGAATCTCGCAATTGCCGCGCAAATTGCCGCGCTATGCGAAGCGCTCGCGCTGTCGCGCGCGCAAGGGCTGAACGACGACACCTTTTTCGCGCTGATGAAAACCAATATGGCCTGGTCCGGCGCGATGGGCATCAAGGAGCCCAAGCTGCGCGCCGGCGACTACACCCCGCAATTCGCCGTGCGCCACATGCTGAAAGATCTGCGCCTCGCCCGCGACAGCGCGGCGGCGCCGCTGCCTGTTTGCGAGATGGTCATCCGCCAGTTGGAATCGGCCGCGGCCCGCGGCTGGGCCGATGAAGATTTCGCGGCGCTCTTCAAGCTGCTAATTCCGGTCGATCCGGCTGCGAGTAATAATGGTTAGCGGCGCGGGCGGGTGTTTTTCTTGTAGTTGAAATAAAATTCCTCGGGAGGGATTCGGCGCACACCGGGTCGTCCGGGAGACGTGGTGAACCCGCCGCCCGAATTGCGCATGACATAAAAAGTTTCCCGCGGTGTCGTGACGGCGAATCCGTCAGTGGATCTAAATATATCGATGCGTCCGGTTCGCGTGTGAAGGGCCCAGCCCCAGGATTGCTCGCTGAAGTTCGCGCCGTGGAAGAGCGCGACAATCGGCGCGATTTCCTCGGGCGGATTTCCTACGCGCATATCGGAAACGAATGTTTGCGTGTTCCGGATCGTGACGTATCAGCCGCCCGACGTGCGCAAGATGCTTCCGGGCGCGAATTCCGACATGTGTGCGGAGCGGTTGTCCTGCCCTGGCGCCATGAATGTGGTCGCCAGCATGCATACGAGGACGCGGACGAATGTCATGGTCATAAGCCTTCCGCGCGCATGATGCGCGCTTCGACCGTGGAGCCGGCGATCGGATTCGAACCGATGACCTGCTGATTACAAATCAGCTGCTCTGCCAACTGAGCTACGCCGGCAACCGAGCGATAAGTAGCGAAAAAATAACGCGCGCGCAATGCGTGTTTATGGAGCGGCGCCCGATTCTTCGTTCGGCTGGTCGAGCTGTGTCGCGGGGTCGGCCGATTGGTCTCCGGGAAGCTGCGTCACATCGACCTCGGACATCACTTCATGCTCTACGACAACCTGTTCAGCTTCAGATGGAGGCTTGGGCTCGTCGAGCGGCGCGGTCCCGGCTACGGGTTCGGAAGCGGGTTCGGCCTCAACCGTGGGCTCGGGTTCGGGTGAAGGCTGCGGCATGGGTTGGGGTTCGGGGCTGGTTACGATCTCGGCAGCCGAACCTTTCTGCACCGGCGCAGCCAGCGGAATGCGCCAGCGCAGCGAGGGCGAGGGGGGAGGCTCTTCATCTTTCGTCGCGCGCGTACGACTTCGCCGTCGCGGCAGCGGCTCCTCCGTTTGCTTGGGGGTCGGCTCTGCAACCGATTCGATTGTAGGCGCCGTTGGCTCAGCGGTCCGGGCGGGACCCATGTCATCCGGCACGGGCGACTCTTCGGGCTGGACAGCAGGTTCGAGAATGACCGGAGTGGCGGGCGTTACGGGTTTCGGTTTCGCGATTGGATCGGATTTGTCGGGCGACGCCGCTTCATCAACGGGCGCATGCAGGCGATATTCTGCCAGCGCGACAAGGGCGACAATGGCCTGCGCAAGGTGTTCGCGACCCGGTATGTTGGTTTCCACTTCGATATCGTTCACCGCTCGGCGTGCCGCATTGACCAGTTTCTCAAAGTGTTCGGAGTCCGGGCGGAACAATTCGTCGCGCTCAAGTTGCTCGCTCGCGGCAATGACCGACAGGCTCTCCTGCACGCGGAGGATCAGCGTTTGGAGAATCTGAAGCCGCTTGGCGTAAGGATCGTTCTCTGCGCGTGCCGCCAGCGCCTTTTCGGCTTGCGCCGTCAGGTTCCCGAAATCGGCGATCGGCGCGACCACGCCGTCGACCAGGTAGCGATAGACCGTACGCTTGCGAATCCAAAACCCGCGCGACTCGCTATACACGGTGGCTGTAAAAATGTATTCGCGGCCGGGTTGCAGATCCCGGATGACAGGTGCAATCGCGTCGTCGGCGAGGCATTCTCCCAGCGTCTTGGTGGAAAAGGGAAATGCGGTGCGGTCGGCGATCTTCTTTTGTCCCTTTCCCGGAACGGTGACCAACGTGTCGCGAAAGACGACGCCGCGCGCCCAAAACCGCTGCGGATTGGATGCGAGTTCCTTCGCGGGCGTAAGCTTGAAGTCTTGAGCCTGGAGCGGCGCGGCAAGCGCGATCGCCACAACCGCAATGCTTATCGTCATCCTGCGCATGGAAAAAACCTTCATTGAGATAGGCTAGGCGAATCGCGGCTGCTGTCAACCGCGCGATAGTAGTGACTCTGTCACAGCGGCGCGTCGGGGCGCCGCGCCCTACCGGAACCATTGGTCTGAAAGCGATTCGGTTGGGCGAGGCCTCCGGACTCGCCGGTTTGTTGAATGCGGCGCGAAGGAGAACACGCGTGAGCCGCGACGGGTGAACGCGACACGTGTTGATCAATAACGCTCAGCGAATAAGGCCGGGCGGCGGCAACAACTCACGCGCGCGCTGCGAAGTGGGGGCAGAGATCGGTCAGCGGACATTCGTCGCATTTCGGATTGCGCGCCAGACACGTGTAGCGGCCGTGCAGCGTCAGGGCATGAGACCAATCGGTCCAGTCCTGCTCCGGGATGAGTTCCCGCAATTCCATCTCGATTTTTGTTGCATCTGTTTGGTTGGTGAAGCCCAGCCGCTGGTTCAAGCGGATTTGATGGGTGTCGATGATCAGCCCCGGTTTTCCGAACGCGTCGGCCATCAGGAGATTCGCGGTCTTGCGTCCGATGCCGGGCAGGTTCACGAGTTGCTCCAAATCGCACGGTAGCTCGCCGCCGTGTCGGGCGACGAGCGCCGCGCCGAGCGCGCGGATGCTTTTCGCTTTGTTGCGATAGAATCCGGTCGTCTTGATCAGTGTCTCGAGTTCTTCAGGATCCGCTTCGGCATAATCCCGCGCGGTGCGATATTTTTTGAACACTGCAGGTGTCACCCTATTGACGCGCTTGTCGGTGCATTGTGCGGCGAGAATCGCGGCGACCGCCAACTCCAGCGGCGTCGTGAAATCCAGCTCGCAGCGCAGATCGGGAATGTGCCGGCGGAGACGATCCAGCACCTCGGCGGCGCGTCGGCGTTTGGGGGCAGCGGATTCGGCCTTTTTCATGGCAGCGTTTTCACTTTAGCGGTCCGCTTGAGCCGCGCCAAGGGGCGAAACTATCGCCTTGCGGCGCGGACGGCGTCGGATGAACATGACAGCCGATGAGCAGCGAACACGAATTCGCCCCCGTGCCCCTGCGTTGGGTCGGACCGATCCTGCTGGCGGGCCCGGAAGCGCACGGCGAGGTCATGGCGCCGTTGGCCACCTATGAATCGCCGCTTTGGCCGTCGGTTGAGCGCGGCGCGCGCGTATCGCGCGCGGTCGGCGGGATTCGCGTGGTCATTGTGTCGGACGTCATGACGCGCTCGATTGCGGTGCAGGCGCGGGACGCGGCATCCGCGGCCGCGATCGCAGCCGCGCTACCCGGACGGCTGCCCGAATTGCAGGAGGTTGTCGCCGGGACCAGCCGCTTCGCGAAGCTGCAATCGCTCCACACACAGCAGGCCGGCCGCGTGCTCTATATTCGATTTGCCTTCTCGACCGGCGATGCCTCCGGCCACAACATGGCCACGAAAGCGGCGGACGCGCTGATGCGCCACTTGCTCGAGGCGCATCCGGATCTCGTCTATGTGTCGATTTCCGGCAATGTGTGCACCGACAAAAAAGTCTCCGCGGTCAATGGCCTGCTGGGCCGCGGGAAGTACGCGGTGGCGGAGGCCTCCATTCCCGCTGCGGTGTGCGAGAAACTGCTCAAGACGACGTCCGCGCGGCTGGTGGATTTGCACATCAAGAAGAATCTGATCGGCACGATGCTGGCCGGCGGCGTCCGGTCGGCGAATGCGCACTTCGCGAATATGCTGCTGGCGTTCTATCTCGCGACCGGCCAGGACGCGGCCAATATCGTGGAGGGATCGCAGGGGTTCGTGCACGCGGAAGTCGAGCCGGACGGCGGTCTCTATTTTTCCTGCACGCTGCCGAATCTTATTGTCGGTGCGGTGGGGAATGGGAAAGGCCTCGAGTTCGTCGCGCGGAATTTAGAGCGGCTCGGCTGCATGGAGGCGCGCGAACCGGGCGCGAACGCGCGGCGTCTGGCCGCTATATGCGCGGGCGCCGTATGGTGCGGTGAGCTCTCGCTGCTGGCTGCGCAGACGAATCCGGGCGAACTGATGCGCGCGCATCTCGCGCTCGAGCGGCGCGGGAAATGAAGTCAGCTTGCGCGGCGGCAGACTGCGTTTGATTTATCCGCGCCGTTCGGTGTGCGCGGCCAGGAACGGCGCCGCTGCGGCGCCCATCGTGAGGTGCGCCGGTTCCGCCGACCAAACGGCGGAGATTACAAAGTTGGTATTGGTGTTGGTGCCGCCGCCTCCTCCGCCTCCGCCACCCTGACTGCCGGGGATCGTGGCGCTGCCGCAGAAGGTGCTGAAGCGATCCGGTTCGATATAGGTGCCCGTCATGGTGCCGCGGGCCGAGCCCGACGTATTGGTGACGCCGCCGTCGCTGCTGCTCAACGTTCCGGAAAATACGCCTTCGATCCCCGTCGAGGTCCGGCCGCGCAGTTCGAATGACGAGCGCCCGCCCTGCGGTTCGCCGAGCTCCCCGCGCCAGATCAGGCCATTATTATCCACGGCCTCCAAGCGATCGCCGTTTTGACGCAGATCGAGCGTGCGGATACGGTTTCCGCTGTTTTGCTGAACGATCGCGGTGTTTTCGTTGCAGGCAGCGTAGAAGCCCGAGTAGTTCACCGCCACATCGCGGATGAACGTGTCGGCGGAATCCGTCTCGCACCCGATCGGGAAGAGGGGAAGGAGCAGCGCGGCGGGAACGGTAAAGAGCGCGAGTATTCGTTTCATCTGGGGCCTTGAGGGTTCTGAATGGTACGAGCGATTATCTAAAGCACATCCCGACATCGGATGCAATGCCGGCGCTTGCGCGCGGGTCTCAAGCCGGAGGCGCCCCGATGGCGCCCCCGCGCGCCGTAACATAATATTGATCTACCAGGGGTTGCCCTTGCGGGTGGATTCTGAAATGGTAATTCGCGAGAGGTTCACCATGACTGTGGAACATGCGATGCGCGGGGAGGATGAACGCATCCTCGTCGAATACATCAACCTTAAACTCGCGGCGTTGGGGCAGCCCTTCTTCGGGGAGGCGCGCGATTATCCGTTCATTTCGTTGAGCCGGTCGTTGCTCGCCCATTATCAGGAACAGGCGCGCCTGCTGTCTTCGTATCTCTGTCCCGCGGATCAGCGTATCCAGCAATTCCTCGAGGCCTACCTCGGCGACGCCGCGCCGGCAGTCCGAATGCCTGCGCGGACGTTCGTGCTCGACCGGCCCGGCCTCGCGCGAATGCTCTCGCTGCCGCCCGACGCGGATTACTATGAGTCCGACATCATTCGCTCCTATCGCGCGGCAAACGGCATCCTGCACAATCCGGTCAACGACCGCCGCACGACGCAGGGCGTGTTTCATGTCGCCGAAGGCGGCCTGCCTATCGCGGACGATAAGAAAGCGGTTCCGAAAGCGGTCTTCGCCCGCATGTTGGCCCGGGCGCTGCAACCGCCGCCCGCGCTGAATCGTCTTCCGTTCACGGAAAGCCAGACCGCGAAGGCGGAGACGCTCGTGTCGCTGCTACTGCGCCCCATCGTGTGTCCGGAAGTGCCCGGCTTCATATCCGAAAAACGCATGGAAATTCGTTTCTTTGTGCCGGGCAGCATGGTCGCCAATCTCGACTTCGTCGAAAGCATCTTCGGCAATGGCGGCGATCCATATCTGCCGGAAAACGACGCGGGCCTCGATCCGCAGGGCTGGAGCGGACACACGGGATGCGTTATCCTCGCGCCGCACCTCACGACGCTCACGAAGAAAGAACTCGGATTGCCGCCCGTGTCGGATGCCACCGATCGCCAAAAGCGCGACGGCATGTGCTGGGAAAAACCGGACGAGCGCTACAACGGCGGCGGCGCGTTCAAGATTACCGCGCGCGACGAGCGCGGTGTGATTGTCACGCTCATCGCCGACAACTATTTCGGCTACTGCAAAAAAGAAGTCAAAACGCAGATCAGCTACGCGGCCAATCTGATGGGCCTCGCCGAGGAGGAACACGCGGGCGGCGCGTTCGTGTTTCCCCGCTACGACCTGGGCGAATCGTTTATCATGAACAGTCTCATCCCGGAGAATGGGCAAACGTTTGCCGAAATCAGCCGCTTGTTCTCCGACTTGATGGACGTCAAACCCGAGGGCTACGGCGTCGACAAGCGGTTCCCCTCCATTCTCTACATCCCCGAAGACGCGGCCATCGAGTTGCAGGATCAGACCGTATCGTGGACGCGCAATGGAGAGACCCGCCAGGTGAAGCTCTTGCCGGATCGCGTGTATGTGCTGCCCTCCGGCTATAAAATCAGCATGCTCAAACCCTCCCACGGCAGCCGCTGGCGCCTGATCGGCGAGACGGCCGAGGGTACGCTCTGCCACAAGCCGTGCACCGTGTCGGGCGGCGGAAAATCCGAAATCTCCAAGCCGATCGCCGATGCCATGATTGACGGCCCCTTTTTCGTAGCCGACGTGAAGAAGGATTTCGATTTCGCGGAGCAGATCATCAACCGGGACTACTCCGACCGCTTCAAGACGCCGCAGAACAAGCCCAGCCGCAAGCTCTTGAGCAGCGAGCGCACGTTGGGATCCGTTATCAAACTGCTCACACCCTCCGAGTTGTACACCGACGAGTACAACGCCTGGCTCGCCACCATTCCCGCGCACATCAAGGATCTCGTGTTCCTTATCAAGCGTTACTACAAACCCGATTGGGGCGACGACTGGCGCAGCCGGTTCAGCGTGGACACCATCAACGGCAAGCCCGGCAACGAATTGCGCTATCGCAAAACAAAGATCAATACGCGCTACGTCCGCGTCGGCTACGGGCAGGACGGCTCGTGGCGCATCTTTGGGGTTCGAAAAGATTTTGTGCCTTCGCAGAAAATCTCGACCGAAGACGACATCACCGCCTCTGTCACCGCTCCGCGCGCCGTGCTGGCGAAGACAGACCCGGCGTTCGGCTACCCATCCGCCAAGTTCGTCGTGAATGGCGAGAGCAAGTTTTTCCAACGACCCGACGACGCGATTCATCGAGGGTACGACCGAAAGACGGAGGCCGACATGGCGCGGCCCGGCAACTTCTTCTGCAACTACGAACCGCTAGACCGCCGGCAGGCGCGCGAGGAAGTGGAGAACACCATCTGGTTCGGCCAGTACACCGAACCCATGCAGCGTTTGTTCCGCGAGCATCTCGAACGCGAGCGGCCCGCCTACATTGTCTCCAACGCGCACCCGCGCCTGGTGGACGGCAAGCCCACGAAAAATCCCCGCTATTTGCAAAGCCGGCCCGATTTGGAAGACCCGCGCCAGCGCTATCTGGCGGAGGTCGGCATTCGATTGTTCCGCCGCCTGACGACGGACAAGCCCCTCGCGACACCGGTGCATGCGGTGTTGCCCGGCCGGCGCAACAACCCGCCGGAACCCGGCGTGCGGCCGTTATGCGTCTTCAACCCGGTCCACCACATGGAGCTGCCCGAACTGTTCATGGAGTTCATTGCGAGCATCACCGGCAAATCGCCCTCCACCACCGGGGCCGGCTCGGAGGGCGCGCTGACCAAAGGGCCGTTCAACGCGCTGCTTCCCATCCACGATCTCAACAATGCGTTTGTCTCGCTCGCGCTCTGCTCACAGGACGTGTTCATCACGGCGGCGGGGTGGGTCGGCCCGCGCTACCGGATGGATCACGACATCAGCCTGGTGGTGCCCGAAATCTGGAGCCGCATGAAGCCGTCCGAGCGCACCGCCGCGGATTTGATCGCGAAGGGCTGTTTGGAGCGCTGCGTCGATTTTACACACAACGGCAAACCGGTGCTCGCCGGTCGGCTCGGCTATCGCATCACCGCGCGCTTCATGGAGATCTACGGCGGCCGCGTGTTCACCACACCCGACCAGGTATTCCCGCACGATCTCCTGTGCCCCGAGGAACAGGATCGCGACATTTTCGCCGATGCGATGGACAACATTGTGGAGGCGCACCGCTGGGTGGCCGAGCAATATTTCCGCGACGGGTCGGTTGAGCTCGCGCTCCCGCCGCTGCGCGCGCTATTGCACATCATGGCCTACGGCCATTACGAAGGGAAAACGCTGCACGATGCCGAGCTGCGCGCCCAATTCACGCGCGACGCCGTGCTCGCGGCGCCTTGGTACACGGAGCGGCTGGAAAAACGGCGCGAGCGCGAGCGCGACTTTCTGCGCAACACGGCCGCACGGCTGGAGTCCTTTTTGGCTCGACCGGAGTACCGACAAGAGGCCGCGCGGATGGGCATATCCCCGCGCCTCTCTGCGGTGCGCGCGCGTCTTGCGGCTCTCGATGCTCCCGCCTGTATCGACGCCCTGCGCGGCACGATCGGAGCGGACCTGTTCGCGCCGGTTTGACCCGACTCCAATCCCGACAAAAGGGACCGCCTTGGCGGCTGTTGCCAATCGCGTTGCGCCGCGTTGTCGAAGTACAACAGAGACATCAGCTCAAAAATGATTTTCGGATCGACCGATTCGTTCCCGTTATACCCGTAGGCGCCGGCCACCGCGTTGAGGACGAAGGAAAAGTCGATCTTTTTGAGCAGCGCCGAAGGGGGTGATCGGCGGGAACGCGGACCTCCGGATCGAACCGGCAGGCAAAAAGTGAACGCCGAGGCTCGTGTTGTTCCATCCTCGCGGCGTCCTCCGTAGGACAACAATTAAACCCGCAACTCGCGCTTCCGATCCATCGTATTCGCGATTGGGGCAAATTCCGGTTCGGGTTCGGGCAAAACACCCCCCCCACGCTGCGCGGACCCCTCCCAAGGGAGGGGTCCTTTTCTTTGCTCAAACCATTGTGAGACCCCTCCTCCGGAGGGGTGGCCGAAGGCGGGTGTGGGAAATCCTCCATAAAACAGCCGAGAGGCAGATATTTTTGCGCCGTGATTTGGGCAACAACCCCTGAAGGACCGCCCCCATTGGCGGACATTAATTGTTTGACATACACAACAATTTGTAATATATGCCAACCATTCGATTGAAAAAGAAACCCCGCGCCGGTGCGCCGGGGGAACCAACAGGAGCACACAGCCATGAAGACAACGGGATGGATGACGGCGGTCGCGCTCGGCGCGGCGCTTGCGGCGCAGCCGGCGGCGGCGGATCGGATGGCGGACATGGAGCGGAAGGTCGAGGCCCTCGCGGCGGAGGTCGAGCGCCTCAAGCTGCAAGACGTCGCCATCGAGCCGGGCGAGCGCATGTTCGGGCTGAGCCCGGCCGCGTCGAAGGTCTATTTCAAAGAATCCGGCGTTTCGCTCGGCGGCTACGGTGAAATGCTCTATCAAAACTTCGAGGACCCAAAGAAAAACGATGAGTGGGACTTCCTCCGCATGGTCCTATATGTCGGCTACAAGTACAACGAGCGCCTGATCCTCAACACGGAATTCGAACTCGAACACGCCTCGACCGACAAAAAAGGATATGCCTCGGTCGAGTTCGCGTACATCGACTACCTCTGGCGACCCGAACTCAATCTGCGCGGCGGCATTGTGCTCGTGCCGATGGGCCTCTTGAGCGAATTCCATGAGCCCACAACGTTCTTTGGCGCGCGCCGCCCCGACATCGAGAGCCGCATCATCCCGAGCACCTGGCGCGAAAACGGCGTGGGCATCTTCGGCGACCTCGCGGGCTTCAGCTACAAGGCGTACTTGCTCAACGGCTTCAAGGGCGAAGACTTCACCGCGGCCGGCGTGCGCGGCGGACGGCAGAAGGGATCGAAAGCGCTCGCGAACGATCTCGCCGGCGTGTTCCGCCTCGATTATACCGCGATTAACGATCTGCTTGTCGGCGCGTCGGTCTACCGCGGCGACGCGGGACAGGACCTGCCGTTCAACGTCCAAACAACGATCGCGGACGCGCATCTCGACTGGAAATGGAAGGGCCTTTCGCTGCGCGCACTCGGCGCAATCGCCGAACTCGACGGCGCGGGCGACTTGAGCGCCTTTCTCGCAAAGAAGGCCGAAAAAGAACCGGCCGAGTTCGATCCCGTCGGCGAGCGCATGGTCGGCTGGTATGTCGAGGCGGGCTTCGACCTCTTCAGTGTACTGCGCCCTGAGGGCGAGGCCTCGCTGACGCCGTTCGTCCGCTTCGAATCCTACAACACGCAGGACAAGGTCCCTGCCGGCTTCGCCGCCTCCGGCAAGCACAATGTTGAGCTGACCGTGCTCGGCGTCAACTTCAAGCCGATCGAGGAGGTCGTGCTTAAGGCCGAATACCAGCTCTATGACGACGACGCCAACAGCCTGAAAGACCAATGGAATCTTGCGCTGGGCTATATATTCTAACGCCGATGACGGAGCGCAAAAGGGGCGCGCGATCGCGAGGCCCGCGGCTGGGCCTGCTCGCGTGGGCAGCGGCGGTGTGGCTGCCGACGAGTGCGCCCGCCACGGTGTACATGACCCAGCAGGAAGCGCTGGAACGGGCGTTTCCCGGCGCGGTCGTCGAACGCCGGACGGTCACGCTCACAAAAGAGCAGTTGGCGTTCGCGTCGCGCGGCGCGGGGGAACCGATCCCGAGCGCGCTGGTGTTCGTTTATGAAGCGCGCCGCGACGGCGAACTCGTCGGCACGGCATATTTCGATGTCCACCGCGTGCGCACGCTGCCGCAGACGCTGATGCTCGTTGTCGCGCCGGACGGGCGGCTGCGCTCGATCGACGTGCTGAGCTTCCGCGAGCCGCCCGAGTATCTCGCACCGCCTGCATGGCTCGCGCAATTTCCCGGCCGCGCGCTCGACGAGCGGCTTCAGGTTCGGCGCGACATCCAGGGCATCACCGGCGCCACCCTTACCGCCCGCGCGACGACGAAGGCGGTGCGGCGGACGCTCGCAATTCATGCCGCGCTGCAGGAATCGCGCTAGCCCGATATCGGCGCGCGCGAAATTTCCATACTCTGTAAAATATTTGTTTTAAGTTTCCATGCTCTGTAAAAACTTTTTTATGCCGACTGCGATTTCTCAACCGCCCCGCGCCCGTCCCGTCGCATGAGGACATTTGACCGCGGTCTAATGATACTCGCGAACCTGCTGGTAGGCGGCACCGGGGCAGTGTACGGCTTTTTCCGGTATTTCATAAAGACGGACGATCCATTCGCGCTCGCGCATCCAGGCCAGCCAATCGCGCAATACGCGCACATTCTGGCCGCGCCGCTGTTGGTGTTCGCGATCGGGCATTTGTTTTATTATCACGCGATTTTGTCGTGGCGCGCGGGCGCGACGGAAGGCCGGCGCAGCGGCTTGTCGATGCTCACGCTCGCGTCGCCGATGATTCTTTCGGGCTATTTGCTCCAGACCGCGACCGGCGAATTCTGGCGTCCGATTTGGATAGTGGTTCATGTCGTGACATCGTTGTTATGGATCGCCGCCTATCTCGCCCATCTTTTCGCGCACGCACGCGGGAAAAAGCTTAGATGACACGAAGGACGCTAAAAGCGCCGCGGCTGCAGCAGCATGTCGGTAGAAGGGCGTTGTCGATGACAAGAAGAGCCCACCCCTAGAGCCAGAGATGAACGTTCCCTCCCGTGGAGGGTTGCCGAAGGCCGGGGCGGGTAAATCCGCAATAAGAGTGGCCGAAGTGCGGGGTGGGGTTGGGGGGACGAAAAAACGGAAGACGGAAATTCAGGCTTTTACTCGAGAACCTTTTGTAGTAGAAGCTGTCTGGTTGTTGTTTTATACCGCTTCCACGGAGGAGAGACCATGCGCGCACCGTCAACGGCTTGGGCGTTGTTGTTTGCTCTGGCGTTCGTATCCGCTGTACACGCCCAATACGCACACGTCAGCACCGTCCACGACGGCTTCGGCGCACGCTCCACCGGCGGCTCCTTCACCCACTGGAGCTCAGGCGCTCAACCCGGCGGCATCCGCATCGCCTCGGCGGGCTCCTCCGCCAACTTCGCGGGCTTCCTGCAAACCTTTGCGTTGAAACCCGGCCTAGATACCGACGGCGACGGCATCCCCGAC
>CALGMT010000035.1 GCA_937958885.1 uncultured bacterium | reverse complement strand
CCGCGGCCAGCGCGCCGACCGCGAGCAGCCAGACCAGGACAAACGCGCCGCCGGCCATCGCGAGATTTCGCTGGAGGCGGCGCGCGTCAAGGGCGGCTTTCCATTCCGCCGGCGCGAGGTCGAGCATGTGCGGGCCGCGCTCCAGCGCGCGGCGCGCGAGCCCCTCGCTCAGCGGGGGCAGGGTGTCGAGCAGATGTGGGTCGATCTCAGCGTCGCACGCCGCGCGCAAGCCGTCAATGAACGCGCCGGGCAACTCGCGGCGGCGCCAGACATGCAGCACCGCCGGGGCGGCGGCGCCCCGCTCGGCTTCCAGCGTGGTGATCGTGTAGTTGATTTCCTCGGCGATCTCGCGCGCCGATTCCGCCGGATCGCCCTCGGACAGAGCGCCCAGCGAACGAATGACAAGCGGGATGCCATCGCGGGTCACAATCAGTTCCGTGCCGCGATCCTCTACGATCAACAACAGCCCCGCGCCCGATTCCGGCACATGATTCTCCTGCTTGAGCAGTCGCCACCAACCGAGCACGGTCACGTCCACCTCGCGCGGCAGTCGTCCCGCCGCTTTGAGCGCGTCACCGCATCGGTCGAGATGCTCGCGGAGGCAGGCGACAATGAGCACCTGCGAGCTGCTTTCCTGCTGCGCTAATACTTCGCAGCCGACGGCCATCTGATCGGTTGGGAACGGCGAAAACTTGTCTACCTGGAGTTCTGCCATTTCGCGCATTTCGGCGATATCCGTCGTCGGCAGCGTGACGACGCGGAGCAGCGCCTGGTCGGTCGTCAGCGCCGTCGCGAGACGGCCCTTCGCCCGCGCGAGGGCCGCTTTGAGCGCGTCTGCGCGCGCGGCGCCCTCGGCGGGTTCCAACGGCTGGCTGTGATGCTCCGCGACTTCGACTGCGCCCTTGCGTCTTCGCAGGGAGGTCCACTCCACCCGATTTGCCAGCGCCACGATCGCAGTTGTGATGTCATCCGACATGAACGGAGGAATATGCCTCAACACCGGCGAAAGCGAAAGAGAGGAGTTTCCCCACCCGCGCGATTTCAGATTGAACAAAACGCCACCTCCTGCATAACGTCCGAATCGCACGCGCCTGCATGCGCGGTAGCCGAAAACCGCTTGTCGCATGACTTCCCGCACCATTTTTCTCACCGGCGTCACACGCGGGCTGGGCCTCGCCATGACGGAGGGCTTCATCGCGCGCGGCCACACGGTGCTCGGGTGCGCCCGCGATCAGGAGCGCATCGCGGCCCTGAACGCCCGATTCGGCGCGCCGCACCAATTTGCCGTATGCGACGTGGCGGATGCGGCATCCGTCCGCCGGTGGGCCGATGCCGCGCTCGCCGCGAAAGGCGCGCCTGACCTGTTGGTGAATAATGCGGCCATAATGCTGAATCCCGCGCCGTTGTGGGAAATCGAACCGACGGACATCGCGCGGATCATGGCGGTCAATATTAATGGCGTGTGCCACGCGATTCGATATTTGGTTCCCGCGATGATCGCCGCGGGGCGCGGCGTGATCGTCAACGTCAGTTCCGGATGGGGCCGCTCCACGGATGCGCGCGTCGCGCCGTATTGCGCGACGAAGTGGGCGATCGAAGGGTTGACGCAAGCGCTTGCGCAGGAATTGCCCCGCGGGTTCGCCGCGGTCGCATTGAACCCGGGCATTATTGACACCGACATGCTTCGCCAATGTTGGAGCGCCGAAGCCGCCCGATTTCCGAAGCCCGACCGTTGGGCAACGCGGGCAGTCCCCTTCATCCTTGAGCTCTCCTCCAAGGACAACGGCCGCGCGCTGACTGTCCCGCCGCGTTAAAGCGGATGGTTCGCGTTTGCCTCGGACATCCAACAGTCGCATTCTCTTCGCGCGACCATTGCGCCGCTCCCTCTCCCGGTTGGTGGAAGATGGTTGGGTCGAGGGCTTCGAACAACAGCGCCGGCAGCGCGTCCGTCAAAAGCCCGCCGCGTTGCTGCAACAGGCACATTTCAATCGAGTTCTCAAGAAAACGGTTATAGCCGGGCTGTTCCCAAAAACTTGTTTAAAAACCGGCCCCGATCTTCGGGCACGTTGTCGCGGAATAACCCACCCCGCCCTGCGGGCACCCCTGCGGAGGAGGGGACTACGCTCTTATGGTCCTCTCCTGGAATGGGTCCGTGTAACGGGGGATGGTCGTTTTGCTCGGACCCGACCCGATGGTTTCTGATCGAATAAACAGAACTTGAATCAATAGCACGTTTGGGCAGCAGGTCTGATAGCGTCATGGAGCCGCGGCGCAATCGGCTTGCCCTTTTCGCGATCTGCGTGCTATCTAATAGCCTTCATTCCTGCGCTCGGGTGGTGGAATGGCATACACGCATGCTTGAGGTGCATGTGCCCAAAAGGCGTGGGGGTTCAAGTCCCCCCCCGAGCAGATCCTCCGAATCGCGCGCGAACGCGTCCGTCCGCGCTGCCGCTGTTCAGATGTGGAGCGAGCGCCCGTCCACGGCGAGGGCCGCTTCGTGGAAGGCCTCGGAGATGGACGGGTGCGCGTGCACAATGCGCTGAATATCCTCGGTGCTCGCGGCAAATTCCATCGCGACCACGGCCTCCATAATCAATTCCGAGGCGGACGGGGCGAACATGTGAACGCCCAAAATACGATCGTTCGCGGCGTCGGAAATCACTTTGACCAGACCGGCCGTTTCCGCCATCGCCTTCGCGCGACCGCTCGCGGATAGCGGAAATACGCCGGTTTTGTAGGGCCGCGCCGCTTGTTTGAGCTGCCGTTCGGTTTTGCCAACCCACGCGATTTCCGGGGCGGTATAAATCACCCAGGGAATCACGTCGTAGTTAATCCGGGTCTGTTCGCCCGCCAATCGCTCGGCCACCATCACGCCTTCCTCGGACCCCTTGTGCGCGAGCATCGGTCCCCGCACGACATCGCCGATGGCGAAGACATTCGGCAAATTTGTGCGGCAGTAGTCGTCCACATGGATGAAGCCGCGCTCGTCGAGCAACAGCCCGACGCCTTCGGCGTTGAGCCGTTCCGTGTTCGGCTTGCGGCCGACAGCGACGACGAGGTTGTCGCATTCGATTTCGTGGGCGCCCTTGCTGTCTTCGTAGGTGACTGCCACTTTTTTGCGACCCGCCTTGCCGGATAGCACGCGCGCCCCGAGTCGAATATCGAGGCCCTGGTGTTCAAATTCCTTCTGCGCGGCCTGTGCAATCTGGTCGTCCACCATGGGCAGGAAGGAATCCATCGCTTCCAGGAGGACCACCTTCGACCCGAGGCGTTTCCAAACGGATCCCAGCTCGAGGCCGATCACGCCCGCGCCGATAATGACGAGATTGCCGGGCACGGATTTGAATTCGAGCGCGCCGGTGGAATCGACGATTTGGGCGCCGTCGAGAGGGACGTTGGGCAGCTCGCGCGGCGAGGAGCCGGTCGCGATGATGATGTAGCGCGCCTCGATCGCGTCGGGCTGTCCGCCGCCGTGCGGCGCAACTTCGATCGATTGGGGGCTGAGCAGTTTTGCTTCGCCGGGCAGCCATGCGATGCCGTTCTTTTTAAGGAGATATTGCACGCCCGAGGTCAGCGTCTGAACAACTTTGTCCTTGCGCTGAATCATCGCGGGCACGTCCACGTCGATGCCTTTGAATCGGATGCCGTGGCTCTCGAATTTATGGGCGGCCTGATAAAACTGTTCCGAGGATTCCAGCAAAGCCTTCGACGGAATGCAGCCTACGTTGAGGCAGGTGCCGCCGGGCGCGGGTTTGCCGTCCTTTCCGATCCACTTGTCCGCCACGGCTGTGGAAAGACCCAATTGCGCGCAACGGATGGCCGCAACGTACCCTGCGGGCCCCGCGCCGATGACGACTACATCGAATTTTTTCATTCGTTACTCCAATCGATCCGGGCGTGGCCTCCGGCACGGGTTTAAATTTGCAGCAGCAAGCGCGACGGATCCTCGATGGCCTCCTTCAGCGCGACGAGGAACTGAACGGCTTCGCGACCGTCGATAATGCGGTGGTCGTACGACAATGCGACGTACATCATCGGACGAATCACAACATGGCCGTTTTCCGCGATCGGGCGCTCTTGGATGCGGTGCAGGCCGAGGATGCCGCTTTGGGGCGGGTTCAGGATCGGCGTGCTCAAGAGCGAGCCGAACACGCCGCCGTTCGAAATGGTGAACGTGCCGCCGCTCAACTCCTCCAGCGCGAGCTTGCCGTCCTTTGCGCGGACGCCGAAATCGGCGATCTGCTTCTCGATGTCCGCCAGTGAAAGCTGTTCGGCGTTGCGCAGCACGGGCACCACAAGGCCGCGCGGCGTGCTGACCGCGATGCCGAGGTCGAAATACTGGTGATAGACAATCTCGTCGCCTTCGATGGAGGCGTTGACAATCGGGAACTTGGCGAGCGCTTCGACCGTTGCCTTCACGAAGAATGACATGAAGCCGAGTTTGATCCCGTGCTCTTTCTCGAAGGGTTCCTTGTAGCGCGCGCGGATGTCCATCACCGCCTGCATGTTGATCTCGTTGAAGGTCGAGAGGATGGCCGCCGTGTGCTGCGCCTGCACGAGGCGCTCTGCGATGCGCGCGCGGAGCCGCGTCATCTTCACGCGGGATACGGGCCGATCGCCCGGCTGCGCCGCGGACGAAGCCGGGGCGGCGGGCGCGGGCTCCGCCGGCGGGGGTGCGGTCGGCACGCCGCTGCCGAATTGGCGGGAGAGGTGCGGCGAGTGTTCGAGGTGCCGGAGGATGTCGGCTTTGGTGATGCGCCCGCCCTTGCCGTGGCCGGTGATTTCTTCCGGGTTGAGCTTGTGCTCCTTGATCAAGCGCCGGACGGCGGGACTGAACTCGTTTTCCGGCAGATCGATTTCGGGCAGCTCCTGTACCGTCGCAGGCGCGGATGGCGCGGGTTTGGGCGGCGGGGGCGGCGTTGACATGAGCGATGAGAGTGGCGCCGGCGTGGCGGCGGGGGCTGGCGCTTGGGACGCCACCGTGCCGGCCGCGGCCGCCGGATCGATGACGCCGATGACCTGGTCGCCGCGCACGGTCGATCCTTCGGGCTGGCGCACTTCGGTCAGCACGCCGTCGGCGGGCGCGGTCACGTCGATCACGATCTTGTCGGTCTCGATATCGGCGACTTTTTCGCCGGACTTCACGGGTTGCCCCGGTTTCTTGTGCCACGCGGAAAGCGTGCCTTCCGACACAGATTCTGGAAATTTCGGGACTTTTACGTCGATCGCAGGCATCAGTGTTTTCCTCCAGCCGCCGCCGGTTCGGGCACGGCGACCAGTTGCGGTTTTGCAGTGAGCAATTCCGTTTCTTCTCCGGGCCTGCGCGCGAGCGCGGTGTCGACGAGCTTTTTCTGGCGTTCGAGATGCTTTTGATAATCGCCGCCCGCGGGCGCGGCCATCGGCATCCGTCCTGCATAGCTAAGCGTTTGCCCCGGCTGCATCACAAGCCGGATTGTGTCCTGAATCAAATACCAAGCGCCCTGGTTTTGCGGTTCTTCTTGGACCCAGTAAATCTGCCGCGCGCGCGGGTAGCGCTGCAGTTCGCGGGCGAGATTTTCGGAGGGGAAGGGATAGAGTTGCTCGATCCGGACGATCGCGATGTCGTCGATCTTTCGCTCGCGCCGCGCCTCGAGCAGGTCCCAATAAACCTTGCCGGAACAAAGGCAGACGCGGCGAACGTCCGAGGGCTTGATCGGATCGATCTCGCCAATCACCAGATCGAAACGCCCTTCCGCGAGGTCCTCCAGTGTGGAGAACGTGATCTTGCGGCGCAGCGGGCTCTTCGGCGTCATGATCACCAGCGGCTTGCGGTATGGCCGCAGCATTTGGCGGCGCAGCAGGTGGAACATCTGTTCGGGCGTCGAAGGGTAGCAAACCTGGATGTTGTCCTGCGCGCAGAGTTGTAGAAAGCGTTCCAGCCGCGCGGAGGTATGCTCCGGCCCCTGGCCTTCCCATCCGTGCGGGAGCATCAGCGTCAAGCCGGTCAGCAGGCCCCACTTCTGTTCGGCGGCTACGAGAAACTGGTCGATTACAACCTGCGCGCCGTTCACAAAATCCCCAAATTGCGCCTCCCAAATGACCAGCGCGTTCGGCGATGCGGCGCTGTAGCCGTATTCGAAGCCCATCACGGCTTCCTCCGAGAGGATCGAGTCAATCACCGTGAACGGCGCCTGGTGTTGCGAGAGATGCTGGAGCGGTGTGTATTCGTCGCCATTGCGCTGATTGTGCAGCACGGCGTGCCGGTGGAAAAACGTCCCGCGCCCGCTGTCCTGGCCGGAGATGCGGACCGGATAGCCGTCCTCGAGCAGCGTAGCGTAGGCCATGATTTCCGCGAAGCCCCAGTCGATCGGCAGCGCGCCGGAAGCCATCTTCAGGCGGTCGTCAATGATCTTGGCGACGCGCGGGTGCAGTTCGAAATCCTCCGGCAACTCGTTCATACGCTGGCCGAGCTGGCGGATGCGCGCGGCGGGCACCGCGGTCGTGTAGTCGTCCGTCCACTTGGCCTCGCGGAACTTGCTCCAATTCACGCGATAGACGTTTTTGCGCCCGAGCACGATGTTCGGCACCACCTGCTGCCCGGCTTCGAGCGCGGTGCGATAGTCCTGCGCCATGCGATCGGCTTCGCCGGGCTGGATGACCCCCTCGCGTTCGAGCTGCGCCGCATACACCTTTCGTGTCGTTGGATGCTTGCGAATTTTCTTGTACATCATCGGCTGTGTCGCCGCGGGCTCGTCCGCCTCGTTATGGCCGTGCCGGCGGTAGCAGACCAGATCGATAATCACGTCGCGTTTGAACTCCATTCGGAAATTCACCGCGAGCTGCACGATGAACGCGACCGCCTCCGGATCGTCGCCGTTGACGTGGAAGATCGGCGCTTGAATGACCTTGCCGACGTCCGTGCAATACAGCGCGGATCGCGCGTCGAGCGGGTGGCTCGTCGTGAACCCGATGCGATTGTTCACGACGATGTGGATCGTGCCGCCCGTGCCGTATCCGCGCGTCTGCGCCAGGTTCAGCGTCTCATACACCACGCCCTGGCCGGCGAACGCCGCGTCGCCGTGGATCAATACGCCCATCACCTTCAAGCGCTGGGCGTCCTTGCGCTGCTCCTGACGCGCGCGCACGGAGCCGCAGGTCACGGGATCGATGATCTCGAGGTGCGACGGATTGAACCCCAGCGCGAGGTGCACCACGCCGCCCGGCGTCTGCACGTCGGACGAGAACCCTTGGTGATACTTCACGTCGCCCGTGTAGTCGCCCTTCCACTTGTGCTTGCCCTCAAACTCCTCAAACAGCTCGTGCGGCGATTTGCCCATGATGTTGATCAGCACGTTGAGCCGGCCGCGGTGCGCCATGCCGATGACGATCTCCTCCACGCCCTGCGTGCCGCTCCGCATGATGATCTCATCGAGCGCGGTGATCAGCGTCTCGCCGCCCTCCAGCGAGAAGCGCTTCTGGCCGGCGTATTTCGTGTGCAGGTATTGTTCCAACCCCTCCGCCGCGGTGAGGCGCTCGAGCAGGCGGACTTTGAAGTCCGCCGGATAATCCGGGTTGGTGCGCGTGCTTTCCAGCCGCGACTGGAGCCAGCGCTTTTCATTCACATCCACAATGTGCATGAACTCCGCGCCGATATGCTCGGTGTATGTCTCCTTGAGCATGTCGATGATGTCGCGGAGCTTCATCTCGGCCTGTCCGCCGAGATTTCCGGTGTTGAACGTCAGCTCATAGTCGGATTCGCGCAGGCCGTGAAACGCCGGATCGAGGTCGGGAATACTGGGCAGTCCGCGCAAATTGATCGGATCCACATGCGCGCGGTGATGCCCGAGCAGCCGATAGGCGTGGATCAAGCGCAGGACGGCCGCCTGCTTGCGGGCCATGTCCGAACCGCCCGCAGGCACGCTCGCTCCTGCGGCCGGCGTTGACGCCCGGCGATGCGCGCGTTCGCGCATGCGCCGGCTGATCTCCTCGGACGACGGCGCGTCAAGGAAAGCCGCATCCTGCCCGTTCACCGACGCGAAATACACGCGCCATGCCTCGGGCACGCTATCGGGATTCGCCAAATACTGGCGAAAGAGATCCTCCGCAAACTCCGCGTTCGCGATATGCAGGTCATTCGATTCCGATTCGCTCATGGTTCAGGCACCGTAGAACTCATCGCGATTGCAATGAAGAACGTAGTATGCCCGATCTCTTCCGATCTTCAAGAAGCATCGCCGCGGTCGCGCGGGAGCGATTTGCAAACGCGGGTTCGCCCTGTCGGCGCTGAGGTTTCCAACCGCCGCGCGGCTAAACGGGCGGATGCAGATACAACGGCTCTGCCGGTTCGCTCGGCACGCCTCGTGCCCATCGGTCGCGCGCCAGGCGCGCCAATCCTGCGGCGGACGGATACTGCTCCACCAGATCGAATGACAGATAATGGCCCAGTATCCTCGCCATTCGCTCCCATTCGCTCGTCAGCACCGGAGCGCCTGTCGGAACTCGCTTCGCAAACTCGCTTGCCGCGCAGAGCGACCAGTCGCAAACCTGCTGCGCCGCGCCGGCGTCGCGCTCGAAAAGGGCATGCCACACCGCGCCGCGGCGGGCATCTCCCGCGACCACCGCGCGTTCGCCCCGCGCTGCATTCGATGCGAACCACTCGGCGGCCATGACCGCCCCGCTGCTGACCGCATACACCGGTTGCCCGCCCGGCGCCGTCAACATCGCCGCAGCTGTCAACGCCGCGCGAAGCCCAGAGTAGGAGCCGGGTCCGCGCCCGACCGCAAACATGGAAACGGCCTCCCACTCCAAACGTGTCTCCGCGGCCAGCGCCTGCATGGCAGGCCAGAACGACGTGTGCCGCGCGGTGGCGTCGCGCCACACGCGCTCCCCGCGGATCGCGACCCCGTTCAGCAGCGCGATCCCGCCTTGATAGGAGGAAAGCTCGATAGCCAGGATCATAGATCCGGCTCCTCGATCTCGATCTCGCGCACGTCGCCCGCGCCCTCCGCGCGCAGCCGCACATGAATGGTGTACTGCGGCAACAGCGGGGCGATTCGTTCAGCCCACTCGATCGCCATCACGCCATCGCCGTCGAGATAATCCAGCAAGCCCGCGCTCAGGAATTCGCCGATGGATTCGATGCGATACAAATCCGCGTGATACAACGGAAACGGCCCGCCGCGATATTCGTGCAAGAGCGCGAATGTCGGGCTGGTCGCGGGCGCGTCGCATCCGAGCCCGGCCGCAAGGCCCTGCACGAAGCACGTCTTCCCAGCGCCCAGATCTCCGTGCAGCGCGACGACAGACCCCGGCAGCAACCGCTCCGCCAACCGCGCCGCCGCCGCGCGCGTTTGCTCCGCGCTGTTCGTTCTAACGTGGCTAATCATGGCTGCAACGACACGCGCGTGTTCAACAGATTCTCGGCAACTGCTCGCCGCTCAACAAATCGACCACCCGCGTCGCCCCAATCTCGCTCGTCAGCGTCAGCATTCCGCGCGGCTCGTCCGTCGCCGCGCCGATCCGCGCGGCCGCCGGCCCCAGCAGCGCGAGACCGCGTTCGGCATCCTCCGCCGCGACAATCGCAATGAAGCGGCCCTCGTTTGCGACATAGAGCGGGTCCAGCCCCAGCATCTCGCACGCCCCCCGAACTGCAGGCTGCACCGGCACCGCGCGCCCGTCGATGTGCAGTCGAAGGCCCCGGTCGCGCGCGATCTCGATGAGCGCCGCCGCCAGGCCGCCGCGCGTGCAATCGCGAAGACACCGCACGGCAATGCCCGCCTCGAACAGGCGCAAGACATCCTCGTGCAGCGGCATACAATCGCTCGCGATCTCCGTTTCGAAGCCGATGCCCTCGCGCGCCGCCATGATCGCTATGCCGTGCCGCCCGATATCGCCGTTCAATAAAATCGCATCGCCCGGCCGCACCGCCGCGGGTCCGATCGGCCGCGGCGCGACCACGCGGCCCACGCCCGCCGTGTTGATGTAGAGGCCGTCGCCCTTGCCCCGATCCACCACCTTGGTGTCGCCCGTCACAATCGACACCCCCGCGCGCCGCGCGGCGGCCGCCATCGACGCGACCGCGCGCCGCAGCGCATCCATCGGCAATCCCTCTTCGATAACAAAACCCGCGCTCAAGTAGAGCGGTCGCGCGCCGCACATCGCGAGATCGTTGACCGTGCCGTTCACCGCGAGGCTTCCGATATCGCCGCCGGGAAAGAACAGGGGTCGCACCACATAAGAATCGGTCGTGAACGCGATGCGTCCGGCCTCCATCTCCAGTGTCGCCCCGTCGTGCCGCTGATCCAGCAGCGGATTACCGAACGCCGGGCGGAACACATGCTCGATAAGGTCCTGCATCAGCCGGCCTCCGCCCCCGTGCGCCATCAGCACATGCGGGTAGTGGCGGAGGGGCAGGGGACATGAAGACATCGGCGCGCCGTTGTTCATGAGATGACGGACTTGATCCGCGCGTCACGCGCGGTCGCGCCCTCCCACGGCATCCGCGCGTCGATATCGGAAATACGCCGCGCATGCCCCTTCGGAGGAGACCATTGTCGCTCCCAGCGGGTGTTCCGGCGTGCAGCGCGTGCCGAACGCGGGACACTCGTGCGGTTTGTTGATCCCCTGCATGATCAGGCCGCTGATGCATTCGCCCGATCCTTCGGAGCGCACCGTTTCGACATCGAACTTCGCCTCCGCATCGAACGCGCGATAGGCCGCGCGCAGGCGGAGCCCGCTTCTCGGAATCTCGCCGATGCCGCGCCACATGCGGTCGGCGACCTCGAAAATCTCCGCGATGAGACGCTGGGCGGGTCGATTTCCCTCCGCGCGCACCGCGCGCGCGTACTGGTTCTCCACCTCCGCGCGGCCCTCTTCCAGTTGCGTCACCGCCATGAGCACCCCTTGCAGAATATCGATCGGCTCGAAACCCGTCACCACGATCGGGACCTTGTACTTCGCCGCGAGCGGCACATATTCCTCGACGCCCATGATCGCGCACACATGGCCCGCCGCGAGGAAAGCCTGGATTCGATTCTGTTGCGATGCCATCAACGCCTCGATAGCGGGCGGCACGAGGACATGCGACACCAGCAGCGAGAAATTCTTCAGGCCGAGCCGGTGCGCGTGCGCGACCGCCATTGCGTTCGCCGGCGCCGTCGTTTCGAACCCGACCGCAAAGAACACCACTTCGCGGTCCGGGCGATCAGCCGCGCAGCGAACCGCATCGAGCGGCGAGTACACAATCCGGACATCGCGCCCCTCTGCTTTTACGGACAGCAAATCCCGTTTGGAGCCCGGCACGCGGAGCATATCGCCGAACGAACAGAACGTGACCTCTGGGCGGGACGCGATAGCGATGGCCTTATCGATCAGCTCGATCGGCGTCACGCAGACTGGGCATCCCGGCCCGTGTACGAGTTCGATGCCTTTCGGCAGCAGCGCATCCACTCCGAACTTCACGATTGCGTGTGTTTGTCCGCCGCACACCTCCATCAACGTCCATGGGCGTGTCGTGACACGCCGAAGCTGATCCGCCAGCTTCTGTGCTGCTGCTGCGTCGCGATATTCGTCAATAAATCTCACGCCCTCATTCTATGTCGATTCCCCCTGGTAATCCACCATCCAGAATAGGGAGTCATCTGTGAAGACTGGAGTTCCCCGGATTTAGCCCGGATTATTCACGAAGGGGCATGAAATAGTTGGAAAATAGTATTGGAAAACCTCTGTAACATGCTATCGTTTAGTCCGTTACACAAAACGGCATGCGAGGTTTTCCAATGACGGATACTCCTACAGACTGTCTGCTTTTTCCAGACCTTTTTCACAAGCCCCTTCACGTCCGCTTTTCAGACCAGCGTCTCTCCAGCAATGGCGGA
>CALGMT010000034.1 GCA_937958885.1 uncultured bacterium | reverse complement strand
CGCCGCGTAAGTGTTGCGGAGTAGTTGGTCGGACCTGTCATCGTCACGGTCAAATTAAGGCCCTCGTCGCCATAGCCGACACTAGTATTGATAGCAGGTCCGACGTCTTGATACTGATAAAACGTACCGCCACCTGTGAACAAAACCTGAAGTACCGGCGCATAAAACGCATCAAGTAACCCGACGACAATTTGACCGCCAGGATTAATGTAACCGTTGTCGAAATCGACGGAGAAGGTTTGGCCTGGCGCGAGCGGCCCTCCGGTGAAGGGACGGACGGCAGTGGCGTTTCTCCCGCTGTTCGCATACATTCCCCAAGCAACCGGACCAAATGCGCCGGTGTTAATGTCGTTATCAAGCGGAACACCTCCTACATTCCCATCGTCAGATCCATCGCCATTAAGCGTCGAATTTCCGATGAAATGACCCGAAAAGGGGCCCGGTACAGGCGGCGACAACACCCAGGCGCCAAAGCCGGACCCGCCGTTCGAACCATTCGTCCACCCGCCGGAATACGCCACATCCGACGCATCATCCGACGCCAAACTCGCCGCGTGGGATACCGCAGCTAGCGCAAGCGCTATAGCTCCCGCAAACACCATGTTCCTTAACTGGCTCATCTGTATGCCTCCTAATTACTCCTTTGTGATCGTGCCCATTCTCTGAAGGTAAGCACATAATCGATTAAATATGTCATTGCGCTAATTTCGTTAAGGCCATTTTTTTGAAAAAATACCCTTTTCTATTATGGCAAGGTTCGTTTCAAAGCCGGGCGGGGTCCCAAAGAGATCGGAGCGTGCCGGGCCCGCGCCCGTTCCAGTCCACTTCGGCGACGCCGCCCTTCTTGAACTTGATACGCAATTTGCCCTGCGCTGTTAGTGCGGCAATGGCCCGTGAAAAATCGGGTTCATGTCCGACGAGCACGACCCATTCGAGTTCGGTCTTTTCGCGCAGCAGCGCGCGCACCGTGTCGGGCGAAGCGCCGGGATTCAGTTCCTCGCGCAGTTCAAGTTTGACCGCGCCGAACGCGCGGCGCACATCCTCCGCCGTCTCCCAGGCACGAACAGCCTTGGAACAAACGAGGCGATCGGGCTTCGGATATGCCCGCGCGAGGCGCGCGGCCACTTTCGCAAACCGTTTTCGGCCCTCAGGTGTAAGCGGGCGTTCGAGGTCGCTGCCCTTGAACTCCGCAGCGTCCACCGCCTCCGCATGGCGTATGAAGAGTATCCGCATGGCGCGCTGTTGCCTTGACGGGCGCTGTTGCCCGACCTATTTATTGAGGTTCGTTTGCCCGATGGTGTAATGGTAGCACAACAGACTCTGGATCTGTTTGTCTAGGTTCAAATCCTAGTCGGGCAACCATCGCTTCGATTCCCCGTTCCTCTGTGCCTCGGCTACTTCAGGCGCATCGGCATCAACACATACACAAACGGCTTGTCGGCCTTGATCATGCACGGACTCATTTCGTTGTTCAGCTCAAACGTCACTTCGTCAGTCGAGAGATTCTTGAGCGGGTCCATCAAGAATTCGGGGTTGAACGCGACCGTGATATCCTTGCCGCTGTACTTTATCGCGACCTTCTCTTTCGCCTCGCCCACGTCATTGACGATTGCGGAAATTTCGAGATGATTTTTGCCAAAGGTCAGCGTGATCGACGTCGTGCGGTCGGTCAGGAGCAATGCGACGCGGCGAATCGCGGTGAGCACCAGCTCGCGCTCCAACGCTATGCGTTGCTCGGTCCCGCTCGGAATGACCTGGCGGAAGTTCGGATAGGTGTGATCCACCAGCTTGGAGATCACCAGCATGCTGTCGAACTCGAACGCGATCTGGCTCTCCGAGACTTGGATTTTAACCGTTCCATCGTCTTTCAGCGATTGGAGGAGTTCATGGACCGTTTTCGTGGGCACGATCCATTCGCCCTCTTGATCGCGGGCGATCTCCTGCTCCTGTTCCCACATCGCCATACGGCGTCCGTCCGTCGCCACGGCGCTGAATTTGCCGCCCTTGAAGCTCAACAGCACGCCATTCAGCATCGGACGGGTATCGTCCGCGGACGCGGCATAGTGAACCGACTGCAGCATCATCTTGAAAAGCTTTTGTTCTATCGAGTAGGCGCGGGTGCCCTGGAACTTCGGCAGCGGCGGAAATTCGTCCTCCGAAATGCCGAGGATTTTGAAGTAGGACGCGCCGGACCGAATCGACGCCGTGTCCTTGTCGTCCACGTCGATTTCGATCTCGTTCTCCGGCAATTCCCTGAAAATGCTGAAGACGCGGCGCGCCGGCAGCGTGGTGCCACCCGTACGCGAGACGCGCGCGCCGACGGATGTGCGCACGGTGACTTCCAGATCCGTCGCGGTGAGCCATAGTGTTTCCTGCTCGGCCTTCAGATAGACGTTGTAAAGCACCGGCAGGGTGGAACGGGTGGAGACGATGGACTGCACTTTCTGGAGTCCATCGAGGATGGCGTCTTTATTCACGATCAGTTTCATGGCGTTTCCTTGCTCACGTTATCGACACCCTCTGAGAGGGAATAGTTGGAGAGTATGCCCCCTATAATCTTCTTATTATGGCTGGTGACAACTAGGACAACAAGTCTTCACTGGCGTATGACCGCGCGTCAATCGGGCCTTTCGGCTTGTGGATAATTCGCGAATAACCGGGCGGCGGCGGCGCACCGCTGTGAACAGGTTCAAGACATTCAATCTCCCCACACGCCATGCACAACCGTTGCGGCTGTTGTGAACAGGCTGACATGCGCGGATCAAGTACGCCTGCCGAGCCGCTGCTGGAGCACGAGCATATTCTGGCGGAACGCGGCATCCTGCTTGAGCCGGTTCGCGACAAGTCGGCAGGCGTGCAGCACGGTCGCGTGATTGCGCCCAAAGGCCGCGCCGATGCTCGGCAGCGAATGCGGCGTCATTTCGCGGCAGAAATACATCGCGACTTGGCGGGGAAACGCGATCGACTGCGGGCGCCGATTGCTCGTCATGTCCGCGAGGCGAAGGTCGAAATGGTCGGCCACGACTTTCTGGATTTCCTCGATCGTCAGCGTTTCCTGCTTTTCCTGGTCCAGCGTGTCGCGCAGCAGATATTCCACCACCTCGAGGGTGAGCGGGCGTCCGGTCAACGAAGCGTAGGACACCGCGCGAATCAACGCGCCCTCGAGCCGGCGGATGTTCGAACGGATTTTCTCGGCGAGATAGTTGATGATCTCCTCGGGCAGGTTGAGGTTCAATTGCTCCTGCTTGTTCCGGAGGATCGCAATACGTGTTTCGATGTCCGGCGCCTCGAGCTCCGTGACCAGGCCCCACTCGAAGCGCGAGACGAGGCGGTGTTCGAGGCCCGGGATTTCGCCGGCCGGTCGGTCGCACGTCATCACGATCTGCTTGTGCGCGTCGAACAGCGCGTTGAACGTGTGGAAAAATTCCTCCTGCATGCGTTCTTTGCCGCCGAGGAACTGGATATCGTCGATCAGCAGCACGTCCACATTCCGGTATTTCTTTCGGAACTGCACCAGCGCCTTGCGCTGCAAGGCGTCGATGTATTCGTTCGTGAACGTTTCGCAGGACACATACGCAATCGTGGCCTTGCTCTGCGAGCCGACCGAGTGGCCAATCGCCTGCATCAGGTGCGTCTTGCCGAGCCCGACGCCGCCGTAGAGGAACAGCGGGTTGTACGCGCGGCCCGGCGACTGCGCGACCGCGAGAGAGGCGGCGTGCGGAAAACTGTTCGACGGCCCTACGACAAACGAGTCGAACGTGTATTTCGGATTCAGGACCTGGCGTGTCGGCGCCGGCCCCGGCTTTTCGCGTTCCGCCGGGCGCGCGGCGACCGGCGAAACTGGCGGCTCCTGCGCGGTATGGGTGCGCGAGACGGCGAACCCGATCTTCAACGCGCTGCCGTGCGCCAACGCGACGGCATCCTGGATCAACGGTAGATAGTTTTCTTCCAGCCAGCTCTGGTAGAAATTGTTCTGTACCGAGAGGATCAGCTTGTCGCCGACCAACTCATGCGCTTCGATGACACCGATCCAGCGATCGAACACATCTTTAGAAAGCGTGGACCTTAAATGCTTGCACGCTTTTGCCCAAACCAACTCTGCACTGCTCACGTTCCTAGACCCCCTTGGGCCGCGCCCCAATAGCGCCGGCCTCGTGTCACGGGCCAGAAAATTCAGGAAAATCAATCCAATCCGCGCCGAACAACCGCACGCTCGACATGCAATGGAAAACCAATTATCAACAACTTATTAACAGCCCTGTTCAGCCCTGTCTCTTGCCTGTGACGGCTGAAAGCTAAAAAGCGTCCCAAGCTCCGACAAGTGAAAAAATGCGAAAACTAAAAATAAGTTTCGAGCCTCTACAAATAGTTGTAATGTTCTAATAACACACTAGATATGGTGGGCATCATTCGCGAGTTGTTAGTCGCGTGTTGGCAGATGCTTCCAAATTGCGGGATTGTTGAAAACCATAAAAAACGGGCATTTTTCGCGAAAGCGCCATGGAAACAGTCGTCGAATGAAAAAACCATCAACAGCGCGTTTGATTGTGGCGGGGTCGGGAGATTCCGCGGATATGCGGTACGCCTGCGGCTTCTCTCCGGTCGATCCGGTTGTCCTCCTCGATGCAGGTCGCAAGGGCAAACATCTGGTCGTTCCTCCGCTAGAATATGGCCGCGCGCTGGACGAAGCGCGTGTTTCGAAGGTGTGGGATCCGGAGGCGTTGAGGGTGCCGAGCGAGTCGCGGCGCGATCCGGCGGCGTGGGCGGTCGCGCTGGCGCGCCGAACACGCACATGCGCGGCGACCGTGAGCGCGGCGTTTCCGATCGGCGTGGCGCGCGCGCTGGAGCGCGCCCGCATACGTGTGGACATCGCGGAGGGCGCGCTGTATCCGGAGCGCGCCGTCAAATCCGAGCACGAGATTGCGTGCATCGCGCTGGCGCAACAAGGCGCGGTGGCGGCCATGCGCGCCGCGTTACGCGCGCTGCGAGCGGCGCGCGTCAACCGCGCGGGAGAACTGGTCGACCGAGGTCGGGTGCTTACCTCCGAGCGGCTCAAATCCGTGATCGATCGCGCGCTGCTTGACCGGCAATGCGCCGCCCGCGAAACGATCGTCGCCTGCGGAGCCCAGGCCGCGGATCCGCACCACCGCGGCGAAGGGCCTCTGCGCGCGGGCGAGACAATCGTGTTGGATATTTTCCCACAGCACCAACCGAGCGGCTACTGGGGCGACATCACCCGCACTGTCGTGAAAGGACGGGCCTCGCCGATGGCGCGGCGCATGTACCGCGCCGTGCGCGCGGCGCAGGCCTGGGCGCGCGCCGCGATCCGGCCGGGCGTTCGCGCGGATGGTATCCATGCGGAGATCAAGCGGCGCTTCGAGGAGGCCGGATTCAAAACGGAGCATCGCGACGGCCGGCCGATCGGCTTTTTTCACGGCACCGGACACGGCGTCGGGTTGGAAATCCACGAGCCGCCCTCGATAGCGGTCGCGAAGGTGCGCTTGCGCGCCGGCCACGTGGTCACGGTCGAACCCGGACTTTACGATCCTGCGCATGGCGGCGTGCGCATCGAAGATACCGTGGCGGTAACCGCGTCGGGCGCGCGCGTGCTCGTGCCGTGCCCCTATCCGTTTGAGCTGCCATGATCGCGATCGCGCTGCGGGTGATTTTTTGGATCGCCGTCCTCTGGCTGGCATTTCGCTGGTTCGAGTGGCGCAGTCTCTACGCCCCGTCCCGCGTGATCGAGGCGACGCCGCGCGAGGTCGGACTCGAATATGAGGACGTCGAGTTTGTCGCCGAGGACACCGTGCGGCTGCACGGCTGGTGGATTCCACATCCCGAGGCGCGCGGCACGATCCTGTATTGCCACGGCAACGGCCTCAATATCGCGAACCGGATCGGCCTGTGCCGCGACCTGCATAGCCTCGGGCTGAATGTGTTCATCTTCGACTACCGCGGATACGGCCGGAGCCGCGGCCGGCCGACCGAGCAGGGCACCTATCGCGATGCGCGCGCGGCGTATGAAGTCGTTCGCGCGAAATACGATGACGCCGACGATCCGCCGGTAATCGTGTATGGCGCATCGCTCGGCGGCACGATCGCCGCGCAACTCGCGCTGGACAAGCCCGTGCGCGGCGCGATCTTCGAGGCGAGCTTCACCAGCGTGGTGGACGTCGGCGAGCGGTTGTACCCATGGCTGCCCGTGCGGCGATTGGCCGCGTTTCGCTATGAGGCCGTAAAACGTGTGCCCCATATCGCGGCGCCCAAACTGTTCGCCAGTTCGCGCGACGACCAGTTGATTCCATTCGAGCTCGGCAAAGCCTTGTACGAAGCGGCGGCGGAGCCCAAGGCCTTCTTCGAACTGACCGGCAGCCACGACGAAGCCGGATGGAATCAGACGCCTGCCTATTGGCCGGTCTTCTCCGCTTTTATCGACCGCGTCTTTGGCCCCCGTTGATGGCCGCAGCGAATCGGAAATCAAACTGGAATTAGCGGAAACCGGGATTATAGTACTCGACCTCTGGTGACATCCATGTCGAACGACTCGTTCTCCGCCCGCCATATCGGACCGCAGCCCCGCGATCGCGACGCCATGCTCGCCGCAATCGGCGTTTCGTCGCTGGACCAACTGATCGAAGAAACCATCCCGGCCTCCATTCGCCTAAAAAAGCCGCTCAAGCTCCCTTCGGGCGAATCCGAGGCGACCTATCTCAAGCGCCTGCAAGGCATCGCGGCTAAGAACAAGGTCTTCCGCTCCTACATCGGACTCGGCTATTACGGAACCGTCACCCCGCCGGTGATCCAGCGCTGCGTGCTCGAGAATCCGAGCTGGTACACCCCGTACACCCCGTATCAGGCGGAAATCGCGCAGGGCCGGCTGGAAGCGCTGCTAAATTTCCAAACCATGGTCGCCGACCTCACCGGTATGGACGTCGCCAATGCCTCCCTGCTCGACGAGGGAACCGCCGCCGCCGAGGCGATGGCCATGCTGCATCGCATCCAGGAGCGAAAATCCCGACAGGACGTCGGAAACGTATTCTTCGTGTCCGACAAAGTGTTTCCACAGACGATCGAAGTACTCCGCGGACGCGCCGAGCCGCTCGGCATCGAGCTGCGCGTCGGATCCTTCCGCACGGAAGACCTCGCAGGCGGCGTATTCGGAGCCCTGTTGCAATATCCCGACGAGGATGGAAACGTGAGCGACCTTCGCTCCTTTATTCAGCGCGCCCACCAGGCCGGCATACTGGTCGCCGTCGCCACAGACCTGCTCGCGCTGACCATTCTCACCCCCCCCGGCGAGTTCGGCGCTGATGTTGCATTGGGGAATGCACAACGATTTGGCGTTCCAATGGGATACGGCGGACCTCACGCGGCGTTTTTTGCGACCCGGAACGAGTTCGTTCGCGAAATGCCCGGCCGAATCATCGGCGTTTCCGTCGATGCCACCGGCCGACCCGCCTATAGAATGGCCCTTCAAACACGCGAGCAGCATATTCGCCGTGAAAAGGCAAAGTCCAATATCTGCACGGCTCAAGCCCTCCTCGCCAATATATCAGGCTTTTACGCAGCCTATCATGGCCCTGAAGGCTTGAAATCCATTGCCTGCCGCATCCACTCATTTGCACGATTACTAAAATCAGCGGCAGAAAGTTTAGGATATGTGTCGGAGAACCCGTATTTCTTCGACACGGTTATGCTCGTGCCTCCGGAAGGCGTGGATGCTGAACGAGTTCATGCAGCCGCCGTGCGCCGAAGGATCAATTTCGGCCGCGCGGCACGCGGTGTACGGATTGCGTTGGACGAGACGGTGGCGGAGTCCGATCTCGCGGATATTGTGGCCGCACTCGCGGAGGCGGCGGGCAAGCCGACACCGGACGTGGAGACGATTGATCCTTCCGGCGAGTTGGAGTTTCACGAGGATTTGATCCGCGCGACGCCGTATCTGCGCAATCCGGTCTTTCATGCGCACCGCTCCGAAACGGCCATGATGCGCTATCTGAAAGGGTTGGAGCAGAAGGACCTCGGACTCGACCAGGCGATGATTCCGCTGGGATCTTGCACGATGAAACTGAACGCGGCGGCGGAAATGATGCCGGTGACCTGGCCCGCATTCGGCGCGCTGCATCCGTTTGCGCCCGCAGATCAGGCGCGCGGTTATGCGCAAATATTCAAGGAGTTGGAGAAGGCCTTGGCGGAAATCACCGGATTCCCGGCCGTTTCGCTGCAGCCCAACGCAGGATCGCAGGGCGAATATACGGGCTTGCTTGCAATTCGCGCCTATCACCGAGCGCACGGCGAAGGTCACCGAACGGTGGCGTTGATACCGGCCTCGGCGCACGGCACCAATCCTGCATCGGCCGTCATGGCGGGCATGGAGGTTGTGGTCGTCGCGTGCGACAAGGCGGGACACATCGATTTCGCGGACCTGTCGGCAAAGGCGGCGCAGCACGCAGATCGCCTGGCGGCATTGATGATCACCTATCCATCGACCTACGGCGTTTTTGAAGATAATGTGCGCGAGGTGTGCGCGCTCGTGCACCGCTACGGCGGCCAGGTGTACATGGACGGCGCAAATCTGAACGCGCAGGTGGGGCTCACAACGCCCGCGCTGATCGGCGCGGATGTGTGCCACATGAATCTGCACAAGACCTTCGCGATTCCGCATGGCGGCGGCGGGCCGGGTATGGGTCCGATTGCGGTCGCGAAACATCTCGCGCCATATCTGCCGCGCCACCCCTTCGCGCCGGTCGGCGGAGCGAACAGCATCCCCGCCGTATCCTCTGCGCCGTGGGGCAGCGCGAGCATCCTGCTCATTTCGTACGGCTACATCCGCATGCTCGGCGGCGCGGGAATGACCGATGCGACGAAATTGGCCATCCTGAACGCGAATTACATCAAGGCGCGACTCGAGCCCCATTATGAGGTGCATTATGTCGGAAGTCGCGGGCGGGTTGCGCACGAACTGATCTTCGATTTGAGACCGCTGAAGGAAAAAAGCGGCATAGACGAAACCGATGTCGCGAAGCGGCTGATGGATTACGGATTTCACGCGCCCACCGTCTCATGGCCGGTGCCCGGAACGATGATGATCGAGCCGACCGAGAGCGAGCCGAAGGAGGAATTGGATCGCTTTTGTGATGCGATGATTGCGATTCGAGGCGAAATTCAAGCCGTGATTGACGGCACGCTGGATCGCTCGGACAACCCCCTGAAGAATGCGCCCCACACCGCAGCCGCCGTGTGCGCAGATGAATGGCCGCACGCCTATTCCCGCGAACTGGCGGCCTATCCGTTGCCCAGCTTGCGCGCGCGAAAGTTCTGGCCGGCCGTGGCCCGCGTGGACAATCCGTACGGCGACAAACACCTCGTCTGTTCCTGCCCGGACGTCTCCTCCTACTCGGCCGTAGCCGTCCGCTAATTCTCGACGCTTCGACCGCGCGCCATGAAACAGGGTATCTTCACCCTGCAATGATTTTCACTTGCGGGGCTGTGGATTAACCCACCCCGCCCTTCGGGCACCCCTCCGGAGGAGGGGACCAGAATAGAGTCCCCTCTGGGAGGGGTCCGCGAAGCGGGGGGTGAGTGTTTTGGCCGGACCCGAACTGATTCGGGCCGAACGAATACAAAGAACTTCCATCAATAGCCCCTTCCGCATTGACACCCTAAATGTCGCATGTAATCCTAACAAAAATCTAACACTTTGGAGTGGGACGATGGCTCTTGGAAAAATCATGTGGGTATTCATCACGGCGCTGGTTTATGGAGCCGGTCTGGTTGCCAATGCGCAAAATGGCGATCCGTTTTTGGAAAAATCTCGCGCCGAACATGTTATAATTGTTTCCATTGACGGTCTCAGGCCCTCGCTCTATCTCGATCCTGTTCAGGCGCGCAATATGCCGACGCTCAAGGAACTTCGCACCTCGGGTTCTTTTGCCACCCGAGTTGCTCCCCCCTATCCGTCGCTGACGTATGTAGGGCACGCGGATATCTCCACCGGCTCGCGTCCGGTGAAGCACGGCGTGGCGTTCGGAAACAACATGCACCCGATCAACGACCCCGACCGCGGGGCGTGGTACGCCTCGGATCTCCGGGTGCCCGCCATTTGGGATCGTGTCGCCGAGGCGGGCCTCACGGTGGCAACGCTGTCGTGGCCGACGACGGCGGGATCGACCAACATCCACTGGAATTTCCCCGAATTCTGGTCGTCTCCGCACGGCGGCGAGATCACGCAGGTCCGGCGATTCGCCACGCCCGCGCTGCTCGCGATGGCGGATCGGATCTATCGCCGGCGCTGGCATGATCACCTTTCGGCTGCCGATCGACGCGACGCGATGCTCGCTCGTTTGGCGGCGGAATTGATCCGCCAACACAAGCCGAAGCTGTTGATGATTCATTTTGTAGAGCCGGACAAGGTGCAACACCGACACGGGCCCGCCTCATCGCAGACGCGCGCGGCGTTCGCGCGTGCGGATGAACTGGTCAAGCGACTGCAAGAAGCGGTGGAGCAGGCGGGTATCGCAGAACGAACCGCGTGGATAATCGTCGGCGATCACGGCTTCGCCGATGTCGAATTCATGATTGCGCCGAACGTCCTGTTGGCGGAGCACGGATTCCTGACCGTCGAGAACGGCCGAATTTCAGATTGGAAAGCAGTCGTGGTCAATTCAGGCGGCTCCGCCGGGGTCTATCTGAAAAACCCAGCGGACCGCCGGACGGCCCGCTCGGTCCGAGCATTGCTCCAAGCACACTCCGAGGACGAATCGGGCGAGGTCTATTTCCGCTTCATCGAGCGCGAGCAGCTTAATGAACTCGGCGCCGCGCCGGGTGCGGCGTTTTATCTGGAAGGCGAACCCGGCTACATGTTTTCCGGCGCGATCTCAGGGCGATTCCTGCGCCGCTCGTCGTTGCGCGGCCAGCATGGCTATCTACCGAGCCGCCTCGCGATGAAGACCGGCTTCATCGCGTCCGGCGCGGGCATTCGGAAACAGGTCGTCATCGACGACATGGAGCTCATCGACGTCGCCCCCACCGCGGCCGCCTTGCTTGGCGTGTCGATGCCCTTTGCCGACGGCCGAGTCCTCCGCGAAATTCTTCAATAACGATCAATCCAGCGCAATAAAAGGACTCGCGCGGTGGCGCGGAGGACGGATCGGAGCGGGTAGCCTCCGGCGCTTAAGCCTGGTCCTCGCCGCTATAGCACGCTCCCGCGGTGCATGTTTCGTGCACCACCACGCGCGCGAGCATCGGAAGTTCCGGCTTGAGTCGTTGCCAAATCCAGCGCGCGATGTGTTCGCTGGTCGGATTCTCCAGGCCGGGAATCTCGTTGAGATAGCGGTGGTCGAGCTGATCATAGAGCGGCGCGAACGCGCGCTTCAGCTCGCCAAAATCCATCACCCATCCCGCGTGCGGATCGATCGGACCGCGAACGTGCAGTTCCACGGTGAACGAATGGCCGTGCAGACGCGCGCACTTGTGGCCGGGCGGACAGTTCGGCAGCCGGTGCGCCGCCTCGAAGGTGATCTTCTTGAAAATTTCCATACGCGAGTTTAGCGCCTCCCGCGCGGCGGCGCGAGTCCGGCGCCCGCGGCGTCGGCCGCCCGCAGGAAAGCCCGCAGCAGCTCGGCCGCGCTCATATTGACGTGGCCCGGGCGATCGATCGCCTCGATCTCGACGAAGCGCCCCCGCCCGTTCCGCTCCGCGCGCCATCGGTAGAGCGCGGCCTGCGCGAACGGGACCGTTTCATCGCCCACGTTGTGCAGAATCAGGATCGGCCGCGACGGGCGCGCGGTGTTTTCGTAGAGCAGCAACCGACGCCGCGCCGCGGGATCGGCCGCGACGCGCGGCACGCCGGCGTTCAGCGCCGCGTCGTCGTCGGATCCCGCGTACCGCGCGCCGACATTGTCGAATGGAATGCCGCCCAGCCGCGAGACGATGTCGTCCCATCCGAACACGTGATACCAGAGCAGGCGTTCGAAGACATCCGCCGCGTTGTCCGCGTCGGCCGGATCGTGCGGAATCTTCAACACGCGAAGCAGCGCAAATGCGCGCGCGGGATCGGACAACACCGCCTGCCGCACCGCGGGTTCATGCACCGTGTACCAGTCATCCTGAACGCCGAGCGGCACGTCGAGAATGGAGCCGGGGATTACGCCGGGGTAGAAATAATCGCAGAGCGCGCGGAAGTGAAAGAGGTAATCGACCTGAATCCGCAGGCTGCCGATCGGACCGGAAATGAACAGCCCGCCATCGAACAGATTCGGGTGCCGCTCGATCGCGATCGCCGCGGGCGAGGCGCCGAGGGATACGGCGACCAGCAGCGTGCGGCGCGGCGCGCGACCGAACACGAGCGGAAAGCCTTCGGCGAGGATGCGCAAGTCGTCCACGGCCTCCAGGGTGTTGAATCCATTCGCGCGAAAGGTCGTCGTCGCGAACGCATACCCAAGCGCCATGGCCAATTCCGGCAGCGCGATGTCGCCCGGCAGGGTCAGTTGATAAAAATCGAGCGGCTCCGACGCGGCGACCGTGCCGCGCGCATATACGACGAGGTGCCCGTTCCATCGGTCCGGCATGCAATACCGGGCCGTCGCGCCGCCCGGCATCGGAATGTCCCAGCAGCGGCCCGGCGCGTGCGCCGCGCGCGCGGCATCGAATGGACCCACCATTACGCAGGCGGTCCACGCCAGGAACAGAAGACCGCGCGCAATCATCCGGCCTCGCGCGGTTGCGCGGGCCGGCGCGGCGCGTGCTCGCGGAGGAACGCGTGCCACGCGTCGAGGCCCGCGCCGGTGCGGGCGGAAATCTCGAAGAGGCGCGCGCGGGGCGCCGCCGCTTTAAGGTTTGCCAGCGCGGTTTCGCGTGCGAATCCCACTGCGTCGGCCAAATCGATCTTGTTCACCACCACCGCGTCCGCATTCTGGAAAATCGCGGGATATTTCAACGGCTTGTCCTCGCCCTCGGTCACGGACGTGACCACGACGCGCAGCCGTTCGCCGAGATCGAAACTCGACGGACACACCAGGTTGCCGACGTTCTCAATGAACAGGATATCGACCGGCGCGTCGCCGAGATCCTCCAACGCATGCTGGACCATATGGGCGTCGAGATGGCAGACGGCGCCGGTCGTGATCTGAATCGCCGGCGCGCCTGCGGCGCGCAAACGCCGCGCGTCGTTGTCCGTCGCGAGATCGCCGACGATGGTCGCCATGCGGAATTCATCCTTCAACGCGCGCAGCGTCGCCTCGATGAGCGCCGTCTTGCCCGACCCGGGCGAGGAGACGAGGTTGAGCGCAAGAATGCCGCGCCCTTTGAAAAATCCGCGATTTTGCTCCGCGAGCCGGTCGTTCTTGGCCATCAACGACTGATGCAGCGCGATCGTCTTGCGCTCTTCGTCGTGGTCGTGGGCGTGCGAATGGTCGTGGTCGTGGGCATGTCCATGCGCGTGAGGGGCCGGGGTCGAACATCCGCAATGATCGCACATGTCAGGAAACCTCGATCGACACCAAGTCCATTTCGCGTCCGCCTCGCACGTCGCCGCTGATGGCGCCGCATGCGGGACATTGATAATCCAGCGGAGCCGTCGCGAACTCGACTCCGCAAGACGAACAGTAGCACCGAACCGGTGCGCGCTCAATCTCTAGCCGCGCGCCGCCTGCCGGCGTGCCGTCCGCGATCGACTCGAACGCGAAGCGAAGCGCCTCCTCCACCACGCCGGACAAGTCGCCGATCCGCACGCGGACAACGTCCACCCGCGCCGCGCCGTGCGCGCGCGCCGCGTCGAGCGCGGTCTGCACGATCGTCTCCGCTATGCCGAATTCATGCATGCCATGCGCGCCGGGCCCGTTCCCGCCGCCGGGCGTGTCAGCGCCGCGCGCGCGCGCGTACGCGGAGGCGGAGCGCGTTGAGCTTGATGAAGCCCGTGGCGTCGCCCTGGTCATACCCGCCCGCGCCCTCGAAGCTCGCCATGTGCGGGTCGTACAGCGACATCTCCGCCTTGCGTCCGACGACCGTCGCGCTGCCTTTGTAAAGTTTGATGCGCGCAACGCCGGTGACATTCGTGACCGCTTCATCCATCGCCGTCTGCAACATCTCGCGCTCCGGCGCGAACCAGAAGCCGTTGTACACCAGCTTCGCATAGTGCGGGATGAGACTGTTGCGGAGATGCAGCACCTCGCGGTCCATGGTGAGCTGCTCGACCGCCTCGCGCGCGCGGTGCAGGATCGTGCCGCCGGGCGTTTCGTACACGCCGCGGCTTTTCATGCCGACAAACCGGTTTTCGACGAGGTCCACACGGCCGACGCCGTGTTTGCCGCCGAGCATGTTAAGCGTTTGCATCACACCGAGCGGCGAGAGTTTCTTTCCGTTCACCGCCACGGCGTTCCCGGCCTTGAATTCGATCTCCACATATTCGGGCTTGGCCGGCGCGCGCTCCGGGCTCACGCTCAACTTGAACATGTCCGCCGGCGGCTCGTTCCACGGGTCCTCCAGGATGCCGCCCTCGAAGCTGATGTGCAGCAGATTGCGGTCCATCGAATACGGTTTCTTCGCCGACGCCTCGACCGGGATCCCGTGCCGCGCGCAATAATCGAGCATGGCCTGGCGCCCGTCGAATTGCTTGCGATAGCGCTCCTCGCGCCACGGCGCGATCACACGAATGTCCGGACGCAGCGCGTATGCGGTCAACTCGAAGCGCACCTGATCGTTGCCCTTGCCCGTCGCGCCGTGCGCGATCGCGTCGGCGCCCTCCGCCACCGCGATTTCCACCATCCGCTTGGCGATGAGCGGGCGCGCGATTGACGTGCCGAGCAGATAGCCGCTTTCGTACACCGCGCCCGCGCGAATCATCGGGAACACAAAATCGCGCGCGAATTCCTCGCGCAGGTCGTCCACGTAGCATTTCGACGCGCCGGATTTCTTCGCCTTCGCCTTGAGCCCCTTGAGTTCTTCTTCCTGCCCGATGTCCGCCGCGAAACAAATCACCTCGGCGTTATAGGTTTCCTTGATCCACCCCAGGATTACCGACGTGTCCAAGCCGCCCGAATATGCCAGCACAACCTTCATGCGTATTCTCCCTTGAATCGGCGGACACGTTTGCACAACTGCGCCGGAAATCAATATCGAAGCATCCACGCGCGCCGCGGCGGCTACGCGTGAATTGGCGCGGTTCGATCGCGGAGAAAGCCGGCCGTGCGGCCGGCGACGAGCGACAGGATTTCCGCAATAATGCTGATCGCGATCTGCTCCGCGCCTTCAGCGCCGATATCGAGGCCGACCGGACCATATACCCGCGCGCGCGATTCGGGCGCCAGGCCGGCGAGCAGTTCGTCGCGCCGCGCGCGATGTCCCAGCAAACCGATATACGGCGCAGCGGTTCCGATGAAATGCTGCAGCCATCCTCGATCCAGATCGAAGGTGTGCGTCATCAGCACGACATACATGTTAACGCGGTTGGGCAACTCCGGGGGCGGCGCCTCCGGCCGCGCGCGAATCAGTCGATGCGCGGCGGGAAAAACGGCCGGCGAAAGAGCGGCCTCGCGATGATCGACCACCATGACGCGAAACCCGACATCCGCCGCAAATCGCACCAGCGGCGCCGCGTTTTCGCCCGCGCCGACGACGACCAGGTCGGGCGGCGGGTCGAGATGATGCACAAACGTGCGGTGCGGGCCGTCGGCGACGATCCCGGATTTCTCATCCGTGAACGGCGGCCCGACCAAAATCTCGCCCGCGTCGGGGCCATCGAGCACGGTGCGGATGGCGAACGATTCGGATGCATCGAACCGGCTTCGGATTTCGGCGAGCACGGGCTCGGATGGCGGTGCGATCGTTTGGAGAAACACGTCCAAGCGCCCGTTGCAGCCCATGCCGAGGCCCCACACCTGATTTTCGTCGTTACCGGTGTCATAGCGCACCACCTCGGGCGCTCCGCCCTCGGCGAGCATGCGGAGCGCGCGTTCACGCAGGTCCGCTTCGAGACAGCCGCCGCTGACCTGACCGAGGATGGAGCCGTCCGTCCGGATCAGCAGCCGCGCGCCGATACGGCGATAAGACGAGCCTTCGATCCGGATCAGCGTGGCCAGCGCGACGGGTTGACCGGCGGCGTGCAGCCGTCCGATCTCCGCGAACACCGCGCTGGTTTCCCGCCACGTTTTCATGCGGGATATGATGCCGCGCGCGGCGCGCGTTTGGCAAAGATTTTCGTCTCCCGCGCGGACAAATTTTTTACACAGTATGTAAAAAATTTGTTCGACGCGAGCGGAGGGCGATCGCCGTCTTAATGGCGCGCCGATTGCACCTCCCGTTCCAGCGCATGGAGCCTCGCGCGCAACTCCTCATTCTCTTTGGCCAGCGCCTGGACGGCGGCGAAGAGGACGCCGTCGGCGTCGAGGGTGTTGATCGTGCGCTCCTCGCCCAAGCCGAAGGTCGCCTGGAAATCCTGCGCCATCGGCCCGATGTAGCGGCGCTTGCCCGGATCTGCTTTG
>CALGMT010000033.1 GCA_937958885.1 uncultured bacterium | reverse complement strand
GGAAGAGCTTGATCGTCGGTACCCTGGATACGGGCTTGCCGCGCACAAAGGATACGGCACCGCCGCGCACCTCGCCGCGCTGCGAAAGCTGGGGCCGAGTCCGATTCATCGGCGCTCCTTCGCCCCGGTGCGCGACGCGTGTGAACCCACCCCGCCCGTCGGGCACCCCTCCGGTGGAGGGGCCTACTCATCTTAAGGTCCCCTCCTGGGAGGGGTCCGCGGAGCGGGGGGTAGGTGTTTTGCTCGGACCCGAACCGCTGTTTTCTGAACGAATCAAGAGATCGTGAATCAATAACCCGTTTGGGCAATAGCCCATAAAGGACCAATCCTTTTTCGTAGCGCATTATCGCGGCGGGTGGAGGGAGGAGAGGGCGACGCCTTCGCGATGCTCGATGACGGCGGCGATTTTGGGGACGTACATGCGGGTTTCCAGCGGCAACGCCTCCGCGATTTCCTCGAATGAGGTCGCGCCGCGCTGCCGCAACAGGCGCCCGACCCGACCTTCGCCCGCATTGTAGCCGGCGAGCGCGAGGGGCCAGGATCCGAATTGACGATGGAGAAAGCGCAAATAGGCCGCGGCTGCGCGCGCGCTCTTTTCCGGATCCTGCCGTTCGTCAGGCCGCTCGGGATTGAGGCCGAACCGCTTTGCGGTGGGCGGCATGAATTGAAACAAGCCGACCGCGCCGACCGGGCTGCGCGCGCGCGGGTCGAAGCTGGATTCGACCTCCGCCAGCCAGATTAATTCCTCCGGCAGGCCCTCGGCGCGGAAGATCGATTTCACTTTCGGTGCCAGCTCCGCGGCGCGGGCGGGTGGCGGGCGGCCGGCCATCCGCTTTTTCCACACCTCGGGCGATTGCACGCGGGTTTCGGCCTGCTTTCTCGCGGCCGGCGGCGGAGCAGGCGGGGGCGGCGGTAGGTCCAGCGGTTTTGGCGGATCGCGCGGGGGCGGTGGCGGCCGATGCGGCGCGTCGGGAACCGATGCGATCGCGTCGTCGGCGGCAAGAAAATAGTCCGCCTGCTGACGCAGCCAGCTCGCGTATGGCGCAGCGGCGGGCCATTGCTCCAGCCACGCCAGCGTCGCCTCGACCTCCGGCTTCAACCACGCGAGTTGCTCGATGTTGCCTTGTTCAACGGCCGCCTCGATCCCGCTCAAAAATCGGACGACGTCGCCGGGCCGCGGAATCGCCGCGAGCGCGTCGCGATCCAACTCATAGCCGAGTGCATCGAGTTTGCGGTCCACGAGGTCGAGGCCCTGCTGCCAGAGCGCATCCCACTGGAGCTCCTGCGCGCGGAGCGCGGTTGCACATGAGACGAGGGCGAGCAGCGCAATGCGAAACGATTTTACCATGGCAACCGATACCTTCCTTCGAGCGGGAATGCGTTCTGGATGTGTTCGACGCGCGGCGCGGGATCCTCCCGACTGCCGATCACTTCGACGATATCGAACCGAATGTATTCGGGCTTTTCCCGCCGCTTCATCAGATAGCGGACCGCCGCGCGCGACAGTTTCCTGCGCTTTTCGCGCGTGACGGCCTCCGCCGGGCGTCCGAAGTCGTCATCCGCGCGGGTCTTGACCTCGACAAACACGAGGGTGTTCTTGTTGCGCATCACGAGGTCCAGCTCGTCGCGTCCGACGGCGACGCGCCGTTCGATGGTGCGATAGCCCTTCGCACGCAGCGCGCGCTCCGCGACGGTCTCGCCCCAACGCCCGACCGACAGATGTTCCGGTTCGCCGCGCCGCCGCCCAAGGACCAGCCACTTCATGGCGCGAGCATAGGCGCGGCTGAAGAAATCGGCGGTGCGAAATGTCAAAAGCGCCATGGCTTATCCTGCGCGGTTTATTGAACCTTGCACGAGAATAAAATAGAGAGAATATAAGCGCGCCGAGAGCCCGAACAAATCTCGAATGCGCGAGCGGTTGTCGTTCGTAGACAATGTCGATCGAGCCCGTACAGCGGATGCGAACAGTTCAAATCGCAATGAGGGGCTGATATTCGGCACGATCTGTTCTACATGCGCAAATTCGAATGATTCTTTATTCACGCGCATTATGAAAACCATTGTCAGCGGTGGCTCCGTTTCCGGGCCACCGCTGGCTGCGGCGCACCGCAGAATGGCTGCGCTCGCTACTACGGTCATTCCGACTAGGAAAACAGCATCAAGGAACTCAAGGAAGACGCGTGGCTGGGGCGCTTTTCCTGCTCGCGTGCCGGCGCCAACCAGTTTCGGGCGATCCTTTCGTTGGCGGCCTTGACGCTTGTGAAGGGGCTGGCTCCCACCGGGAAACCAACGGGGGGTCGGCCTCAGATGGCCACGCTGCGCAGCTGGCTGCTCCACGTGGCGGTGCGGTTCAGAGAGACGGCCCGCCGCATCGTTATAGAGCTTGCCGAGCAGGAGCAGTATCCTTGGAGACATCGTTTCCGTCACTGCGCCCGCGGCTTGGGCGCGGTGGCGATATAGCTCCGGCGATTTCCTCTGCATCCAGGTATGTCTACCGGCTTTCCCGCCGAGTGGCGGCGTTCTGCCGATCCTGGCCGAAATTGGATTAAAACACTCTCACGAAAGCATTCGGTGGAGCTCTGCGACACCGGCGCGTCCTCCGCAACGCCCAATCCTACGCCGACCAACCCCCGAACGGTCTATTACCAAGACCGTTCATGAATAATCTGGTTAGAGGCTCAAAACGCCCTTAAAAAACGCCTCTAAGCCCCCAAAACCTACGCAATGGCTGCTGTAAATCGTTGATGCCCTGGAATAACCTGTGGTCCGACCCAAACACCCATCGCCGAACACCAAAGGGGACCTTCTCGTTGACTTGATCTAAGATGAGCTTTCAATCCACTCGCGGTACCACTTCGCGGATTCTTTCAACGTGCGGAGTCCGGTGGAAAAATCCACATGGATGAGGCCGAATCGCTCTTTGTAGCCTTCGGACCACTCAAAGTTATCGATCAAAGACCAGTGAAAGTAACCGCGCACGTCCACGCCTTCGCGAATCGACGCCTGCAGCTCATTCAAATAGCGGCGGGTAAAATCGATCCGCGCTGGATCGCGCACACGGCCGTCGAGGTCGACCCAGTCGGGAAGACTGATCCCATTTTCTGTGACGACCACAGGCTTTCGGTATCGTTCATAAAAGAATTTGGTAGCCCAATACATGACGCGCGGGAGTACAAGCCAGCGGCAAAGGCTCCGCGGCGCGCCGGGCTGCGCCGACACTGTTCGGTGACGACCCTGCGCATTACCGCGAACGATCCCGCCGGAATAAATATTGACGCCGATGAAATCAATCGGTTCTGCCATCTCCGCGACGTCAGCGATCATCGCATCCACGGCGGCGGCATCGTAGGCGCGACGCGCGGCAGCAGGCACGCGGCCGAGCAGAATCGGATCGCTCCACCACACGTTGTTCCACATGGATTCCCGCGACACGTCCGCCATGGCCTTCATGGCCGCGCGCCGGTCTTCGGGTCGGCCCTCGTCGTGCGGAATACTCGGCACGGCTGCTTGCGCGATGCCGATGGTCAGCGGTCGCCGCGCCGCGGCGCGCATCGCTTTTACTCCGCGGCCGTGCGCGAGCAAGGAGTGATGCGCTACCCGCACCACATCGGCCATCGGCAGGCGAAGGCCTGGCGCGTGCATCGCAGATCGGTGACCGTGGTCCACAAAACATTGCGGTTCGTTGAGGGTCATCCAGTGGCGCACGCGGTCGGATAGACGCTTCACCGCCAACGCGGCGTAATCCGCAAACCAGTCCGCACTGTCGCGGTTCAACCAGCCTCCGCGACGATACATGGACAGCGGAAAATCCCAGTGGAAGAGTGTGATCCACGGCTCGATGCCCGCCGCCAGCAACGCATCTACGAGACGGTCGTAGAAGGCGAATCCCTTTTCATTGATGCGTCCTCTTCCAGTCGGCAGCACGCGCGGCCACGCGATCGAGAATCGATAGGCCTGCACTCCGAGCTGCCGCATCAGCTCTATATCCTCGCGCCAGCGATGTATGTGATCGCAGGCCACGTCGCCGTTGTGCCCTTCGAACACAGCGCCCTTGCGTCGGCAAAAGGCATCCCAGACGCTGGGCCCGCGCCCTGCACGATCGCCTTCGATTTGAAAGGCGGATGTCGCAGCCCCCCAGATGAACCCTTTCGGCCATGCGCTCATGGTGAAGTTCCCCACCACCACCATGGTCCGCGCCCGTTCGGGTCTGCGTCCATTAGTTCGGCCCGGGTTTTGGTTTGCACATGGCCATCAAGAAACACCACGTTGTCCTTTCCATTATGCCGCGCGCGATCGGCCCAATCGGTATCCAACGCGAGTACGGTCCACGAGGGATGCGCGAGCGAGGCGATTTGATGTCCGGCTATGGCTTGCTGATTGTCGTTCATTTTGTATGTCGTGCAGCGATTTGTTCCGTCCAGCGGGGCACACGCGTAGGTGTACCAGGCGGGCCAAAGATCCTTTCGGCGCACCGAAACTGGACAGTGAAAGAGATCAAAGGCATCCCGGACATACATGCGCAGCAGCGCGATTTGGCGGTGTTGTGTATCCCATGAAAGATCCGGCAAGTAGCCTTCATGATCCAGCGAATATTGACGCACCGCTATTCCTAGCTGTCGGAGATTGGCAGCGCAAGCCGATTGCCAAGCCGCTTCTCGGGCGCGTCCCGCAACCGGTAGCGCGATCGCCACAAGCACAGCGATAATCGCGATGACGAGCAGCAGTTCGACCAAGGTGAAGCCTGTCCTGAGCGCCTTCACACCGCACTCCTTTCTCTCGGCAACTTGAGGATCAGCTCATTCGTCGTCTTTCTCAAGCGGCTGACGATCCACTTCCAGTCAATGCACGCTCCGCTGGTGCGGTATGCGTTGGGACAAAGCGGAACGAGCGGCGCCGGTTCATCATTCAGCCATGCGGCTGGCGCATCCCCATGCTCCTGTATTCCGTAACATACACGCAACGGACGGCCGGCCAACTTGCGTTGCAAGACGACGCTGTTCCACGAATGCGGCAGCACAGGGTCGAGCTCGAGCTGATCAAAGCGGCGGCGCAATCCGAATAGCCGCCTCAGCACAATACCGACGAAGATCCCGGGTCCGCTCGAGTACAATCGCCATCCGCCGCGGACAGGAACGCGACCTGCGCGCGCGTCTTCCCAGTGGGCTTCCGCGTCCGCTCGCGTGTCGAATCGAGCATCGCTGCTGCTGAAATATATATTGGCCTGGCGCAGCTCCGCATGCGGCACGGTCGCCCGTATCTCTACGGGATTCACGGCCAGCAGCCCCTGAACAAGGGCGTCGGCCTCGCCTAACAGCGCCATTGCCTCACAATACCGCAGGTGCGCGTGCACGTATTGAAGCGCAATTTCACGTCCAAAAAACGCGGCCGTTTCCGCCCGCTGGAAGCGCGTGCGTTTCCCGCCATGATAGGGCACTGGCACATCCATCAAATGCGCGCCGTCTGTCATCAGCAACCGTTCTCGCAAAAGGGCCAAGTGGGCGTGCGCCTCTGCGGGCGTAAAGAATCCGCTGAGAATCCCACGGTTGATGGATAGCAGTCGGAGCTTCGGGCCAGGATGCGGATCCGATGGATGCACCAGCAAGTGCGGTTGCCCGTCGTGCGCGAACAGGACGAACCCCGCGATGATCCCATCGCGCATCAGATAGCGGCGTGCATCTGTGTGGATGCGTTCCGCCAGCCGTTCGCAGCGCATCGCCAGCGCTGTCCACCCATACCGACGCGCGCAGGCCGCGAAGCGCTTGACCGTCTCAAACACCAATAGGACGGTCCAGGCGCTCGCCATGTGTTCGCACATTTCGGGGTGCAAGGGCTGTAGGGTATCGTCCCAGTCGCCGTCGCGGTAGCGCAGCAGCGCGGTCCCTTCGATGCAGTCATTTTCGAGGATTGCGAGCTGGCGATCCACGTGGTCGAGCAACGGAGTCGCCGGTCGTGGACGATGATCCGCACCCATCCACGCGACCGGCTGTTCGGCAATGCTCGCGTCATCGGTCGCCTCAAGGACATCGCACAGCGCCTTGAGCGGCCACACGACGATATCGCCGTGACAGTGCCGCTGACGTATTTGATCGTACGGCGAAAACATAAACCATTGCGGCCACAGGTGCGTCTCGGCGTCTTGCTGCGCGTAGATGCGGGCCATCAGGGTGGGGAGATAAGCGGTGCGCCCGGTCGCAATCATCCATTCAAGTGGCCCCTGGCATACATCGCGCGTGCCCCATGCGCCTCCATTGAATTGTTCGAGACCATGGGGTGTGGAGAGGTGGACAAGGGCGTTGTGGGATAGCCACGGAAGGATTGTGTCTATTCGTTTTGCATCGGCCGGCCCGCAGGATATGCGGGCGCCACCGGTGAGGGGTTCTCGATATGGCTCCGATCCATCGCGCGCGTGCCCCGCGATCGCCCTCGCAGGAGCTTCCTCGGTACGGAAGACCCATTGAAGCGCGGCGCGTGCGGACCATGTCCATTCCAGCAGTGGCCTCTCCATATCGATCGTTTGCGCCGCGACCGTGTAGGTATCGAATGCACTCTCTTGAATACGGACGCTCCGATAAACGCTTCCATGCGGTTGCATTTCGCGGAGGAGGCCGATCGTTATTCCACCAGGCATGCCTTCTATGCGATAGCGTTGCGCGGGATCGCGCTCTAACTCCATCGTCATTCGCCAGGGAAGTGGAGGCCCCTCCGCAACTCGCGCATCGAGGAGGAGGTCTTGCGCGTTTGACGCGGCAGACGAATGCACTTCCAGGACGATACTGTCAAAGCGGTAGATCCATTCTGCCGCCCGCGCATGCATGCAAAAAGCAGACGGAACCCCGAGTTGATGCCAGATCCCGCGCCACTTCACGAACAAGCGAAGCCCCGCCGCCCGTTGAAGATTTAAGGGGTGCCGCACGACTGAAAGAAAACGCCCGAAATTCGGATTGCCCAGTGCAAGATGGCTGTGAAACACGCCCATGGCATAGACCGTGCTGCAAAGTGGCTCCTCTTCCGGTCCTTGCGGCGTCTGGCAGACCAATATGTGGCCGTGCGGGCGTTCCACGCGCCGCTCTTTTTCTCCGAGGACGACGTGCGCGCCGTTTTCTGTAAAAAACGAAAGCAACTGGCCGCCGTCGCGTTCTTCATGATGCCACGCCGCTCCCCAGCGCACGCGCAAGGCTGTTTCGTCTAAAGGTTCGCCATTCAGAAGCGGAACCTCGAACAGGTCTTCATGGTGGCGATCATCCGCAGCGCCGCTTGCTGGAGATGCGAGCGCGGCGATTCCCCCTTCTACTGAAGCTGCCCACGCGGCCGCAGCTGCCACTCGATCCGCATCGTGCGAGCCGGATGGGTTGGGGTGGTTCGGCAGGTACTCGGCAAAAAAACGAACTTCGCCGCTTGTACCGGCCGCGAGATGCTGAGGATTGGAAAGCAAAGCCGCGCATCCCATTTCATACTGCATAATGCGGGAGGGCAACTGCTCCATGCGCCACGCCGCCGGTTCACCCGACGTGCGGAAGTCGAGGCCAAGCACCTGCATGCCATCCGTCGCAAACGATGCGGCGGCGGGAAGGCACCCGTTCAGCAGCCATGGAAACGGTTCGCCGGCTTGCGGCTGATTCTGGCGCGCCAGCAGCACGGGTCCATGGGCTGTCGGCACGACGGCATGATCGACGTAGTGAGATGCATATGCCTCGTTGATCCGCAGCGCCGCCGGCGGCGCCAGCCCGATATCCTGTACGTACAGCGCATCCCATTCCATCGCGTCCGCGCCGCGATTGGCGACGCGTATCCGCCACACCCAGCGCGCCGCAGCGGCATCTAATATGAGAACGACCTCTGCAGCCAGCGCACCGTCTTCCACGCACCAGGTTGCTGGCGCGCCGGCGGGTCGAGCTTCCGCTCTCGCGCGCAAACCCAACAGCGGTATGATCCGAACGACCTGACCGCCTCTGCGAACGCGCAAGACGAGTTGAAACATGCCTGCCTCGAAGGGCGAAGGATCAAGGCTGTTGATTTGAATCTCGCCGCAGCGGATCGCATGCACCCACGCCCCGCGGCCACACATCCTCAGGCTGCCGCACGTCACACGCCATGGCTGCGGCGGGCAGGGCATGCGGAAAACGACCTTTTCACTCAGGGTTTGCATGTCGAGGTTCATGTGCTTGATCCACGGTCCATTCATAAAAGCTGGACGATTCGCGCGCGGGCATCGCGTGCGCCATTCCGTTGATTTCAGCGTGCGTCACGGACATTTCGTGCGGAACATAAACCCGCACGCGGCCGGTCAGCCGCGGAGGCGTCTTTAGCGCCACTGCGCAACATTTGCCGTCCGGATGGATTTGAAGGTGCACCGGTCCCCAGTAGGTCGGCATCCCCTCTAGCTCAAATCGACACGTGCTCCACCATTCGATGGGTGCGCCCTCCAACAGGTGCAAGGTATCCCCATCTTCGCGAACCAGCATCGTGCGCACCGAGTGCAGATAATCGGCGCCCACCCAGGTGTGTGGCATATCGCCGATATACACGCCTTGGCGCGGATCGCTCGCGACCACTTCGGCAAAATGCCGCCATCCGGTCGGGCGCCGGTCGCGAAACAGACGGGCGTGTAGCGCGCGCGCGTCCGCCAGGCGGCCCATCATTTGCAGCGCCGCGATATTGCGAGCTTCGTACGGCGTGTACAGCCAGGCGGTGGCGCGCGTGTCGCGCGCGGCAACGTGGGCGAGATAGTCATCATACGTTCGCGCCAGCGCATCCGCGTCAAAGAGATCGCGCGCGACATCGCAGGGGAAGATCGCGATGGATACAGAGGTGGCGTCCGGATCGCCGCGCTCGGCCGAGCCGGGGATGAAATCAATTCCGCATTCCGCCATCGTGCGCGCGAGGGATGCGCGCACGGAATCGGCAAGCGCGTCGTATTGCGCGCGCGCCCATTCGACCGATGCGGTATCGCCCATGCGATGCGCAAGCGCGGCGCCGTCTCGCCAGCCGCGCAGGGCCCAATAGTTGTCCCAGTAGGAATGATGCGGTGTGCTGTAGCCCTCATGGCTGATGGACGCCGGCACGAGCCCGCGGTACCGCGCGCGGCGCGGATCGTCAGCGGCATAGTCGTCCGTCATCGTGCGCTCGCGCAGCGCTTGCACAAAACGCAACGCGCGCAAGGCCGTTGGGTAGTGGCGGCGCAAAAATGCCTCGTCATCTGTAAAGCGTACAATCTCGGCGAGCAGATAAACGAATTGCCCTTGCGCGTCGTATTCGAGATTCGAGCCGAATCCCGCATAAACCGAGCCGTCCGGATTGAGAATGGGGGGCACGAGTCCATCGTCCCGCACGGCGCGGGCATACCAGTCGAAATAGTCCATCGCCTCGGCGGCGAGGCCCATGCGCAGCAGCGCACTTGCGGTCAACGCGCCGTCGCGGATCCACACGCGGTCGTAGTTGCGGGACCCCGGCTGAAGGGCCACACCATCGCGATTGACGAGGATGTAGCCGACCTGCGCGTACAGCGTGTCCTCCACTTCGCGGTCGCAGAGCGATACGCGGACCCGGCGAATCTGGTTGCGCCATATACGCGCCAGCTCTTCGCGCAAGGCTTCAAAAGTCTCCGCGCGGACAAGCGCGGGCGGATCGCCCGAAGCGGACGCCGTCAACACGACCGTCTCCGATTCTCCCGGCGCGAGATGAAACGGATGCCGCGATGCGCATGAAAGGGCTCCGGCCGGATCCCACACGGCGCCCAGTTGCGGCCACCGGTCGCGTGCGACCGTATCCACGACATCGCCTGCGGCAATCGATACCGCTGTGAGCGCGGCGGCAGGCGGGTGGATCGTGTAGCCCCACGCGTCAACGGACACCCGCGAGGCGTCTTCCCCCTCGCGGTGCGCAACGCGATAGATCGGCGAGGCGCCGCCGTGCTGCCACGGCGGATTGATTTGCAAGGGCCGGAGCAGCAGCAGGAGCTCGCCGTCCACCGGCTGTTCGCCGCGCGCCGAAACCGTATAGCGCACCAACGTCACGTCGCGACCGTCTTGTTGGCTGGGAATCGCTTCAATGCGGAGCCGCACGTCGGATAGGTCCCATTCCACGGAGGGCAGCGGCAGACATCCCTCGGCGAGCGCTTGCGAGATGTTTGCTGCATCCAACGCGGTGATGAGCCGTCCGCCGATGCGCAGATACGGCATGAGCGTCGGGCCGCGCGCGAAGACCTCCACGTTGCCGTACTCATCGAGCAAGGCTTCATGCGATGACGCCGGCAACCCAACCACCGTCCAATACACCTGGCGCCCACGCAGCGCTTCCGGATACCAGCCGGCCGGCGCGTGAGCGGCCGCGCGCGCGTAGAGCGCGAACAGCGTCCGTTCCTCTCCAGGGCCGCGAGGAGTCAGCGCGAGGATACGCAACGCCTCCGGTTCGGCTGCGCGGAGTTCCAGCCGGGCGCGTCGGATCCGCTTTAGCTCGTGCATCAGTACATCCGCAGCACCCACGCTGTCGTGCAGCGCGTCGCCGGCATGCCAAACGCCGGCTTCGTCTTCGAATTGCCAACGCAGCGTGCGCCGCGCAGAGCGCGTCCAATCGATCCGCAATCCGCTGATCGGCTCTGGCTCCGGCCATTCAAGTTCGAGAACGGCGTTCGAATCGGAAGGGATCCAATATTTTCCGATGTCGCCTGCGGCAAATGGCGGCGCGCCGAGAACGCGTGGCGTTTCGTTCGGTCCGAGCGGGTCGAGTTCCCAGATCGAAGCCCCCCACCCGGTGGCGCGACGTTCAGCAACCACGCGGAGATATCGTGCCGTGACGGTGGGGAAATAGAGCAAATCTCGCTGCCCGTCGCCGAAATCCACATGCCGCGCAAGGTCCCATTGCAAACCGTCCTTCGACGTCTCCACCCGATAGAGGGAGGCGTAGGCGGTTTCCCACCAGATCCGCACGCCGGATATCGGCGTTGGACGTCCCAGATCAACCGCCAGGAAGTGGCCATCTTCGAATGGACTGCTCCATCGCGTGTCCATCCGGCTGTCAATCGCGGCGGCCGCTGGGAATTCGCCATCCTGGCCGCCGGAGGCTGATGCGGTCCATTCCGCGCGCGGCGGCAGCGCGGCCGAAGCGGAAAGCCCTGCGGCGAGTGTCAGCAGCGAGCGCAATCCGAGCAGCGCATAGCAGGTCTTCATCGCGTTATCCTTTCACGGCGCCCGAAGTCAGGCCGGCGATGAATTCGCGCTGCAAGCCAATGAATAGCGCCATAACCGGAACGATCGACACCAGCGTGCCCGCCATCAGCAGGCCGTAATCGGTGCCGTAGACGCCCTTGACCTGCGCGATGGCCACTGCCAGTGGGAAGCGCTCAGGTGACTGCAGAATGATTTGCGGCCCGATGAAGTTGTTCCAAGCGCCGATAAACGTAATGAGCAAAAATGCGCCCAGCATGGGCCGGCAAAGAGGCAGCACGATTTCAAAAAATAGCCGCACCTCTCCGCAGCCATCCATGCGCGCGGCCTCGAGCAAATCAGTCGGCACGGCATTGCGTATTGCCTGGCGAAACAGGTAAACGCCGAACGCCGGCGCGAGGCCTGGCACAATTAATCCGGCAAAGGTGTCGAGCAGCCCCAGGCGATGGATCAGCGCGTAGGTCGGCGCCAACAGCAGCGGCGCGGGCACAATCAGTGCGCCGAGAACGAGCGCCGTTACAAAGCCGCGTCCGCGGAACGCGAAGCGGGCGAGCGCGTAGCCGCCCATCGCCGCACACAGCGTGGCCAGGACGCTCGACACCGAGGCATAAAACACCGAATTGAGTAAACTGACGCCGAAACGCAGACTCGGATCCGTGAACAATCGGGCCAGGTGCTCCAGCGTCAGGCCGTTCCAATCGATTCCCAGCGGACCGGATCCGCGCGGCAAAAAATGTGCGGCAAAGAAGGCGTCACGCGTTTTGAATGCGCCGCAAACCAGATAGGCAAACGGAGCGAGCGTCAGCAGGGCGGCGCCGGCCAGGATGAGGTACGTTGCAGCGGAGGCGAGCTGGCTGCGTGTTTTCACGAGAGCGCCTCCCGTTGTAGAGCACGCTGCACCAGCGCCAGGCCGATCAAGAACAATGCCAGCACCCACCCGATCGCTGCGGCATATCCAAGATCGCCCGTTTCAAAGCCATTTTGATACAGATACATCACAATGGTGAGGCCTCGGCTCTCCGGCCCGGGTCCGCCGAGCAGGATGTAGGGCAACTCAAAGAGCTGCATGCTCCCAATGACGGACAGCAGCGCAACAAAACCGGAAACCGGCGCGATTGCGGGCCACGTGACGTGTCGAAATACATGCCACGGTCCGGCTCCGTCCACGCGCGCCGCTTCCACCAGCGTTTGATCGACGGTTTGCAACGCCGCGAGGAAGTAGATCATGTTGAATCCTGCGTACATCCACAGCGAGGCGAGGATCAGGGCCGGCATCACGAATCGCTGGAGCCACGGGAATTCTCGCGGAAAGGCCGGCCACACGCGCGCGAGGGCGGCGTTGAGCAGACCCTCTCGCTCGTGCAAGATCAAGCCGAACAGCGTTGCCACGAAAACGAGCCCCACCAGCGACGGTGAAAAGAAAATCAATCGAAACCATGCCCGCCCGCGCAGGCGCGGTCGGTTCAGCAGCAACGCGAGCCCGAGCGCAATCGGCAGTTGAACAAAAAGCGAACCGGCGGTGTAGAGCGCGGTGTTGCGCACCGCGATCCAAAACAGCGGATCGCGAATCAAATCGGCGTAATTTTTCAAGCCCACCGAAACGCTGGTGCCCGGACCATAGGTTTGTTGAAGCGAGAGGCCTATGGAAGAGATGAGCGGATAGGCCATAAACACGCCGAACAACACGACGAAGGGCGCCAAAAACAACCACGGCGCCCAAAGCGGATAGATGCGGGCGCGGCTCACGGCGTTGGCTCCTCTATCTGGAAAAACACATTGCGATTCATTTGGCGCCGCACGCGCTGTTCGGCCTGCGCGAGTAGCGCGCGGGCGAGCGGTTTCAGTTGTGAGGGCGCCGACAGCCGATGTTGCTCCGCCTGCATCTTGAGCGCCATGGCGGCATCGCCGAGCGCCGCGAGCGCGAGGCGGTGATAAGGCGACGAGCTGCGCACCGGCACATGGGGGGCTTGATCGATATAAAGTCGCCCAGCCGGCTGGCCGGAGAAAAAGGGGTTGGGCTCGTCAAAAATGGGATCGTCCCAGAAGGCGCGCACCGCTGTCACAATGCCGGCCTCGCGGTATAACCGGCGAGCGACCTCGCGATTCAGGTAAAGCTCTTGCGCCAAGGTCCACGCGCGCTCGATGTCGCGCCCCTCGCGCGGCAGTCCCAACATCGTGCCGCCCATAACGCTGGTGCGCCGCCCGCCAGGGCGCCAGGCGGGGAGGGGCATGAGTTTGACTTTCCCCGCTAGTTGAGGCAGATCGAGCTGCCATGCACCCGCCAACCAATCGGGGAGCAGGCTGCATAGCACAACGCCCTCCAGGCGGAGCCGATTGCCTGCCGCATCGAATTCCGGTGCATTTATCGCAATACGGTTCGTGCCGGTGGTCCACGATACAATCGTTGCCAGCGCTTCGGCGTTCAGATCCGATGAAATGATGAGCCGTTCCCTCTCGTCGAACAGCCCTCCACCCGCTTGCAACAACAGCACGTCGATCAGCTCCGGGTTAGTTTCCCAAATGTTGAGCAGGTAGCGGTCGGGCAAACCGTCTCCATCCGCATCGGCCATCAGCGGCCGCAGCACACGGATCAACTCGTCCCACGTCTCGATTTGTGTCAGGTCGATGCCTGCCGCCTCGATGAGGTCGGCGCGATAGCCGAGCAGCACGGGATGCACGTCGTGCGGAAGACCATAGATGCGTCCGCGAGTGGTCCACGGCGACAGCGACGGCGGGTTCAGCATGTCGATCACGCCCGATTCGCGCAACCGGTCGGTTAGATCGAGAAATCCAATACGATCGATCGGGCCGCGAAAAATTTGCGCGATGATCCCTCCATGCACTTCCACCAAATCCGGCAGGGGGGTACCGGATAGAAAGCCCGAGAGCAAGCGCCGTTGAAGCGCGTCGGTCGTGAGCAACAGCGATTCCGCTTTGGGGCGATCGGGCTCCGCGTTCCATGCCGCCAGCACTGGCGCATACATTTCTTGATGTGGCCGGGCGAACGTCCACATCAACAAATCCGGACGCATGGGACGCGGCCGCAGCGCCACGGCCATGGAAGACAGCACCGCCAGACCGCAGACAATCCATACGGCAAGCGAATAGGATGCGTCACGGGCTGGACGGACCGTCCTCACTGCGCGCCTCGGTTTCGCTGCTTCAATTTTTCGCGTTCCGCCACTACGCGCGCCACGCGCGCGCGCTCTGACTCGCGTGTATCGTGCGAGGGGAGAGCTAACCGATAGGACGCGTTATGCTCGCCAAACGGTCGCTCCCGATACACGGCAATACCGTCGTATGCGCGCTGCGCGATAGGGTGTTCGCGCACCCACTTTCGCAGTTGCCCCTCGCGCAATGCGTTGAATAGACTCAAGAAGATCATCGCCTGATGCGAGAAGAGGAATTCGCCGCTCACCGCGCCGGTCGCTACATCGATGGATTCTCGGAACCCCCATTTCGGATCGCGCGCGCCAAGTTTTTCCAAGGCTTTTATGTTATCAATGACCTCTTCGGGATACGATTCGAGTGCGAGTATGGTCGCGTATGGAGCGATCACATCTTCGCGCAGCGGCCCGGCCTCGATCGCGTCGCCATCCGGCGCGAACCCGGGCGACCAACCCCACGCGGGCGCTTCGCGTTCGCGCGCATGAATCATTTGCGCATAGGCCAAATTCTCAGCGGAACGGCGGACGAGCGAGCCCTCCTCCTCCAGCCAAAGTGAGCTGACAAACTGCGAAACCAGCCCGCCGGCCCAGCCGGGCAAGAGGAATTCCGCGTGGTAGCGCGTCTCCAAACTGCGGGAAAGCCGATCCCACAGGGAGGCCGGCACGCGGCCGGAACCAACGGCTATAAACTGCGCCACGCGCGCGCCGGCGTCCAGTGTGTCGAGCGTCCATTTGCTGTCGAAGGAATTCGACTGGATGTCATAACGGCCGATCAACACCTCGCGCGGGCGGTCATAAAAGGCGTCCCACCGCATTGCATCAAGCAGCCGATTGCACCGCGCGCGCAGCGCTTCAAACCGCATCCCGACTGCCGTCAGACCTGCAGCCAGATGCCCGTTGTCCAATAAAGAAACATGGTCAGGAGCGGCCGGAGGCGCGCCGCTTTCTATGTCGTGCCCGTCGCTGAAAAAGCCATGGTACGAGGGCGATGTTTCCAGGCAATGGATGACGCGTTCGGCTGCCGCGACCGCTTCGGGCTCTGCGATGAAGGACCATTCCGTCGCTGCCGCGAGCGCGCTCAAGTACAATCCGACATTGTTCACCGATAGAGGGCCGCGCCATCGCGAATCGTTCGCGGGAAGGCCGGTGTCGGGATGAATCATCGCCGCAAGCGATTGCCAGGTGTCGCGCGCGAGATGCTCCAAGCCGCCGCGCTCTTCCTCCGGCAATTCCCGCGCATGGCGAACGAATCCCGCGCGGCGCAAAGCAGCGCGAATCGGTTCATATTCCATGAAGCGCTCCCAGACAAATCCTGAACGCGCATTCTCGATCATCAACAGCGTGATCCCGAGGTCAATGCCGAGGTGCGCGCCTGCCGACCATCCGCCGTGAGGATTGAAGGCTGTGAGAAACCCATAGCGGCCCCACGCGGTGTCGGCATAATGCGCGCGTATATGAAGAATCGTGGGGCGACAGATATCCGGCGCGAAAGGCAACGAGCCGGCCACCGCGTAAGGGACAATCGTTCCGTCCGGAGGCGGATCGCCGGTCGCTGGCGGTCCACCCCATCCCGCATAACCGCCGCGCCAATCTGAGGCGCTCAACCCCCACACAGTTTCACCCCATGCGGGGAATTGAGGCTGAAGATCCATGGACCAGAGGTGCTGTGCGCGGGTGGCCAGAACAGAATTGAGAAAATAATCCGCGTAGGCATCGCGCAGGCCACGGAAATCGATCCAGGCATGCGAAAATTGATGCGTAAAGAGCGGAGGACACTGAATGTAGGTATAAGGGCCATACATGATCACCGGCTCGCGTCTCCACGCATGCCATGCGTCTGCTGCAAGGGGGTGCGTCGGAGAGGCCAACCCGAGCAGGACGAGCACCATCAATTCGTTGTACCAGCCCCACCGCGCCGGCAAGAACCCGCCCTCCGGCGTCCAGCCCATGCTCAGCGTGCCATCGTCGTGCAGCATCCACGGCCACTCGACACGCGCGAGAATGACATCCGCCAAGTCCACGATAGGCGTCTCGGGCCAGTATTGGCGGCACGTGATTACACCGGCGAGCAACAGCGCGGTATCGATGGTGGACAGTTCGGAATCCCAGCGCCGCTCGCCGGTTTCGGGATCGATGAAATGATAGAAAAATCCTCGGATATGCGGCATCCGCTCGGCCAGAAAGCGCAGCGTTTTTTCCGCGCGACGATACGCCTCTCCTGCAGGCAACCACCCGCGCGCGTCGGCTATGCACAACGCCGTCAGGCCGAAGCCCGTTGCCGCGGAACTCGCCACCTCGCCGGGTTTTTGCCCCGACGCGTCGACGCGGTCCCACACCAAGCCCGTTTCAGGATGGCTCCAATCGCGGAAGTATTCGAAGCTGCAGCGCGCCAGCTCTTCGAGTGGATCTGCTGGACGCGGCGTCAGTGCATGTGACCCTGCCGGCGCTGGTGGCCGCACGGCGCATCCCACGCTCAATACGACAGCCAATGCCAGTAAGCCAATGCCGTTCTCCGGATAATCACTCAAGGCTTTGCCTTCGAATGACCCGCTGCGCGATCATTCCTCCTATGAGCAGCAAACCCGCTGACGTAGGTTCCGGAACAACCGCAAAATTGTCGAAAATATGAAAGTCTGTGTCGTTCTGTGTTGCGGTGTTCTTCCAGACAATTCCGCGCACACTCGCGGTCACCGCGTTTAAGGGCGCGATCGCGTTTAGAATCGTCATTTGCGTGAAGGGCTGATCGGCCGTGACGTGCGTGGATTCCAATTGTTGAATTACACCGCCCGACGAATTGATCCACTGCACCTCCAGCCATGATTCTGAACTTTCCACGTTCACCGCGCGAATATAGACACTGAAGCTATAGGTATCGCCGGCCGTGACGGGAATGTTTTGGAAGATTCCCCTGAATCCGGTTGAGTCCGTGGTGAGCACATCGTTTACGGCGCCATAAGTGCCGGTATACGCATCTGCACCTGTTCCCATTCGCCAACCTGTTCCGAACTGGGACCAGCCCGTGAAGTCGCCGGTTTCAAATCCGGCGTTGATTAAGTCTGCGCGGGCAGAAAGCGCGAGTGCGCCGATCGCCGCACAGATAGCGATTATGCGTTTGGTCTTCATGGTGTGTTCTCCTTTCATTTATCAAGCAGGGCCTTGAGCATCCGGTGTCGACGCAGCAAGCAAAAAGCTGCGCATACGCCGAGCAATAACGCTGCGGTGCTCGGCTCGGGCACCACCGTTTCGCTGAAACCAAAACTGTCAAAGATGCTGAAATCAGGAGCGCCACTGTCGCTGTGCATTTGGACAATGCCGCGCACGCTGACGGTAACCGCATTGAGCGGCGCAATCATGTTCGTGATGTACATGTAGGTGAACGGTTGATCGATGGTGGCGTGCGCGGATTGCTGTTGCAGGAGAAGGGTTCCGGAACTGTCATACCATTGAATCTCGAGCCACGATTCCGAAGTGTCCATCGTCACGGTTCTCAACCAGACCCATGAATTGTAAATGTGGCCGCCCACAATCGGCAGGTTCTGATAGACCCCGCGATAGAGCGAATAATCGCCGCTCAACATGTCGTTCACCGCGCCGTACAGACCGCTGTAGGCATCGGCGCCGATCCCGATACGCCAGCCTTGGCCAAAGGTGCTCCAGCCGGTGAAATCGCCGGTTTCGAACCCCGGATTAATTAATACCGCAGCGCATGCCGTTTTCCCCGCTATAACGGCCTCTGCCAGCATAAAACGAAGCTCCGCCCTCATCGTTGAGGCTCCGCCACCACGTCATCGAAATCTTTTCATGCCCGCCGCATACTTCCAACGGACCCGCAGCTTCCCCGCACCACAAGGCGCGGAGTAAAACATATATGTCCTTTGACACGATCACCCGTGGCCAATCGAACGGCAGCCGTTCCGATCTCGCGCAGCGGCACCTCGGCCGTGGTCAGTCCTACAAATTGGGCGGTGTAAATGTCGTCGAATCCCGTCACCGCGGTGTCTTCCGGGACGCGATATCCGTGCATTTTGAGCTCCAGAATCGCGCCCAGCGCGCTCGCATCGTTTAGGGCCATCCAGACATCCGGCAGCGCGCGTCCGGCCTTGAGCCAGGCCTTCACCGCAGCATGGCCGGCACGTTCGGTGAAATCGCCGACGAACACGTCCTCATCTGTCAGTGCAATCCCGCGTTCCATGAGCGACTGGCGACACGCCTGCAATCGCTCATCCGCATCGTAATTCCCACGTGGACCGGCAATCACTGCAACATGGCGATGGCGACAAACGGCCACCAGATGATCCACGAGCTGTTCGATGCCGGCGGCATTTTCGATCACAATAGACGAAACGCCCCTCAACGCGGTCGGACGGTCTAGCTGCACGAGCGGCATTTCGCGCGAACAGATGGTTTCGATAAACGCGTCATCCAGTCCGAGATTCATCAAAATCAAAGAATCCACGCGGCGGCTCGTCGCGAACTTCTGCAACTGTACGCGCGCGTCTTCAATGGATGCCGCCACCAGCGTCAGTATATGCTTGCCGAGCCGCAGCGCCTCATCGCTGATCGCGCTCAGCAATTCCGCATAAAAGCCGGTCATTACAGAAGGGAAAATGACTCCGATCAGATCGGTCCGCTGCCGCGCCAGCGCGACGGCCGCATGGCTCGGCTGATAGCGAAGCTCTTCAGCAATCCTCCGCACTCGCGCGGCCGTTTCCGCATTGACGTCCCAGCGCCCGTTGAGCGCGCGCGAGACCGTTCCATAGGAGACGCCCGCCCGTTTCGCGATATCAAATAATGTGATTTTTCCCATATCGTCAACGCTTACGATGATATAGCGCCGACGTCGTGTCAACTTTTTTTGATCAGGGATCTGCCCTTACCGATGCTGCGCACCGCCGCGGTTTTAGAACGCGGGCACGACGCGTGCGGCGGACGTGTTCGACGCGCGCAGGAGACGGCCATCAGCAGCCATCAACCAACCCCGCGACACGGAGCGTTGAGGACCGGAGCAAGGCGCAGGTCGCGCGCGGAACGATCTGTCGCGGTCGATGACCTGATTCGTATCGATTACCAGCGTCGACGGCCGGCGAGGAAGAGCTGATCGCGGTTGATCAGCGGGATGCCATGCGTGATCGGGAAGTCCAGTGGGATGTGGCCCTTGCAGTGGGAACCAGTTGCGATATGGCCCGGCCAGCAAGGTACGCCCCTAATTGCGGTTACGCGTGAGGTTCGTGAAAAAAGCCCTTTGATCCGCCGCATGCAGTCGCTACTCGCGTAGAACTCATCGAGCGCCGAGGTCAACAGCAGCGAAGTCCGGCTGCCGTACTGCGCCGTCGCCCAGCTAGCGCAGGTGGTGGTTGTAGCGATCGGACAAGCCGAGTATCAATTTCGGCCAAAGGATCTCGAGGACCGTGCCGAGCACGATATCCCGCGCGAGTGTCTGTTCGGGCAGGTTGTCGAGCACGAGGTCCGCGCCGCGGAGCGCCATCCACAGCGCGATGATTAGCGCGAACGGGCTGAAGAATATGATCAGCGCACGGCCCGCCACCGAGCGGCTGCGTACGGCGCCGCGTCGATAGGGGATCGCGCAAAATGTGCATACGTTGTAGAAGCCGGCATGATCGGCATGTGCGCGGTTACGCAGCCATGCTCGCATACGGGCAGCGGGAGATCCTCATCATCCTGCAGGGCGTCTCGCGACGTGCGCTCTCGCGCGCCTCGTCCGCGCGGAGGTCCGCAAACAGCCCGCGGGTGTGGAGAACATCGAGCAGCGGAGCGGTGTCGGACAGCGGCATGAAGACATACACAAACGGGAACTTGCGGCGGAGCGCGGGCTTTTCCTTCATCCCGACCATGCAGCCCATCAGCGCCAACTGAGGGCGGGACGTTGCTGCTTAACCGCCTTCGGCGCGCCGAGTCGCCGACGGCCTTGTCTTCGGCCTGTTGGGGATGAGGCAGGCGTTGAGCACGACGATGTCGCCCTGTTCGGCCGAATCGGCGGGCGGATAGCCGGCGAACTCAGGCTGCTGCGCGAGGCGGTGCGAATCCGCCTCGTTCAACTGACAGCCGGTGGTCCGCAAATAATAGGTCCTAGCGCACATCCGTTCGCGAATCTGGCCCAGCGGCGCGCCCATCCCAACCGCGATGCGCGGCGGTCGGACATCGGCATGGAAAAAAGAGCCGGATCGCGAGAGCGATCCGGCTCTTTGGTCGTTGGACGAGTCTTCGATTGCGGTTATTGCTTCGGCTCGCCGTGTTCGTCGAGTTCGGCGAGGGCCTGGCGGCGACTCAACCGCACCTTGCCGTTCTCCTGAACCTCGATGCACTTGACCCACATGAGGTCGCCGACCTTGCAGATTTCGTCCACGCTGCGAATGCGGCGGTCGGCCATTTCGCTGATATGCACGAGGCCTTCCTTGCCGGGCAGGATTTCGACAAAGGCGCCGAATTCCTTAATTCCCGTGACCGTGCCGTGATAGAGCTTGCCCACCTCGGCATCCGCGCCGACGAGATTGACCTCGCGCACCGCGGCATCCATCGCCTCCTTGTTGACTGCGAAGATCTTGACCGTGCCATCGTCCTCGATGTCGATCTTCGCGCCGGTGGCGTCGGTGATGCGGCGGATATTCTTGCCGCCGGGGCCGATCAGCGCGCCGATTTTTTCGGGGTTGATCCGGACGACCGTGATGCGGGGGGCGTAGGGCGAGAGGTCGGGCCGCGGCGCGGCGATCACGCCTTGCATGAAATCGAGAATCTTCAAGCGGGCGGTCTTTGCCATCGCGAATGCCTTTTCGACGCTGCTCCACGCGAGTCCGCGGATTTTGAGGTCCACCTGGAAGCCGGTGATGCCGTCGCGGGTGCCGGAGACCTTGAAGTCCATATCGCCGCAGTGGTCCTCGGCGCCGAGGATGTCGGTGACGAGTTCCGCCTGGTTGTTCTCACCGGTGAACAGGCCGATCGAAATACCGGCGACCGGTTTCCGGATCGGGATGCCGGCGTCCATCAGCGCGAGCGTGCCGACGCAGACCGAGGCCATCGAGCTGGAGCCGTTGGAGCCCATGATTTCGGATACGACGCGGATGGCGTAGGGGTAATCCTTTGGCACGACTGGGTAGATCGAGCGTTCGGCGAGGTTCCCGTGGCCGATTTCGCGGCGGCCGGTGGAGCCGAGGCGACCCACTTCGCCGACGGAATAGGGCGGGAAGTTGTAGTGCAGGATGAAGTTCTTCTCGTCAGGCCCGCCGGCGATGGCATCGAGGTCCTGGACGTCGTCGCTGGTGCCGAGTGTGACGGTGGCGAGCGCCTGGGTTTCGCCGCGGCTGAAAAGGGCGGAACCGTGCGTGCGGGGCAGGATGCCGACTTGCGCGGCGAGCGGGCGGATCTCCTCAAAGCCGCGTCCGCCGATGCGGATTTTGTCTTCGAGGACGAGCCGGCGCGTGCAATCGATTTCCAGCGCGTCGAACAACTGGAAGAACTGCTCGTCCGTCAGTTCGGCGAGCTGCGCCTTCAGCGCGGCTTTGATGGCGGCGATCTTGTCCTGGCGTTCCAGTTTCCCGCTGATGCGGAGGGCGGCCTTGAAGTCAGCGCCGGCGAGCTCGCGGGCGCGCGCCAGCAGGGTGGCATCGACCGGCGTTTCGGTCACCTCTTTGGGCGGCAGCCCGAGCATCTCGCGGAGCTTGAGTTGTGCGTCGCAGAGCGGCGCCATGGCCTCATGCGCGAACTTCATCGCGGCGACCATGTCCGCCTCGCTGATCTCGTCCGCGTTGCCCTCGATCATGATCGGCAGATCGCGTGACCCGGCATAGACGAGGTTCAGATCACTCTTCTGCATTTCCGAATGCGTCGGGTTGTATTTGAACTGGCCGTTGATGCGGCCGACGCGGACCGCCGCGATGGGGCCGAAAAAGGGGATGTCGGAAATCACCAGCGCCGCGCTGGAGGCGAGGATGCTCAAGATATCGGACTCGTTCTCTCCGTCGGTGCTCATCAACATATTGTTGATTTGCACATCGTTTCGGTATCCGTCGGGGAAGAACGGGCGGAGCGGGCGGTCGGTGACGCGGGCGGTGAGGATCTCGCGTTCGCTTGGCTTGGCCTCGCGTTTGAAGTACCCGCCGGGGAAGCGCCCTGCCGCGTAGTATTTCTCGCGGTACTCGACCTGCAGCGGGAAGAAATCCACGCCTTCGCGCGGGGTTTTGGTGGCGGTGACCGCCGAGAAGACGATCGTGTCGCCGATGCGCGCGGTGACGGCGCCGTTGGCCTGCTGCGCGAGGAGTCCGGTTTCGAACGTGATGGCTTTGCCGCCGAGGTCGACGGTGATATTTTTGGTGCTCATGTGTGTGTTCCTGATGCCCCGAGTGATCCTGACGCGGTGGGCGGTCCGGGGTTCCGGACAATGGGTCCGGCCGGCCGCGAGTCACCGGGGCGACCACGCGAAGCGTGTTTGACGAAAGACAGCGATGCCCGGTGCTAGCCGGGGGCGCAAATCTAGCGGCGGAGACCCAGGCGTCCGATCAGCGTCTGATAACGCTTGTGATCCCGGTCGTTGAGGTAGTCCAGCAGACGGCGGCGTTGGCCGACCAATCCGATCAGGCCGCGCCGGGAGCTGTGGTCTTTGGTGTGTTTCTGCAGGTGCTCCGTCAGTTCCTTAATCCGTTGGGAGAGAAGGGCGACCTGAACCTCGACGGACCCGGTGTCCTTCTCGTGGAGCTTGAATTCCTGCTTGATTTCCGCTTTATTCTGCATAACCCGTTCAAGCCCGAAGCAGGCTTGTCTTTCTTTTTTGTCCTTTCGATTTCCGGCGGGTTATACGGGGCTACGATCGTCTTGGCAAGCCCGAGGTGCAAATTTTTTGTGCTTCTCG
>CALGMT010000032.1 GCA_937958885.1 uncultured bacterium | reverse complement strand
CTCATCCGCCCCGCCCAGGCAGTCCCGCATATACGCTTCATAGGCCCGACGACAGGCCGCCAGATTCGGTCGGTTCATCAGACGCAGCCAGTCGTAGGACACATCCTCTTCCGCTTGCCCCGCTCGCAGGCACCCGCGCAGGCTGCTCCACGCATACCGCTGCAGATACCGCCACTTCTCCGCCACGCTCTTCTTCGCCATCCCCTTTACGCAGACCGGATTCAGGTGGATGTAGCGCGTCAGCCGCAGCAGGTACTCGTCGTCGCCCACCAGCTTCGCGCCGTACCGGCCCTGGAAGCAGTGCCCCGGGCGCTGGTGCTTGTGCCGGAAATACAGCGCGTATGACGTATTCAGCCGCCGCATGAAGGCGGGCAGGTTCGCGCGCGGCGTCTCCACCAGCAGGTGATAGTGGTTCGGCATCAGCGCCCACGCATAAAGCCGGACGCCCTCGCAAGCCAGCGCGTGGCCAAGTCTTTCGCGGAACTGTCCCCAGTCCTCTGGCGCGAGGAAGATCGCCCTACGCCCATTCCCACGACAGGTGACGTGGTATCGCGCGCCCTCATAGTTCTTTCGCCACGGCCTCGGCATACCTCAATCCATCGCATACCACTCACCGAAACACAAGCTTTATTGTCTATTGTCTAGGTCTGACCCTATTGCCCCCTTTTTCGCGTCGCAGAACAGGACGGATCTGGGCGGTTAAGCTTTGATCTGCGCTTTCGCGAGACCGACGATCGAGGCGAAGCCTTCAGGATCGTGAATCGCAATTTCCGAGAGCATCTTCCGGTTCAACAGGATGCCGGCCTTCGTCAACCCTTCGATGAGTCGGCTGTAGGTGATCTCGTGCGGACGGCAGGCGGCGGCAAGGCGGGTGATCCAGAGGGCGCGGAACTCGCGCTTGCGCTCTTTGCGGTGCTTGGTCGCCTGGACCATCGCGCGGTCCACGGCTTCGGTCGCTTGGCGGAAGCGCTTGCTGCGTCCGCCGTAGAACCCTTTGGCAAGGGTCAGGCGGCGTTTGCGGCGCTGGCGGGATGCGGGTGCGTTTGTTGCTCGCGGCATGGTGTCAATCTCCCTGCGTCATTTGCCCATCAGAATGGAAAGCTTTTTGCCGACCGGCTCCGGCACCGTCGCGGCGCGGCGCAACTGGCGCTTGCGCTTGCGCGATTTGCTCGTGGCGAGATGGCTCTTGCCGCCGTGCGGGCGCAGCATTTTCCCCGTTCCGCTGCGGCGGAACCGTTTGGCGATCGCTTTCTTCGTTTTGTGCTTGGGCATGACGCTCCAATGTCCTTTCTTGCTCTCCCCGTCGCGGGGACCGGTAGCCCGGCGCAAAAGAGCGTTGTTCTAGGCGATGTCCGGTCTCGCGTCCAGTACTTTCTGCGCGCGAATCGACATTGCGGCGCGCGCCCGGCGGCCTACACTGGCGCCGAGGTGAGCCATGAGAAAAGCGCCCGTATTCCTGCTGCTCGCGCTGGCCGGATCCGTGTCGGCAGCCCTGGTCGAGCGCGAGGTGGAGTATAGCGACGGGTCGACGGCCCTGCGCGGCTTTCTGGTCTATGACGAGTCGCAGGAGGGCCTGCGCCCCGGGGTGCTGGTGGTCCACGAAATTTGGGGCCTCGACGACTACGCGCGCCGCCGCGCGCGCGCGCTGGCCGAGAACGGATACATCGCGCTGGCGGTCGATATGTATGGCGATGGGCGCACCGCCGCGCATCCGGGCGAAGCGAGCCTGTTCGCCTCCGAGATAATGAAAAATCGAGCGGTCGGGGTCTCCCGATTCCGAGCCGGCCGCGCATTTCTCGAACAACAGACGCAAACGGATCCGGCTCGGATCGCGGCGATCGGCTATGGTCTCGGCGGCGCGCTTGTGCTGCACATGGCGCGGATCGGCGAAGATTTGAAGCTTGCGGCGTCGTTGCATGGCAATCTCGGCACGGAAACGCCCGCCCGCCCGCGCGAGGTCCGTTCGCGGGTGCGCGTGTACCACGGCGCAGCGGATGTGCTGGTTCCCGAATCGGCGGTCGCCGGGTTCGAGCGGGAAATGCAGCGCGCGGAGGTGGACTATCGCGTGCTCGTGTACCCCGGCGTCCTGCACGGTTTCACCGTCCCCGACGCGGATGCCAAGGCGGCCGAATTCAATTTGCCGATGGGCTACAATGAACCGGCCGACCGCGCTTCGTGGGCGGATTTACTGGAGAACCTGCGCGAGGTGTTTAACGCGCCTTGATGAAGGGGGCCTCGCATTATTCGAATTTGCCGGCCTCGATGATCCGCTGCAAATAGTGCGGCGATTCGAGGGTCTTGAATTTCGCTTTTATGGGCGGTTTTGCGAAGGCGAGCGGCTTCGGCGCGGGATGCTTCACGCCTTTGACCGGCGCGCCCCACTGGCCGTTGCATCCGACGGTGGCTTGCGCATCGTCGATAACGATCGTCAGACTGTCGCCGTGCCGAAGGGGCTGCCGGACGATGTAACGGCGCTCGAACGCGTCGTGGCGCAATTCGATGTCGAGGGGCGCCAACCCGCCTTCCCGCTCGATGAGGAAGACTTCCTTTCCGTGTTGGCGCGTGAAGTGGACGCGCAGGATCCCCTGCTGTCCGTGGGGGTACTCCGCGCTGAAGCGCTTCCAATCCGCTGGAATGTGCGGAGTCAGAAGAATCTCGTTGTCGAGCAGGCGCGGGGTGAATCCGCCGAAGTCCTGGTAGGCATTGCGCGCAAATTCGGCCGTGCTCCACGCCTGCTGCCATGTGCCGGAAAGCGTGATGCGCCCCTTTGCGTCGGGCAGCGCGTCGACCAACTCGCTCATGCCGCCGCGGCAGCCCATGTTCAGGATCTGGCCGGCGAGATTCTTCGCCAGTTGCCACGCGCATGACGTCTGGTCATGACGGCAGAGCGCGGTGGTGGTGAAACCGGCATTCCAGCCCCAGATGGTCCCGTTGTGATAGGCCGCGTCGAAGTGCCACAACTCGTCGCGATGGTGATAGGGGTGGAAATAGGGATGATGGGGACTCAGCGAGCAGATGCCGTAGGGGAAACACAGTTCTTCGAATGCGTTCTTCAGCACGCGAGATTCGATGTCGCGGTCGAGCAGGCCGCCGCCGAACGGAATGGAGAGGACCATCAATTGGTTCGGGCGCGGCTTGAGGTCGCGCGATCCGTCGGCTCGGAGGCGATCGGCGAGCAGCTTCTTCTTCGCGTCCCAGAATGCGCGGGTGAAATTGGCCGCGAGTTTCTCCGCGCGCGCGCGGTATTTTTTTGCGGCCGGCTTTCGCCCGGCGAGTTCCGCGACCCGCGCGCCGATGAGCAGCGCGGTGTGCCACAGGGCCTGGATGTCGTTCGCGCGGTTGCCGCGCGCGCTCCACGGGGCCTTGCCCTCGATGCGCGCATCCATCCATGTGTCCGCGTCGTCGTGCGTGAAAAATCCCTCGTTGTCTGTAAAGCGCTTGATCGCGCCTTCGATGGCGCATTCGATGACGGGGAAGATCTCTTTTGCGAACTCGATATCGCCGGTGTAGTGCAGGTATTCCCCGATTTCACGCAGCAGCCAGGGCGTGCCGTCGGCGGTGTTGTAGATCACGTCCGTCTCGCTTGCGACGCGGTTGGGGACGCGGCCGTAGGCGGGGGATTTCGGATCGGTGTCCTGGCGGCGCGCGAAGGTGCGGATCACGTCGCGCGCTTCAGCGAAGTGCCCGCTGACGAGCAGGGCGCCGGGCAGAGCGATGAACGTGTCGCGGCCCCAGTTGTCTTTGAACCACGGCAGGCCGGCCCAGAGGCCTGTGCCGAACTCGCCGGTGAGCATGAACAGGCTGCTCAATTTTGCCCAGCACACCGCGCGGTTGTAGTCGGGATCGTCGGTGAAAAGCGTGCTGCGCGTGAGCATCGTGAAGATGGCCTTCTTGTGTTCGCGCACGGCGTCCTCTTCCCGCAGGCGCCGCGCGTGGTCCAGCGCCTGTTCCGCGCTGCGGCCGAAGGCGAGATATAGCGTGAACTCGCTCTCGTCCTGCGCGGTGCGGAAAATGGGGGCATAGAGCCCGTCGCGCTCGGTCGTGCCGTCGTGTCTAAACGGCTGGCTGGAACTCACGGCGATGTGCAACGAGCGTTCGGGATTGCTGATCAGCATCGCGCCTTCGGCGGGGTACACCGAAACAGCGTTCAGCTGCAAGGCGAGCATCGGCGCGAGGGCGAGCGCTTGCGGGCGCCGGCTGAAGACGCGCAGGGCGATCGCCTTGCGCCGCCGAAGCAGCATCGCCTCATCCCACCAACTGGGGCCGTGCTGGTGCCGGACGCCGTATGGGTAAATGGTCGCGCCTTCGGTGTTCTCTCGGCTGTTGAGCCGGTCGCCGCACCAGCTTAGGAAGTCGCGGTAGAGCGCGCGCCGCTTGAGGATGTAGCCCGCGCCCTGCGCGTAGCGATGGGTGAACCCTTCGAGATAGCCCTCGAGATTGTCCCCGTAAAAATACTGCGCGACATGGCCGCGCTTCACCGGGATGGCCATTTGTTCGAAAAACTGGTCGCGGTCGAGGTTCATAGCGGGCAGCATACCGGAAGGGGCGCACCGTTCGCAATCCGGGCGGCGTGTGGTAAAGTGATGCGTGAAATCAATTCCGTTGCTTGTCCTCGCCCTGCTTGCGGGCATTGCCTTGTGGGCCGTGCGCGGACTGGAGGCCCGATCGATGCCCGCTGCCGGAACCGTTACAATTTACTCTGTTGCCGACCACAAGCTGATCGAAGTCGAGCGCGTGTCGCTGTCGGACGCCGAGTGGAAGAAGCGCCTCACGCCCGCTCAGTACAACGTGCTGCGCCGGCACGGAACGGAGCGGCCCTTCACGGGTGAATTTTGCGAGAAGCCGAAGCAAGCCGGCGTGTTTAAGTGTGCGGGCTGCGGAACTGACCTATTCGTGGTGGAAACCAAGTTTGAATCCGGAACCGGTTGGCCGAGTTTCTACGAGCCGATCCATCCGAACAACATTGGAACCACGTTGGACCGCAGTTACGGCATGGTCCGGACCGAGGTCCACTGCGCCCGGTGCGGAGGCCATTTGGGTCACGTTTTTCCCGACGGCCCGCCGCCCAGCGGCTTGCGCTACTGCATCAACAGCGCGGCGCTGGTTTTTGCCCCGCATGCGGCTGAGTAGCGCCGCGCGATCAGTCGGTCATCGCGGCGCGTGCACCGGGCGGGCGGTGGGCGAGACCGGGTGGAGTGTCCACTTGGGGTGTTTCTGAATGAAATACTCCATGCTCCATTTTTCCGGGAAGAGGATCACCAGCTCGCCTTCGATGTCTTCTGCGAGCGCGACGCCGGAGCCGAGGTATTCCTGCTGAATTGCGTTGCGATCCACATCGAGATCGAACCAGCGGATTTGCGTGTAGGGCGCAGGTTCGAGCCGCGTGTCGGCTCCGTATTCGTTTTGCAGCCGGTACACAAGGACCTCGAACTGGAGCTGGCCGACCGCGCCGAGCAGCACCGCGTTGGTCACGCTGTTGAGCGGGCGGAATTGCTGAATCACGCCTTCGGCCAGCATCTGGTCGAGCCCTTGTTTGTACTGCTTGAATTTCGCCGGGTTCGGGTTGCTCAGCGTGGCGAACACTTCGGGCGGGAAACGCGGGATTTCGTTGTACTGCAACCCGGACTCTGTCGTCAGGGTATCGCCGATGCGGAACGAGCGGTGCGCGACGAGGCCGACGATGTCGCCGGGATAGGCCCTTTCGATGCTTTCGCGATCGGCGCCGAAGAGCTTTTGGGGATAGGCGAGCCGCACCGGCTTGCCGGTCTCGGGGTCGAGCACGGTCATGTCTTTTTCGAAGACGCCGGAGCAGACGCGGATGAACGCGATCGTGTCGCGATGGCGCGGATTCATGTTGGCCTGCACCTTGAACACGAAGGCGGAAAACGCGGGGTGCGTCGGCGGCACCGGCGCGCCGTTTGATTGCCGCGGCGCGGGCGGAGGGGCGTAGCGGACGAAGTATTCCAGCAGCAGCTCCACGCCGAAGTTGGTCATCGCGCTGCCGAAGAAGACCGGCGTGATTTCGCCTGCGAGCACGCCATCTTGATCAAATTGCTCGCCGGCGACCGCGAGCATTTCGACCTCCTGCCGCCACGCGTCGTAGAGATCGGGGGCCACCGATTCGCGCAGCCCGGGGTCGTCCGGCCCGCTCACGGTGAACGGCGCGCGGTAGGCCCCGCCGATCGTGCGCTCGAAGAGGAAGAGCTTGTGCGCGAGGCGGTCATACACGCCGCGGAAATCCTGGCCGCTGCCGAGCGGCCAGGTGACCGGGAACGCGCCGATGCCGAGGACTTTCTCGAGCTCGTCGAGCAGCGCGAGGCCGTCCTGAGCCGGGCGGTCCATTTTGTTGACGAATGTGAAGATCGGGATGTGGCGCAGCCGGCAAATTTCGAACAACTTCCGCGTGCGGTCCTCGATGCCTTTGGCGGCGTCGATCACCATGATGACGCTGTCCACCGCGGTCAACACGCGGTAGGTGTCCTCGCTGAAGTCCTTGTGGCCCGGCGTGTCCAGCAGGTTGATGCAGTGGCCGGCATATTCGAACTGCAGGACGGTGGAGGTGATGGAAATGCCGCGTTCCTTTTCGAGTTCCATCCAGTCCGACGTCGCCGCGCGCTGGTTCTTGCGCGCGCGGACCGAACCGGCGAGGTGGAGCGCGCCGCCGTAGAGCAGCAGTTTTTCCGTCAGTGTGGTCTTGCCCGCGTCGGGGTGCGAGATGATGGCGAAGGTGCGGCGGCGCGCGATTTCTTCAGGGATCGAGGACATAAACACGCGTCGCTGATACGACGGCGTTCAGCGCGCGTCAAGGACTTCCCGCACAAGGGCGTTAAGCGCGGCCGGCTTGAAGGGTTTCTGGATGAAATTCCGTCCGGGTTGCACGTCCGACGCGCCGGCGAGGGCGTCCTGCGCGTAGCCCGACATGTAGAGCACGCGCAGGTTGGGGAATTTATCGCGCGCCTGCTCCGCGAGGCTCGGGCCGCTCACGTAGGGCATCACAATGTCGGTGAGCAGCAGATCGATCGTGGCGCCGCGCTCTTCGATGATGCGCAGGGCCTCGCGCCCGTCGCGGGCGGTCAACACGCGGTAGCCTTGTTGAACCAGCAGTTTTTCCGCGAGGTGCCGAAGCATTTCCTCGTCTTCCGCGACAAGGATCGTTTCATGGCCCTTTTTGGGGATTGGCCGCTCGTTGCGGTCGGGCGCGGCTTCTCGCCCCTCGATGCGGGGCAGATAGATGGAGAACGTCGACCCCTGGCCGGGCGCGGAGCTCACGAGAATGTGGCCGCCGCTCTGCTGGACGATGCCGTACACCATGGCGAGCCCGAGTCCGGTGCCCTTGCCGACCTCTTTCGTCGTGAAGAACGGCTCGAAGATGTGTTGGAGCACGTGCTCGTCCATACCCTTGCCGTTGTCGATGACGTCGAGCACGGTGTAGGAACCCGGTTCTACGGAAAACCGGTCACGTGTGATGCGGTGCAACAAGTCGATCCGGCTGGTGCGCAGGATCAGGCGCCCGCCGCCGGGCATCGCGTCGCGCGCGTTGACGGCGAGATTGATGATCGTCTGTTCAATCTGGCCGGCGTCCACGCGCACGAGGCCCGGATCCGGGTCAAGTTCGGTCGTCAGTTCGACGTCTTCGCCGATGAGGCGGCGCAGCATCTTGGTGAGATCCTGCAGGATGGTGTTCAGGTTGAGCAGACGCGGTTCAAGCACCTGTTTGCGGCTGAATGCCAGCAGTTGCCGTGTGAGGGCATGGGCGCGTTCTGCGGCTTTCGCGATTTCGTCGATTTCGCGGCGCATTTCGCTATCGGCCGGCGCATCCTCCCGAAGCAGTTCGGCGTAGCCGCTGATTGCCGTAAGCAGGTTGTTGAAGTCGTGCGCGACGCCGCCGGCGAGGCGACCGACGGCTTCCATCTTCTGCGAGTGCCGAAGCAACTCCTCGCTGCGGCGCAACGCGTCCTCGGTGCGCTTGCGTTCGGTGATATCGCGGGCGTTGAGCACATAAAGGCGGCGCCCGTCGCGGGTGTCGAGCAGCTTGGCCGCGCTTTCGAATTCGCGCCAGGATCCGTCGCGGTGGCGGAGCCGGAATTCCGCCATGCGGATCGCGCTGGGCTGCGCGAGCATGACTTTGCGGACCTGCATGAGGTTGAATGCGTCGTCGGGGTGCAACAGCGAGGCCGCATTGCGTCCGGCGAGCTCCGAGGGCTTGTAGCCGAGGGCGCGCTCGACCGCGGGGCTCAGATAGGTGATGACGCCCTGCCCGTCGAGGATGGCGATGATGTCCGAGACGTTCTCGATCAGCGAGCGGTAATGCTCCTCGCGGGCGCGCAGCGTTTCCTCCGTGCCGCGCCGCGCGATAGCCTCGCCGATCGAACCGGCGACGGTCTTGAGCAGGTCCTCTTCGCTTTTGTTCCACGCGCGTTGGAGATTGGCGTCGTCGAAACCGGCGATGCCCCAGAAGCGGTCGCCGCTCATCACTGGGACCAGCAAGATGCTGCGCAAATCGGATTCGTCGCCCTTGGGCGGCGTGGTTTTGATGAAGTCCAGCGTCACCCCGCTGATCAGCTGGCCCGCAGACAAGATGTCATACCAGCGCGGGAGCAGCTCGTCGTATGCGATGGCGCGGGCGCGCTCGTTTACGTGTTCGACGGTGTCGCGCTGCCAGAGCGCGCGCCCTGCGAGGGTCAGGCTTCCGCTCTGAGCGTCGCGGATGTTTTCGAAGAGATAAACGCGATCCACCGACGCTGCCGCGCCGAGGATACCCAGCGCGCGATTCAGCGCCTGGTCGAGATCCGGAGCGGTCAGCAGTTCATGCGTTGCCTGCGCCACGCCGCGCAGCAAGCGATCCCGGGCGTTGACCAATTGCTCGGATTCCTGTCGCGCGAGCAGCACGCCGAGGCTGCCGGCGACGGCGGTGATCAGGGCTTCTTCGTTCACGGACCACGTTCGATCCAGGGTGCAGTCGTCGAAGCCCAGCATGCCCCACAGTCCGTTCTGCACTAGGATCGGCGCCCACATCAGGGATCGGATCGACTGGGCTTGTAAAAACGACCGCTCGCTCTCGGGGAAGTCTCTCACCAGTCCCGAGAACGATTTGCCGGAGAGCAACACGCGGTGCATGCGCGTGAATCCGGAGTCGAGTTGAAGGTTCTTCAGTTCGGGGTTGTCGATCTGGGGCGCGGCGTTCGGGTCGCACCACTCGAATAGCTGCTTCGCGATGGGCGCGCCCGTCTGCGGGTGTTGCAGCAGCCGGAAAATATAGGCCCGATCTATGCCCATCGCCTCGCCCAGCGCTCGCAACACATCGGGAATGCAATGGTCGAGATCGGATGCCGTCAGCATCAGGTGCGTCGACTGGGCGACAGCGTGCAACAAGCGGTCGCGCTGTCGGAGGCTCTCCTCCCAGCGCCGGCGATCGGTGATGTCAATGCAGGACCCGACGAGGCCGACGAACTGACCGTTCTCGTCGAACTGCGGCACGCCGGTGTTGAGGAGCCAGCGGTAATCGCCGTCCCATCGGCGCATCCGCATCTCTTGAGTGAACGCATCCTGATTCCGATGCGCGCGCGCGAGGGCGCGCCGGCAGGACTCCAGATCGTCGGGATGAATGCCCGACTCCCACTGAATGCCAATTTCAGCGTCGAGCGCGCGGCCTCGAAATTCGAGCCAGCGCTGATTTAAAAACACCATACAGCCCGACGCGTCGGTCATCCACAACATCGCGGGCGCCTGATCGGCAACCCGGCCGATCAGCGCCCGGCGGGCGGCATCTTGTTTGGCGTTTGCGCGGTACACCGTGTATAAGGATAACCGGCTGCGCGCGCGCCGTCTATTCGAAAGCGCAGGACCGATCCCGCCCCGGCGTGCTATGCCGACGCGAGCGCCGCCAGCGCCCGGTCGTAGTCCGGTTCCTGCGCGATTTCGGGCACCTGTTCGGCGTGCACCACCTTGTTGTCGCGGTCGAGCACCAGGACCGCGCGGCTCATGAGGCCCGCGAGCGGGCCGTCCACGATGCGTACGCCGAAGGCTGTGCCGAAATCCGGCGCGCGCATGGTGGAGAGGTTCACGACGTGGCTGAGCTTTTCGCTGTCGCAGAACCGCTTCTGGGCAAACGGAAGATCGGCGGAAATATTGACGATCACGGTGTCGGGCCGCTTGCCGGCCTCTTCGTTGAAGCGTCGCGCGGACATCTGGCAGATGCCGGTGTCGAGGCTGGGCACGATGTTCAGAATCTTCTTCTTACCGGCGAAGTGCGATAACCCGACATCCGCGAGATCGGCGCCGGTCAGCTTGAAGTCGGGACAAGTCGAACCGACGGCGGGCAACTCGCCCGACGTGTGGATGGGGGTTCCCTTGAAGGTGATGGTTGCCATGATGAGATCCTCCTGTGGTGAATGCCGAACTATACCGCAGTCGATCTGCCGCGCAATCGGGATGCTGGAAAAAATGCGATCAAGCGCGGCCCTGACCGATGGCGGGCGGGATGCGGGCGCGAAGCGGTCGTCGCTTGAACTCCGCGTGCGCAACGTGATAAGGTTTCTACATAAAGGAAATTGCAATGAACCTGTTTCGACTTCGTGCGTTTGGACTCGTCGCACTTGTGTGCGCCATCTCGCTGGCCTCTGCCCGGGAGGGCTCGGCGTTCACCCTGATCGTGGCGCCTGCGCGCTATTCGGTGATCCAGGTGGCGCAGGACGTGCTGCTCCGCTCGCCCGCTGTGCTCGTGTCTTACCAGGGAGAGGCGGCGACGCCGGACCCCGCGTTGCACGCGTGGAATGGGCGCGAGTGGGTCCCGGTCTCCCTCAAGGATTTCCGCGAGGTCAATTTCCTTCAGCGCCTGCCTTCCCGGACCATTCTGGTCGGCAGCGACGATGTGCTGCCGCGCGTGATTGCGGAGGCCGTCGCGTGGTCGCCGCGCACCGACAGGATCACGGACATGAACACCGGCGCGCTGATCAATGATTTTGGGCACATCCTCCAATGGCGCTCATCCGACTGGGAATGGTTTTCGCGCCGCTACAATCTCACGCTGGTGGATGAAGCCGCGCCCCGCCGCGCGTCGAGCTGGTACGACCAGACCGGCCCGCTGCCCGACCGTCCGCGCTTCAGACCCCCGGGCGCGCGACCGGTTCGTCCGCAGAAGGCCCCCGCGCCCGGCCCCGAACCTGAGCCGGTCCCGGTCGTTGACGCCGCCGGCGATCCGGTCCCTTGACCGTGCGCGTCTTGTTGCGCAATGCGTTGTTGCTAATCGCGTGCGCCGCCGCAAGCGGCTGCGCAACCGTTCGCGAGGTGGATAAACCCATTTCCGATGTGGTGCTGATGGTGTCGCGCGGGTCCGACGAGGCGGTGTTGAGTTGGAATTCGCGGCGCGGCGAGCGCTACACGGTGTTATTTTCGGACAGCCGCGCCGCGGGCGCGCGATGGCAGCCGCTGCCCGGCGCGGAATTGGTCTACGGCACCGGCGCCCCGATCACGCTGCGCGACGCGGTGCCCGGAAACCGGCCCCGGTACTACCGGCTCGAGGTGCAGCCGGCTACCGGTCGGCGGCCTTGAACACGGCGACGACCGGACGGTGGTCCGATGCGATCGCGGCGTTCGGATCGCGGGGCAGATAGCTCTTTTCCGGCACCAGCTCGTTTCGCATCCCCGCGTTGACGAGGATGTAGTCGATCCGCGTGTACACTTCCTGGTAATCCCAGAGGTGCGTCCAAAAATCGCCGAGATAGTCGCGCGGCCGCACGTCGAATAAATGAGGCGGACGCCCGATCGCCTCGCGCAGCGTGGCGGAGGTGATGCCGTCGTTCAGGTCGCCGACGACGACCATGTTGAGATTCTTGCTGCGGTCGCTCATGCGCCGCACGTGTTTGTTCAACAGGCGGGCCTCGTTGCGCCGCATCTCGGATTGGCCGGCAGGGTGGAACAACTTCGATTTGAGGTGCGCGTTGAGCAGCCGGAACTTGTAGCGCGGATTCACCTGAATATCCACGCAGAGGAAGCCGCGCTGCACCGGCATCGTCTCGCCGCCGAGCGTGTAGGTTTCGTTCGTGATGTTCAACCGCTGCACAATCGGGAAGCGCGAGAGCAGACCGAGGCCCACGGTCGAATGCGGGAGGACGAAGTATTCGCTATGCGGCAGATCGAGCCCCGCCTCGCGCAAGCGGCGCTGCAGGATGTCGAACGAATCGCCGTCCCCGATTTCCTGCACGGCGAGCACATCGGGGCGCACGTTCGTGATGACCGCAATAACTGCGGCGACCTGGTCCTCCGGCTTGAAATTGTCCTTCTGTCCGTTGCGATCGCGGTCCTCATAGCTGAAGCGCCAGAGGTTGTAGGACATCACCGTGAACTCGTCGTCCGCCGCGCGCGGGGGACGCGCGCCGGGCTGCGCGTGGGCGTGCGCGCCGAGCAGGACGGCCAGGAGCGCCGCCGCAAGGGCGAACGCCCGCCTCGCGCGCATTCGGATCATGCGTCTTTCCGGTAGTTGCGCTCGATCTTCGCGGCGACGTCGCGGTAGCCGATGTCCACCGAGTAGATCTCTTTGTAGAGCGCGACAGCCTTTTCGGGGCGTCCGAGCGCCTCGTACACCGTGCCCAATTCGTAGAGGATATCTTTCTTCGTGTCGTCAAGGATTTGCAATTCGCTCGCGGCCTTCTCCAGTTGCTCGGCGGCGATGTCGTATTGCTGCTTCTGCTTGAAGCAGAGCGCGAGGTAATAGAGGGAGCGGATGCGGCGCTGCGGGTTCTGCTGTGCGCGCTGGAACTGCTGAATCGCCTCGTTGAGCATGCCGCGCTCGAAGAGCAGCACGCCGTATTCGTATTTGAATTGCAGGTCGTTCGGATAGCGCGTGACGCGTTCCTCGGCGTCCTTGAACAGAAACGCCGCGCGCTCCTGCCGTTTCGCTTCCGCGCCCGCCGTGTCGCCGGCGGCGGTGAACGCGGCGATTTCGCGGTCGATCCGATCGAGCCGAATCTGGCTCATCAGTCGCGCGATCTGCGGGTCCGCCCCGCCGGTGGCTTGTTGCGCGAGTTCGAGGACGGCGATCGCCTCGTCGAAGCGCTCCGCCTTCGCGAGCAGCTCGGCCATCGCGCGCTTGTAGTTCACGTTTTGCGGCTCGCGCTCCATCTTCTCGCGGGTTTCCTCGATCAGGTCGTCCACGTCGCGCGCGGTCTTCACGGCCTTCGATTGCTGCTCCAGCAGGGCGGCCTGCTTTTGATCCTTCATCACGTCGCGGTAGGATTGGGCCTCATTCCAGCCGCCGCGCTGCATGGTGTCGAGCGCGGTTGCGTCTTTGAGTTTTTTGACCGCCTTCGGGTCGTTCGGTCTGAGGCGCACCAGCTCCTCGTACATCAACCGCGCGTCGTGCATCCGGTTGACTTGCGTATAAAGTTCGGCCAGCCACTCGACGGTTTTGGCATCGGTCGCGCCGTGCTCTCGCGCGACTTCGAGGTTCAGCACGGCGACCTCCGGATAGCCCGCGGCCACGGCGGCCTGGCTGGCGATGTTCACAAAGGTGGGATTGAGCGGATCCTTGCGCAGCAGGTCCTCCGCATCGCGGAGCGCCCGCTCGGGCTTGCTCTTCATGGTGGACTGGATTTTCAACAGCAGGCCCGACCCGCCCAGCGTGCCCATCGCGCGCGTAAAGGCGTTGGATTTATGGGACTTGGCTTTCGACACCGCCGCCGCGCGCAGAAACTTGCGGGCTCTTAACAGACCGGGGCAAGCTTCCAGCGCGAGCAGGAACATGTCCATCGCGTAATCGAAGTTGCCCCGCTCTAAAGAGGCCATCCCCTTTTCGAAATGCTCGCGCGCCTTTCGCGGCGCTTGTTCCAATGCGACTTCAGCCATGAGAAACTCCCATTCCTAGAATCCACTAGCCTAGGCGGGATATCCGCGCCGGTCAACCCGAAGCGCGAAAGACGTTCCCCGGTTTTCCAAGCAGACCGCTTCCCCGGCGGAAGCGCCGGCGAACGCCCGCAACGCGGACCGGATGGGGGACCGACGGTGGAATTGAGATTGGATTGGAAAGGGGGGTTTGGTATCACGGCGCGTCTATGCCGAAAACCGCATCCATCCAAATCGGTTCCGTGCGCATCGGCGGGGGCGCCCCGCTGGCGCTCATCGCCGGGCCGTGCATCGTGGAGAGCCGGCGCGGCTGCCTCAACCTGGCGCGCCGCCTCGCGGCGCTCGCGAAGGAGGAGCGAATCCCGCTGATTTTCAAGGCGTCTTTCGACAAGGCGAATCGCTCCTCGATCCGCTCGTATCGCGGGCCCGGCGCGCAGGAGGGGCTGGCGATTCTCGCGGAGGCGAAGGCGGAGACCGGATTGCCTCTCCTCACGGATGTCCACAGCGTCGATCAGGTCGAGGCTGCGGCGGCAGTGGCGGATATCCTTCAAATTCCAGCATTTCTTTGCCGTCAGACGGACCTGCTGCTCGCGTGCGGCGCGAGCGGGCGAGCGGTGAACGTGAAGAAGGGCCAGTTTCTCGCGCCGGACGACATGGCGAATGTGGTCGCCAAAATCGAGAGCACCGGGAACCGCCGCATCCTGCTCACCGAACGCGGCAGCAGCTTCGGCTACCACAATCTCGTGGTGGATATGCGCAGTCTGCCGACGATGCGCGCGCTGGGGTATCCCGTCGTGTTCGACGCAACGCACAGCGTGCAAAAACCCGGCGGCGGCGGCACGTACACATCGGGCGACGCGGCAATGGTCCCCGTGCTCGCACGCGCGGCGGTTGCGGCGGGCGTGGATGCCGTGTTCATGGAGACCCACGTCAATCCCGCAAAGGCGCTTTCGGACAAAGACAACGCGCTTGCGTTCAACCGGCTGCGCGGCCTTTGGCGCACCTTGAGGAGCCTTCATGGACTGGTCGGCTGAAGCCCGCGCCGCGCGCACGGAAGCGATCGTCTTCGATGTGGACGGCGTATTGACGCGCGGCGACCTCGTGTATGGACCGGACGGCGACCGCCTCAAGGCGTTCGATGTGCGCGACGGACTCGGATTCGTGTTCGCGCGGCAGGCCGGACTGCGGTTGGCGCTATTGAGCGGCCGAACCGGCGAGGCCCTTCGGCGGCGCGCGGCGGACCTGAAGGTGGATGCGTTGCGGGAGGGCGTCGCTCAAAAGGGCGCCGCGTTGATCGAACTGTGCGCGGTCCTGCGTGTCAAACCCGAGGAAGTATGCTATGTCGGAGACGACTTGATCGACTTGCCCGCGATGCGTGAGGCGGGGTTCCCGGTCGCCGTCGCAGATGCCGTTGCGGAAGTGCGCGCGCGCGCGGCGTGGGTCTCGACGCGACCGGGCGGCGCGGGCGCGGCGCGCGAGACAATCGAGTATATTTTGAAAGCCAAAGGCAAATGGGATGCCATCGTGAACCGATACGCGGAGGGCGAGGGATGAGCGGTCGGACGGCCATGTGCGCTTCGCTCGCCTTGGCGGCCGTGTGGGCGCTCGCGCGCGCGTCGGCGCAGCCCGGCGGCGAGGCGCAGACCGTGACCGGCTTCCGCGTGCCGTCCTACGACCGCGAGGGCCGCATGACCTCGCAGGTCTTCGGCGACAGCGCGCGCATCCTCGCCGACGGCGCGGTCGATATCGTCGAGCTGCGTATGGAGTTTTACGCGGCGGAAGGCCAGACGGCGACCAATCGGCCGGTGGATATGCGCATCACGTCGCCCCGCTGCGTCTACAACCGCACGACCGGCGTCGCGACGTCGGATGCGCCCGTGCGCATCGCCCGCGACAACATGATCGTGACGGGCGAGGGTTTTCAGTGGATCGGCGCATCTGAGCGCCTCGAAATCTACCGCAACGCAAAAGTGGTCCTGAAGGACATTAAGCGCGGCTTGAACACGGAGTCCAAACCATGAACCTACGTTTTGCCCTCGCGGCGGGCCTCGCCGCAGCCGTTTGCTGTGCGGGCGCGGTTTCCGCGCAGGGACCGGCGGCGGATGAGGACAATCTCACCGTCATCACCTCCGACCGGCTGACCTTCGACTACCAGAAGCAATTCGCGCTTTTCGAAAAGAACGTGGTCGTCGTCGATCCCGAGATGCGCCTCTACGCGGACCGCATGACCGTTCGCTTCGGCGCGGACAACAAGGCGCAGGAGATCAAGGCGGAGGGCCGGGTCCACATCATCCAGCAGGACAAGGAGTCGCGCTCGGAGTTGGCGATCTACAATCTGATCCAGGGCGTGATCATCCTCACCGGCAAGCCCCAAGTCACCCGCGGAAAGGACATCCTGACCGGCGACAAGATCACCTTCTGGCGCGATCAGAATCGGATGATCGTCGAACCGCGCGCGCGGCTGATCCTGCAATCCGAGCCGGGCGAGGATCGGTCCGGTCTCAAAGGGGAGGCGATTCGTGGCCGGTAGCGTCCTGGTCAAGACTGAAGACCTCGTCAAGACGTACGGCGGGCGCAACGTCGTCAACGGCGTCAGCATCGACGTGCGCAAGGGCGAGATTGTCGGCCTGCTCGGCCCGAACGGCGCGGGCAAGACCACCAGTTTCTACATGACCGTCGGACTGGTGAAACCGAACGGCGGCCGCGTGTTTTTCGACGGACACGATGTGACCGAGGAGCCGATGTATCGGCGCGCGCGCATGGGAATGGGATATCTCTCGCAGGAGCCGTCGATTTTTCGGCGGCTCACGGTCGAAGAGAATGTCATGGCCATCCTCGAAACGCTTCCGCTCGCAAAACGCGAGCGCCGGATGCGGCTGAACGCGTTGCTCGAAGAGTTAAAGATCAGCCACCTCGCCAGGCAAAAGGCCTACACCTTGAGCGGCGGCGAGCGGCGTCGACTCGAAATCACCCGCGCGCTGGTCACGAACCCGTCGCTGATCCTGCTCGACGAGCCGTTCAGCGGGGTGGACCCGCTGGCTGTGTACGATGTGCAGCAGATCATCATCGAACTCAAGGAACGCGGTCTCGGCATCCTCATCACCGACCACAACGTCCGAGAGACGCTCGCGGTGGTGGACCGCGCCTACTTGATCTGCGAAGGCAAGGTCCTGCGCGAGGGCACGAGCGAGTTTTTGATCAATGACGAGGTGAGCCGCCAGCTCTACCTGGGGCCGCGGTTCAGCATGTGAGTTGAGGGCGCGCGTTGCGTTCAAACAAATGCCGATTACGGTCAGACAATTCTTCGAGGCGGGCCGCGAGAGCCTTTCGCTCGCGGTCGAGACCGGCGCGGACTTCCTCGACCAGCCGATCGGCGAGGAGGCGTTGAACCGGCCCGGTCTCGCGCTGGCCGGCCATTTCCAGTATTTCGCCTTGCGCCGCCTTCAGGTGCTCGGCTTGGCCGAATATTCCTATCTGAAAAGCCTTTCGCCGGAGATCCAGATGCAACGGCTCGGCGAGATGTTCCGCCGCCGTATCCCCGGCGTGGTCATCACCCGCAACCGCCGCGCGACGGCAGAGATGAGGACGCTCTCCTCAAAATTTCGCATCCCGGTCCTGCGTTCGCCCATGATCACCGGCCGCTTCATCAACGAGGCCACTGTGTTGATTTCGCACCTCACTGCGCCGATCTCGCGGGTGCACGGCACAACAGTGGACATCATGGGCATCGGCGTTCTGATCGAGGGCGAACCGGGCATCGGCAAGAGCGAAACCGCGCTGACGCTGATCGAGCGGGGCCACAGCCTTGTCGCTGACGACATCACCGTCCTGCGCCGAACCAGCGAAAACGTCATCATGGCGTCCGCGGTGGATATCACCCGCTATCACATGGAAATCCGCGGCCTCGGCATCATCCACGTCCCCAGCTTGTTCGGCGTCGCATCGATGCGGCGCGAGACGTCGCTCGATCTGATCGTGCGCCTGCAGCGGCCGACCCCCGAAATGGAAAACGATCGATCCGGGCTCACACCGCGCTACCGCGATGTGATGGGCGTGCAGGTGCCAATCATCACGCTGCCGGTCGCCGCGGGGCGCGACCTGGCGCACGTGGTCGAAGTCGCCGCGCTGAACCAAAAGCTCAAGAACCTCGGTCACGACGCCGCCAAGGAGCTGGACGAAAAACTCATCCACGCGATGACCGAGCGGAGGGCCCACTCGTGAGCGCGCCCCGCCAGGACTCCGCCCCGACCGGCGCCTTGACGCGCGAATTCACGATCCTAAACAAATACGGCATCCACGCGCGTCCGGCGGCGCTGTTCGTGAAGACCGTCAGCCGCTTCCAGAGCGAGGTCACGGTCGAGCGCGAAGGCATGACCGCATCGGGCAAGAGCATCATGGGATTGCTCACGCTGGAGGGCTATCAGGGCGCCGTCCTCAAAATCAAGGCGGAGGGTCCCGACGCCGGCGAGGCGCTCGACGCGATCGGCGAGTTGATCGCTAAAAAATTCTACGAGGACTGACGGTGGAAGAAACGTCCCATAAACGGGTGGAACTGCAGGGCATCGGCGTCTCGCCGGGCGTCGCCACGGGACCGGTCTTCCTGATGACCACCGAGGAGGATCGCTTCGTCGAGCGCGCCATCGCCGATGACGAAGTCGCGCGCGAAATCGCGCGCTTCGAGGAGGCGCTGATCGAAACCCGCCGCCAGCTTCACGACATCCAGCGCCAGGTCGGCGCCGCGATCGGCCAGCAGAGCGCCAGCATCTTCGACGCCCACCTGCTCGTGGTCGACGATCGCTCGCTCGTGGAGGAGGTCATCCGCGGGCTGTCGGTCCAAAAGAAAAATGTCGAGACGGTTCTGCGCCTCGTCACCGACCGCTACGCGCAGGCCCTCCTGCGGGTGGAGGATGATTATCTGCGCGAGCGCGCGGCGGATATCCGCGATGTCAGCCGCCGCATTCTCCGGAACCTCTCCGGCGCGGCATCCAGCTCGCTCGCGAACCTCGACACCCCCTGCATCCTGGTCGCGAACGACCTCGCCCCGTCGGAGGCGGCCACGCTCAACAAGCAGAAAGTCCTCGGTTTTGCGACGGACCTCGGCAGCCCCACCTCGCATACCGCCATCATGGCCCGCGCGCTCAACGTGCCGGCCATCGTCGGCCTCCATGACGTGAGCGTGCGCGTCTCGCGCGGCGACACGGTCCTCATCGACGGCAACAAAGGCGTCTTCATCATCCATCCGACGCGCGAGGACCTCGAGCGCTACGGCAAGGTCGAAGAGGCGCGAAAAACGCTGCAATCGTCGCTCGACCGCTTGCGCGACGAGCCCGCGGAAACGATCGACGGCTACCACATCGTACTCTCCGCGAACATCGAGTTGCCGGGCGACGTGGATACCGTGCTCGCGAGCGGCGCATCCGGCGTCGGCCTTTTTCGCACGGAGTACCTCTATCTCTCCCAAAAACACCTCCCCAACGAAGACGAACAGGCCGCGATTTACGAGGACCTCGCGCGCCGGATCGCCCCCGAGCACGCGGTGATTCGCACCCTCGATCTCGGCGGCGACAAATTCCTCTCCACGGTCAAGATGCCGCAGGAGATGAACCCCTTCATGGGCTGGCGCGCGATCCGGTTCTGCCTCGCGCAGCCGGAGATTTTCAAAACCCAGCTGCGCGCGATCCTGCGCGCCAGCGCGCGGGGCAACGTGAAGATCATGTATCCCATGATCAGCAGCCTGGACGAAGTGCTCAAAGCCAACCTCCTGCTCGACGAATGCATGGACGAGCTGCGTGCGAAGGGGATCCCCTTCGATCCCGATCTCGATGTGGGCGTCATGATCGAAGTCCCCTCCGCTGCGCTCACCGCGCACCTGATCGCCCCGCATGTGGATTTCTTCAGCCTCGGCACCAACGACCTCGTCCAATACACCCTCGCGGTGGACCGGGTGAACGAGCGGATCGCTTATCTGTATCAGCCGACGCACCCCGCGATCATCCGCCTTATCAAAAACACCATCGATGTCGGGCACCAGCACGGCATCTGGACCGGCGTCTGCGGCGAGATGGCGGCGAACCCGCTGATGGTCCCGCTGCTGATCGGGCTGGGGGTCGACGAGCTGAGCGTCAGCGCGCCGGCGATACCGCTGGTCAAGGATGTGGTGCGGCGGCTGCGCTTCTCGCAGGCCGAAGAACTCGCACAACTCGTCCTGGAGCGCGAATCGGCCTTCGAAATCAATGAACAGTGCCGCGCCCTGGTCGGCCAGGTGGCGCCGGAAATCCTTGATCTTCTCGCCTGATTCGCTACGTTCACGCGCTACTCAAACAAGGAGCTGCTTATGTCCGTGCGCGATTTCGTCTTCACGTCCGAGTCCGTCACCGAAGGCCACCCCGATAAATTGTGCGACGGCGTGTCCGACGCGATTCTCGACGCGCTCCTCGCCCAGGACCCGAAATCCCGCGTGGCGTGCGAGACCCTCGCCAAGACCGGCATGATCGTGGTTGCCGGCGAAATCACGACCAACGCCATCGTGGACTACGCGAAAGTCGCCCGCGAGAAGGTCTGCCGCATCGGCTTCAACCACTCCGATATCGGATTCGACGGCAATATCTGCGCCGTCCTGGTCGCGCTCGACAAACAATCGCCCGACATCGCCCAGGGCGTGGACGCGAAGAAAGCCAAGGGCAAAGCCACCGCCGAGCAGGGCGCCGGCGACCAGGGCATGATGTTCGGCTACGCATGCGACGAGACGAAGGAATTGATGCCGATGCCCATCACGCTCGCGCACAAACTCACCGCGGGCCTCGCGAAAATGCGCCGCAACGGCAAGCTCCCGTTCGTGCGCCCCGACGGCAAATCGCAGGTCAGCGTGGTCTATGAAAACAACCGTCCCGTGCGCGTGGACAACGTCGTGATTTCCACCCAGCACAGCCCCGACATCAGCCACAAGCAACTGCGCGAGGCGATCATCGAGACGCTCATCAAGACCGTGGTCCCCAAGCACCTCATCACCAAGCGCACCGAATTCTACGTCAACCCCACCGGCCGCTTCGTTGTCGGCGGGCCTCAAGGCGATTGCGGGCTGACCGGCCGCAAGATCATCGTGGACACCTACGGCGGCATGGGCCGCCACGGCGGCGGCGCGTTCTCCGGCAAGGATCCGTCCAAGGTGGACCGCAGCGCCGCCTACATGGCGCGCTACGTCGCGAAAAATATCGTCGCCGCCGGCCTCGCGCGCCGGGCGGAAGTCCAACTCGCCTACGCGATCGGCTATCCGGAGCCGGTCTCCGTCCTGGTCGATACCTTCGGCACCGGCAAGGTGGACGAAGCCCGCATCGAAAAGGCCGTTCGCCAGGTCTTCGGGCTCAAACCGGCTCAGATCATCGAGCAGCTCAACTTGTTGCGGCCCATCTACGAGGCGACCTCCGCATACGGCCACTTCGGTCGGACGGAAGACCTCGACACCTTCACGTGGGAGCGCACGGACAAAGCCGAAGCGCTCAAAGCCGCCATCTGACGCGCGCGCCGTTTACGGCGTCGGCAGCCGGACCGTTGCGCGATAGACGCGTGTCGTGTCCGCCGCGGCGTTCGTGATCGACAACAGGCCGTCCACACCGGGCCGATTCGTCGCCACCACGGTCCACACCGCCGCGGTCGGTGAGGCCGCCGCCTCCAATCCGTATCGGCGCAGGCTGGAAGACTCCACCGCGACGATCCAGTCGGATGCGCGGGCTATTTGGGCGATTCGCGGAAACGACGCGGGATCGTTCGGCGTGGTATCGGCAATCCATTCCTGCACATCCGGTATGCCGTCGCCGTCCGCGTCGGCCGTCGGCGCATTCGATACCGCCGGATTGAGTCCGTGCAGCGTTTCCCACCAATTCGGCATGCCGTCGCCGTCGCTGTCCACGTTCTCGCTCAAGGTGACGGCCGCGCTGAATTCCGATGTGCCCTCGTTTGTCGTTGTCGCCGTCGCCACCACTACCGCGCCGGTGGCCAGATTGGGCGCGAAGACATACTTGAACACGCCCGTGCCGGTAGCATCCAATGCCAGGTTCGTCGCGCCGAGAAAGATCATCCCATTGGTCGGGTCGGAGCCGAAAAACTCGAGCCGATAATTCCGGAGCGGCGTGCTTTTCAGTTCGCCATAGACCACCGTGCTTCCGCGCGCAGCCGCCTTCAAGACCGGAAAATTCGGGAAATTATTGGCATATCCGACATCCAGATCCGGAACCGGATCATTGGTCGTCACGCCGTCGGCATTCAAGTCGATGGGGATTCCGGCATTCCCATAGATCACGTTGCCCAGTATTTCATGGTTCAAGCGGACTCCGAAGAGCACGCTCGTGATGGCGATGCCCGGCCCGCTGTTGTACGCAATTCGATTGCCGTCGGCGACGTTTGTGCCGCCGTAGCGAATGTTCGCCGATCCTCTGACAAAAATCCCCGGTCCGGCATTCGGGAACGCCTGCGTGTTGATCAGACCGACGCCGATCCGGTTCGCGCGGATGTCCGCCTCCCGCACATCCGGCTCGATGCGTATGCCGGGCCCGGCGCTGCCGACGATCACATTGTTGTTGATCTCATTCGTGCGCGTCGAGCCGCCGGTCAGGAAAATGCCTGCCGCGCGATTTCCCAGCGCGTTGTTCGCGGCTGCATTAAACCCGATGTAGTTGTGCGAAATGCTGCTGTTCCGCGTGAGCGAGAAGACGACGCCGTTGCTGTTTCCGGATATGAAATTGCGCCAGGCGGGCGTCGGTCCGCCGACCTGTATGTTTTCCGAATATTGCGCAAACACCCCGTTATCGCGATTCGTGACCAGCCAGACCGCCGTGCCGTTGAGCCCGATGCTGTTGCCCGCAATGACGACCGGCCCGTTCGTAATGAATTCCACCCAGATGCCGTGCCGGTTGTTGCCGGAAATGACATTTCGATCCGAAAAATTCGTTCCCCCGATGGTCACGTGGCCCGCGTATGCCATGTAAATGCCGTCCAGCATATTGGACACGACGGTTGATGCGTCCGCCCCTGCCCCAATAATATTTTTCGAAATCCAAATATTCGACACGCCCGGACCCAGGGCATGGATGCCCCACCAATTATTGCCCGAAATCACATTGTTGGTAATCGCGACGTCCTGCGCGTTAGATAGCATCAACACCCCGCTGCTGTTGTTGCGGATGCGCGTCAGGCCATTCGTCCCGACCCCGATGTAGTTGTTCCCCACATAGATGTCGCGCGCGGAACCCTCGATCTTGACGCCGTTTTGCTGATTGCCGGAAATGACGTTGCGACCGCGTGTGCCGATCGTGATGTTCGATCCCGCCAGAATATGAATGCCGTTGGCCGTGTTGTTCACCATGCCGGTTCCTGCCACATCCGTCCCGATCAGGTTAAAATCGATGCGCGTGTCGCGGTTCGACACCCCGTTTAGCGCGATGCCGTTGATATTTCCTGAAATCAAATTGCTGACGATCACGGTCTCGATCGCGTTCGACACGGTTATCCCCGCGACGCTGCCCATCGGAATTTTCCCGCTGACATCCGTGCCGATATAGTTGTGGCCGATAAATGTGCCGCGCGCGCCCGACGCGAGATGAATCCCGCTCCCGCCGTGCCGACCGATCACATTTCGAAAAAGCGGGAAGAAACTGCTGCTTCCGATCACATTGCTGACTGCGCCGAGGGCGACGTGAACACCGTGCATCCCGTTGCTGATCGGAGTGGTCCCGGACGCGCTCAAGCCGATGTAATTTCCAATAATCAAATTCTTTCGCGTATCGACGCCTGACAACAACACGCCGTCCTGACGATTGCCGGAAATGACGTTCGCAAAGAATTGGTTGTTCGGCGCATTCGTCAGGAGGATTGCCGGCTTATCGGCAAACAGGAAGGCATTACCGATCGGCTGCTGGTTGGTGCCCAGGCCGATAATATTTCCCTCCACGACATTGTTCGTGGCGCGAATCCCCTCGATCCGGATGCCCTCCTGATTATTCCCGCTGATGTAGTTGCCGTCCTTGATGCTGTTCAGCGGCGCCTCCCACAGCACGATACCGCGCGTGTTGCCCGCGGCATTCGTGCCCGTCGCGTCGAGGCCGATGAAATTATTGACGATCTCGCAGTTGCGCGCATTGGTCCATTCCAGATAAACGCCGGTCCCGTTTCGACTGATCACGTTCCGTTGGGCGGGGGTGGCGTCGCCGAGCGTGACGAATGGGCCCACGATATAAACGCCATAAAACGTATTCGATTCGATGCTGTTGCCGATCACGCGGCGCTGCTCGCCGGTGCCGCCCACGAAAACCCCCGCATGTTCGTTGCGCACGATCCAGTTCCGATTCGACGCCGCCGTTCCGCCAATCACGGTTCCGAAGCCGTTCGATTGAATCAACACGCCGTTGAAGTTCGACTCGATCCGGCAGGCGCTGACCCGGTTGCTGAATCGCTGCAAGACGATCGCGGACGAATTGCTGAATCCGGAAATCTGCAGCGCCTGCACCCCGCCGCCTGGGCTGCGGAACACGAGGCCGTTGACGACGCTGTCGTTCGTCGCCGTGAGGTGCACGATCGGCGCGCCCGTGTAGCCGGGCTGCGTCACGCCGTCGATCAGCACCACATTCGTGATCGCCGGCAGCGCATTCGTCAGCACAATTCGAAAAGGAGAGGGGACATTGAAGGTGATCCGATGCGGCGCCGCCGGCGAGGTATTGGCCGTGAGAATGGCCTGCCGCAAGCTGCCCGTGCCGCTGTTGGCCAGTTGCGTCACGAGAAAATCCGCCGCGCGCGCCTGATCGCAGCACATGACCGCCCCCAGCGCAAGCATCGCCCATCTCTTCATGTCAACACCCTCCTCACACAATTCATATAAACGCCGCCGCATGAAATCAAGCGTGCCAAATCCGATTGGATGCCCGGCGAAGTTTGAGTATGGGTGTCCGCATGAGCGATTCATCGCGAATTCCCGCCGTGCCGCCGCGCGCGGAGACAAGACTCTCGCTCCGCTGACGCTAATCGGGATCGCGTTGCTCGTCATCGCACTCGCCGCCGGTTACTGGCTCACGCGCGAAAGGCGCTGCCATGGCGGCGACACGTCGCACTAAAGCGCCCGTTTTTCCATGCGCTGTAATTTACAGAGCATGGAAGTTTTAAAAAAAGTTTTTACAGAGCATGGAACTTTCACGCCGGCCGGATGCACACGACGCACGGCTTCGGAACGGCGCCGAGTTTGTTAGCCGGGAAGTTGCTGCCGATCGGCACGGTGCGCTTTTGCACGAACACGCGGCCGTCGCGCCCCATGATGTGAACCTCGCGGTCTCGGATTTCGAGCGGCTGTTGGACGTTCGGCGCACCGCGCGTGCCGCCGGCTTCGCCGGGATGCTGGACCGCGAGCAGCATGTCGCCGTATGGAGTGAAACAGGGACCGGTGAGTTCGCAGTCCATCGGCCCGGTGGCAAAACAGCGCGGCTGTCCGGCGCGGGGACCCGCGGTGGGGATCATGAACATCGCGTTGTTGCCGAAGACGCCCGGGAATTTGCGGGAGCCCGGCGCGCTCGATTCGTCCCGGTTCACGGGGAAATTCTGCGCGCTGGTGGTGATGTCGGTCACCATCCACAGATCGCCTTCGGGGCTGAAGGCCAGGTTGTCGGCGCACGCGAACCCGCCGCCGCCTTCCGCGCATTCGCCGGCGCTGACGAACTTGCCCCATGTGAACGATCCGGCAGCGGGGTCGTTGTCCGCCTCCAGGAGGCGAAAGATCGCGCCGTACTGGCGCGAGTTGGTCCGCTTCGAGTCCGGGAAAATACGAGAGTCGGGCGAGCCTTCGTCATCGCCGGTCGAGTCGGTGAAGGCGATGTAAACGCTGCTGTCGAACGGATGCACTTCCAGGTCCTCGGGCCGCGCGCACGGCGTGCCGCCGACGGCGTTGGCCATGAGAAACGCGTCGAGCAGCACGACCGCCTGCGCGGGCGCACCCGCGGCGACAAGATCGCCGAGTGCGACGTGCTCGATCGGCAGTCCGGTGTAGCGCGCAATCTGCTCGAACCACTCGCTTGACGAAAGGTCCTTTCCGACGCGCACCGCGCCGCCCTCCGGCCGCCGCGGGAGAGAGACTACGCCATCCGCGCATACCCCCGGATCGACGGGCGCGATTGGCGTTTCGGGCGTCAGCGGAATCCAGCGGCCCGTAAAGTCGGTGTTGAATTGCGCGACGTACAGCGTGCCGCGTTCGAACAGTGCGCGACTCGCGGGGTCGCGCGGATCTCGGACCGGATCCGCGCTGACGTATTTCCAGATATGCCCGCCGCGGCGATCATCGCCCATGTACGCCGCGAGCGGCTTGCCCGCCTCAACACGCAACGCGACATTTTCATGGCGGAACCGGCCGAGCGCGGAATGTTTCCACATCGCGCCGGTTTTCGGATCGATCTCGCAGACCCAGCCGAATCCGCGCGCGTCGGGGACGGGCGAGAGGCCGGATCCGAGGCCGACAAATTCGAACGGCAGATTTGCCGCGCAGGCGGATTTATCTCCGCAGAAAATCGGTTCTGAACCCGGCAGCGTGCGCCCGGACGGCGTGACAGCTTCAGCCACTTGATCTTGAACGTTTTCCTCGCAGCTCAGCGCCGTGCCCCACGGTGTTTGGCCTCCGGAACAATTTGCGAACGTGCCGACAATTGAAATATTCATCGCGCTTGCGGGACCGGTGAGCGCCATGGGCGCGCCCTGCGCCGCATTGACGCGGCCGAATCCATGAATGCGGCGATGATCCGCCGCGTCGCGCACGACGACGAACCCGCGCTCCGCGTCGCGCCGAACGCGCAGGATGGTGACGCCGAGATCGGCCATGGCGGCTTTGCAGATGCGCCGCACGGCGCGGACGGTTTCGAGTCGGCCGGGCGGCGCCTCTGCGAGGTCGATTGCGCCGTTGGCGAGCACGAGGTCGCCTGCGCGACCGTTCTCGTGCAGCGAGGTGCCGTACACGTCCGGATAGCCCTGCAGCCAGGGCGTGGCGGAAATGTATTCGTGGCTGACGAAGAGATGAAACTCATCTTCCGTCTCGGTCGGGAACAGGGCAACGTAGTCGGCGTTGTAGCCGAAGACGACTTGACGCGATGGATCGTCCGCGGGACCGAACCGGTCGCCCCACGCGGCGACTACGTCGTAGCGGAATCCGTTCGGCAGCTTCAGATCGTCTTCGACGGAGAAGCGGGCAAGGCGCAACGCATCATCCGCCGGCGCGCCGGGGTCGCCGGGCAAGGGGACCGGGTAGGGGACATCCACCCATGCGTCCCACAAGGAGGAGGGCGGAGCGGCGCGCGTGCGCAGCAGCGGGCCGAGTCCGGGCGGCGCGGTCAGGGCGAGTGCGCCGGCGCCGATGTAGCGGAGAAATTGGCGTCGTGATAGAACATCTTTCTCGTGCATGGAAGAAACATGAGCGCACTTCGCAAGCGATAGATTCGGGTGGTGTTAGGAATTTATCCCGCCGCGTAGAAAGAAGGGTCTTATCGACGTCGAAGAAAGTGGCCGGAAGAACGGATGCTATTGGAGTTTATTTCAGCAACAGCCCGTAAAGGAATGCCCGTGTTCTACGTTGGCCCTTCGTAGAAGAAGCGGCCGAGGCCGAGGGTGAACAGGAGCTGGCCGTAGAGCGCGTGTTCGATCCACACCAGCGCGAGGTTCCGCGTGTGCGCGTAGGTGCCCGCGAAGAAGAGGCCGCCGATCGTGCTCAGGATCAGCGCCGGCGCGTTGTCGTACATGGCGTGCAGCCAACCGAACAGCAGCGCGTTGACGCCGACTCGCAGCGCGCCCTCGCCGAGCAGCGGCGCGTAGCGCCAGAAAAAGAAGCGGCGATAGAGAAACTCCTGCGGCAGCGCGGAGAGAAACGGATACAACACCATCACCAGCGCCCACAGCCCCGGTCGCTCGCGCGGGAAGGCCAGCCAGTATTCGGGCGCGAGCCAGCGGGTGGTCAGGATCAACAAGGGCAGCGCGAGCAAAAGACGCATCGCCGGCACGCGCCAGGCCCACATGGGCGCAGGTCGCGCGGGTTTTGCGCGGACGCAAACAATCGCCGCATAACTCAGCGGCGCGGCGAAGACGAGAAACTTGGAAACGCCCTCCAGCCAGAGGGCCAAGCCCGGCCAGAGTACAAAGAGCGCACCCAGCTCGATCCACAGATACCCGTTGCGCGACATGCGTCAACCATAGCGTAAAAAGAGAAAAAGCGCATGCTGTGCCACGACCATACCAACATGACGGTGGACACCTACAAGTGCGCGCACACCGTTCGCCATCCTTGCCGAGCGTTCGGCTTGCGGGATGCAAAGCGCCGTGCCGTTCTTTCTTTCAGCGCGATGCGTGCGGCGATAGACTGGGAACGAGGTCAATCAAAGAAAAATAAAAGTATATGCAAGTTCGGATAACACGGGCAAGCCGCGTCGTGGCTGGTTTGATGATGATCCTCATCGGGATCCCTTTTGCCGGCGGAGGGATCTTCGTTTTGCGCCTGGGCTGGAAAGCCCAGCAGAAATCAACCCAAGCGATGCAATGGCCGACGGTGCACGCTGTGTTGTTGGAGGTTCGACTGGATTCCGAACGCATCAAGGATAGTCAAACGCAGACCTATGAAGTCAACGCGCGCTATTCCTATGAAATAGACGGCCAGTCGTACGAAAGCCAGCGCGTCAGCTTTCACGAAGGCGCCGACAATATCGGTTCTTGGCATCTGGACCGGTACGCCACATTGAAGGCGGCGCTGGATGCCGATGGCGCGTTCAAAGCGTACGTGAACCCCGCGAATCCCGCTGACGCTGTGCTGTTCCCCGAGTTGCGAGTTTCGATGCTGCTGTTTCACGGCATCTTCGGCGGGGTTTTCGCGCTGGTCGGCGCGGTCGTGCTGATCGCCGGACTTGTCTCCATCTTCGGCGGCGGCCGCGCGCGAAAGCTGGAACGTCAATTCCCGGCGGAACCGTGGAAATGGCGGGAGGATTGGGCCTCCGGTGTCGTCAAATCCGATAATCGGAAAACCGCGGTTGGTCTTGTGGTTTTCGCAGTCTTCTGGATCGGCATTTCGACGATCGTCCTGATTAGTATGATCGCGAGCGGCGGGTCGCCCCCCGTCATGGCGTGGCTTGTCATCCTCTTGTTCGAGGCGATCGGCATCGGGATGCTGGTGTGGGCGATTCGCGAGCTGCGCGTCGCGAAGCGCTACGGCGCGGCGGAGCTGCATCTCGCGTCCGTGCCCGGTGTGATCGGCGGCAAATTGGCGGGTGTTGTCACCCTTCCTGATTACGCCGAGCCGTATGAAGAATACCGCGTGGAATTGGTGTGCGAGCGGACCGTACGCCGCGGGAAAAGCACGACGCGCGTGAAGGAGTGGAGCGCGGAGCTGAAACTCGACCCGAAGAAATTGCCTGCCAAACGGGATGGGGTTCAAATCCCGATTCTCTTCGGTATTCCGTACGGGCTGCCGCCCTCTGAATATCCGATCACATGGACGCTGCGCGTGCGCGGCAAACAGCCCGGTATCGACGTGGATGTGCGATTCCGCGTGCCGGTGTTCGAAACAGCCGAGAGCCGGCCCGACTTTCAGCTCGATGACTCCGGCATCCGGCCCTATTTCTTGAGCTGAAAGCCCCATGAGTGTACATCGTCACAAAAATTGGATGGTGCTGATTTCTCTCGCGATTGCATCGAATGCGTGTGCGGACCTGGTGATGAAGCGCCTGGCCGATGCGCGGCTCGCGCAGGATGGAGCGGAACGCGTCGCCTTCGCGCCAGGGCCCGATATTCTGCTGGCGACCGATCCGCGCCACCGTGAGATTCATCTTCACCGCGTGGACTGGCAACATTCTGTCGTCTCGGTGATCGACGCCTTTCCCCCAACCGACACGTTGCTCGGGATTCCGATGCCGGGGCGCCCGACCGCAGTGGCGGTACATCCGTCACAGCCCTTGGCATTGGCGCTTTCGCAGCCGCGCGATGTGCGTTCGCGCGGCGAGCTGTTGATGCTCGATATGCGCGAGCGCTCGCCCGGACGCCTTCTGCGCTCGCAACTCGCCGGCTTCTCGCCCGCGCATCTGGCGATTACGCCCGACGGCGCGTGGGCCGTGGTCGCGAACAGCGGGGTCGGCAGCCGCCGCAGCGCGGGGTCCGTCGGTCTGTACGACTTGCAAGCGCTGACAGGCTGGGAAGTAAATCGCCTGCAGGAAGTTCCCTATCGGGAACTGGAGGGACTGGACCGTCTGTTGAACCAACCGCTCGGCCGCATTGAGCCGTATTACGTTGCCATCGAACCGCGTGGGCGACTCGCTGCGGTCGCGTTGCGAGGAAATGACGCGGTGGTGTGGGTGGATTTTCGGTCTGGCGTTCCGCAACTGGCGGGCCTGATGCCGTTGCCGCGCGAAAGCGAGCCGTCTTCTCTTTCGCTGCTGAACGAACCGGATGGTTCCCTGTTGCTGGCCGTCGCGGAAAAGGGCGCACAGCGCGTAAGTTTTCACCGCGTCCGAATCGAGGATGCCGCTCCCGTTGCTGAACTGTTATCGCGGATTGATATCCCTCCGATGGTGAACGCCAAACGTCCCAAGGCTCGACCCTATCCGGAAACGATTGTTATGCGCCGAATGGGCGCGCGCATTTTGGGGTGGGTCGCCTGCGCGGACTCGAATCGCGTGTTGTTGCTCGATCTGACGGAGCCGAATCAACCGCGTCTTTTACATCGCATTGCCGTAGCCGCCGCGCCGCGCGACCTGCTGCCCTTGCCGACCCCGGTCGGCATTCGCGTCCTGACCGGCAACGGAGACGGAACCGTCACCGTCCTTGGCGTCGAACCTCAAAAATAAGAACCCTGACGGTGGGTATTTCTATGAGTGCACGCGGACGCGGTAGAAGGTCGCGTTCATTGCCGCGGCGTTGGTGCGGAGGGTAACGGCGCCGGCGGCGGGGACATTCGTGAACAGGGTGATCGGATACGAAAAGGCATTTGTGGCAGCCTGCACGTCGTAATTCCGTTCGAGTTCGCTGGCCGATGCCGGCACACACAACGCCGGCCGTCGAATTTGAAATGAAGGTTATGCGCAAACAGCGGATAGAAACAAAGCGACTACATGACGGCGATGTTTCAGTGGCACCCTCCTAAAGCAGAAAGACATTTGGGGGCCGGATTTTCGTAAAGAGAAATTTTTCGCGAGTCATTTTCACAAGCACTGCGAACGGCTCAAGGGATGCGCGCCCCGTAGCGAAAGAAGGCGGGATTCAAGGATAAATCCGCGGGAAAGTCGAAATCCAACGCGCTGCCGGTTCCCGGCGCATGAATGGCTTCGGACCATCCGCCCTCTATCAGATTGGTGCTTTGCAATAGGAAATACTCGCGAGCCGGAGAAGTGATCGGGATGCGGAGCTTGTTCGCCGTGGCGGTGAGCGGTCGGGGATACGAAGTGGGATTTCGGGGCCGTGTATCGGCTATATACTCCTCCAGCTCCGAAAAGCTGTCGCCATCCAGATCTGTCGTCGAGCCGCCGACAGTTATCGAGCAGTAGTTTGTGGTCTCCCAGCCGTCGCTGATGCCGTCGCTATCGAGATCCTGTGCCAGATCGTATGGGAAATAATAGGCGATGGCGCCGTATTGATTGCTCCAAATGTCCAGCACTTGCCGAATCCCGACCCAGATGAGACCGGGCGTGTTCGTGTACGAGGAGAGAAAGGCATCGAAATTGGCGAGATACGCGTCGTTGACATCGCCTGCGCGCACGAAAATGGAGCAGGTGTAAAGCGCATCGGGGCAAAGCCTGCCTGAATCGCGCAATTCAAC
>CALGMT010000031.1 GCA_937958885.1 uncultured bacterium | reverse complement strand
CTTGTTCCGCCCCGCAATCGTGAAAGCGGTGCCGTGGTCGGGGGAGGTGCGGACGATCGGCAGGCCGAGCGTCAGGTTCACGCCGGAATCGAACGCGATCAACTTGAGCGGCGCGAGGCCCTGGTCGTGGTACATCGCGACCACGGCATCGTAAGCGCCCGCCGCGGCTTGGTGAAACACGGTGTCGCCCGGCAGCGGTCCGTCGACGCGCCGCCCGCGGGCGCGCGCGCGTTCGACAACCGGGCGAATGATCTCGTCGTCTTCCGAACCGAGCTCGCCGCCCTCGCCCGCGTGCGGATTCAAGCCGCAGACGGCGATGCGCGCGCGCCGCGCGCCGAGCCACGGCAGCGCCGCAGCGGTCAACTCGATCGCCTCTTCGACGGCGGCCGGCGTGACGGCGGCAGGCACCTTGCGCAAGGGGAGGTGCCGCGTGGCGAGGACGACCCGGAGCGGCCCGCCGAACAGCATCATGCCGAAGCGCGTGACGCCGCAGCATTCGGCGAGCAGCTCCGTGTGGCCGGGCACATCGATGCCCGCCCGGTGGAAGCCCTCCTTCGAGATCGGCGCGGTGACCAGCGCATCCAATTGCTCGCGCAGGCACGCATCGACGCCCGCGAGAATCCACTCCCCTGCGGCGGCGGAAGCCTCGGGGTCGAGTACGCCGGGCGTCCACTTCAGCCGCATGCGGACGGGCGCCCAACACACGGCGCGGCGGCGGGGCAAATCCTCGATGGGCGCCACCGGCGGCGCGGGCACGCCGAAGCGCCGGGCTTGTTCGCCGAGAATATCGGGATGCCCGATGAACACGAACTGCGTCCCGGCGGGCCAGCGGTTGCGATAGACCGCTTTCAGCGCCACCTCCGGCCCGATGCCGTTGAGGTCGCCGAGCGAAATGCCTATGCGGATGTGGCGCATGATCTTTGGCGCAGCCTCTTGTTCATCAGCGCGACGTTGAAGAGTCCGCTAAAAAACGACGCTCGTTCCCAACGCAAATTCGACATGCACGATGCCGATCAGAACACCTGGACAAAATACTTCCGGCGAAGCCGCTCGATCCAACGCGTATACAGGCGATCCGCTTCGGCCTGCCGCAACTCGCGTTCGATCTCGGGACGCGCTTCCTCGAAGGTGCGGCGGCGCTCGGCTTCGCGCGCCTCGACGTAGGCCAGGTAAATCGCGTCGGGTGTTTCGATCACATCGCTGACCCGGCCCGGCGGTAGCGCTTCGATCGCGGCGCGCAAAGCGGGCGCAAAATCGGTCGGCTCGCGCCAACCCCAATCCCCGCCGGCGGACGCCTTGCTGTCTTGCGAGATTTCGCTCGCGAGGTCGGCGAACGACTCTCCTGCGAGAATGCGCCCGCGTGCGCGGATGGCGAGTTGGCGTTGGTTTTCCGCGGCGTCCGGATCGTCTTTCGGCACGCGCAACGCGATAAGGCGGAGCCGCACGCGCTCGGGCACGCGCCAGGCGTCGCCGCGCGCCTCGTAGGCCGAGCGCAAGGCGGCGGGCGTGATCTTGATGCGGTCGTTGACCTCCTGGCGGCGCAGGATCGAAACGATGATGCGTTCGCGCACGCGTTCCCGCCATTCATCTAGCGTAATCTGGTCCTCGGCGAGCGCCGCGAGGAACTTCGCGCGGTCGTTGTCGAATCGCTCGAAGATGAACTCCTTGATGCGGTCATCGATGACGCGGTCGGGGATCGTGCCGCCTAGTTTTTTGAACTCCTCGACGATCAGCGCTTGTTCGATCAACAGGTCGCGCGCGTTGTTGAACGCCTCTTGCCGCCGCCGCGCCAGTTCCGATCCGGCGAACTCGTCGCGCATCTGGAGCTCGCCCGCCTGTACGAACTCCATCACGTCGCCGACCGTGATGACCCGGTCGTTCACGATCGCGGCAAAGCCGTCCGCCGGCAGACCGCCTGTCGCGACGCTGCGGCCGTCCGCGCCCGCGCCCGCGAGAAGCGGAACAGATAGAGCGATCAATCGAATCCAACGCATAATCGTCAAAGATGGCAGACCCCCCGCCGCTCCGCAAGCCTGCCCGCGCTGTAGTTCCGCCGCTCCGTCGGCGGAAGTCTTGCTCCTGTGCCCTCCGTCGGCGGAGCGCCGGAGCTAGAAGAAGGCGAGAAAAATGCTGTCGCTCCTCCGGCGGAGCGATCGAGCGGCAGCGGAGTGAACCGCTCGCCATAACCGCGTCGCCTCGACGCGGCGGATACCGTTTGATAGTTTGCCGGCTTATCGAGGATCTGGGGTGGGTATTTCGTCCATACTGGAAATGAGCGTGGCGGCGTGGGGAACGTTGGGATTGATAGCGTTCCTGTTCGGCCTGTTGATCTTTACGCGCTTGCCGGCGGATTTCGTATTCCTCGGCGGCTTGGCCGTTCTGTTGCTGACGGGCGTGCTCGACGCGAAGGACGGACTGGCCGGATTCGGCTCCAGCGGGTTGGTCACGGTGGGCGTGCTCTACATCGTCGTGGCCGGACTGCAGGAAACCGGCGGCCTGTCATGGGTCTCGCAGCACGTGCTGGGCCGGCCGAGCGGCTGGCGTCGCGCGCAAGCGCGGCTGATGGCGCCGGTTGCGGTGCTCAGCGCCTTCCTCAACAATACGCCTGTCGTCGCGATGTTCATACCGGTCGTCACCGAGTGGAGCCGGCGCATCCGTGTTCCGCCCTCGAAGCTGATGATTCCGCTCAGTTATGCGTCGATTCTCGGCGGCATGTGCACGCTCATCGGCACGAGCACCAACCTGGTCGTCGATGGACTGTACCAGCACCGCTTCGCCACCGGCGGACTGGCGATATTTGAAGTGACCAAGCTCGGCGTGCCCTGCGCGCTGGCGGGGATGGCCTATCTCCTGATTGCCGGGCGTCGCCTGTTGCCGGATCGGAAGACGCTTGACGAGGTGTTTGATAATCCGCGCGAATATACGCTCGAAGTGCAGGTCAGCGAGAACAGCCCGCTAATCGGGCGCAGCATTGAAGCCTCCGGTCTCCGGCATCTGCCTGGCGCGTATCTCGCCGAACTCGTGCGCGGCGAAGAAGTCTTCTCCGCGGTTGCGCCGGACGAGCTGCTGCAAGCGGGTGACCGCCTCGTTTTTGTCGGCCACATCGAATCGATTCGTTCGCTCTACAATCAAAAAGGCCTGCAGCCCGCGCCTGACCAGGTCTTCAAGCTGGATGGGCCGCGCCACCAGCGCATTCTCGTGGAGGCCGTTGTATCGAACACCTGCCCATTGCTCGGCAAATCGATTCGCGAGGGGCGGTTCCGGAATCACTACAACGCCGTGGTGATTGCCGCGGCGCGAAACGGCGAGCGCATCCGCGGCAAAATCGGCGACATCGTGCTTCAGCCTGGGGACACGCTGCTCATCGAGGCCCATGCGGGGTTTGTGCCCCGCCAGCGCGATTCGCGCGATTTTTATCTCATCCGCTCGGTGGAGGACACGGCTCCGCGGCGCTTTGAAAAGGCCCCGTGGGCGCTGTTGATCCTGGTGGGGATGGTGCTCGCCGCCGCGTTCAACGTGCTGACGATGCTCAATGCCGCGATGGCCGCTGCGCTGCTGATGGTCGCGACCGGATGCTGTTCCATAGGCCAGGCCCGCCGCAGCGTCGAATGGAACGTATTGCTTGTGATCGGCGCTGCACTCGGCCTCGGGCTTGCGCTGGAGAAAACCGGCGCGGCGGCCGGTGTGACCGGTCTGTTGCTTGGCGCGGCCGCCGAGCGTCCGTGGGTTGCGCTTGCGATGATCTACATGGCCACCACGTTGATGACAGAGGTCATCACCAACAACGGAGCGGCCGCGTTGATTTTTCCGATCGCAATGGGCACCGCGGCGCGGCTTGAGGTCAGTCCGATGCCCTTTGTGTTCTGCGTGATGATTGCCGCTTCCGCGAGCTTTGCGACTCCGATCGGCTATCAGACCAACCTGATGGTGTTCGGGCCGGGCGGCTACAAATTCGGCGACTACCTTCGGATCGGAACCTGGATGAACCTCCTGATCGGCCTCGTCGCCGTCGCCCTCGCCCCCCTCATCTGGCCCTTCTAAAAGAAAAGGGGTCAGTCCTTTATTCATGACGTAAAAGTGCCAGTCCTCTACAGGGCAATCATGTAATATACGCACATTGCTGAGTATAATTGCCGAAATAAAGGTGTGACCCTATTTAATCAAGAATAAAGGACCGACCCCTAAATTCCTTTATTGAGATGGACATCTAAATATTATTATGAGAACATCCTGATAGAAAAAGTTATACACACAGGGACATGCGTTCCTGTTGGGTGTAAATATCAAACAAAAGGCGCATAAATGAACGTGGAACAACTACTCGTATTTCTCCTAATCGGCGCCATTGCCGGCTGGCTGGCCGGCTTTATTACAAAAGGCGGTGGTTTTGGCATCATCGGATGCATTGTGATCGGCGTTATCGGCGCGGTCTTGGGCGGCTGGCTATTCGGTATTTTGGGTATATCAGTAGGCGGGAAGTGGATCGGCCCGCTCGTGACGGCAACCGCCGGCGCGATCGTGCTGCTGTTTGCCATAGGCTTGATTCGAAGAAAATAAGGTCCCCCCGCAATCGGCCTTCGCAACGTAGAGATGATGTGGCGAAGCGGAGACGATGAAAAGCTATCCTGGCGTTCCAGCTTTCATCGCCGTCAACCGGCGATAGGAAGCGGTCCACTTCTCGAGGATCTGTGGCCCCAATGAGCTGTTAATTCAAGGACTACCTATTCGATTTAAAACTTGCGGTTCGGGTCCGGGCCCAACACCCACCCCCGCCGCGCGATCTGAGAGCTGCGGAGGATGAATGGCGCAGCCGAAATGGCGGGGTGGGTTTCATTGGACATGATTGGGGCATCAGCCCGTCCATCCGCGACGCAAACATGCAGGCGCTATGCTGCCCTAATTGAAAATCGTGTTCGACGTCGCGAATAGAATGGGTATCGACACGAGAAGTAGATCACGCGCCGCCTTCCTTAGTCGACGCTGCGCGCGCGAAGCCAGAGGACGGGGGCGGCGGGAAGGTTCGTGATCCAGCCGGCTTTGCCGCCGGCGGCCAGCGGAATCCAATCGGTTGCATTTGTTGAAATTTCAGTTGAGAAGATCTGGCCAGTAGGCGCTTGGGCGAGAAAAGCAGGCTCGCCATCCGCGACGCTCGCAAAGCGCACCGGCGCCACGGCGTGATAGGCGGTGATCTTGATCGTGGCGATGTCCTCCGCGACCTGGCCGTCTGCAAACCGAAATACCCACGGCGCATACGATTCGTCGCCGCGCAGGAAATATTCGAACCATCCCGCCATATATCGGCGATATAGCGCCTGTCGCGGCGCATAAGCGCCGCCGCATGTAACGCTCCCCAGCACGCCCGGCGGGTCCTGCGGATCGGTGTGGTTGGCGCCGACAATCCGCAGGCCGCGCCGAGTGCCGCGCGCTGCCGCGTACAGTGTTTCGGCGCTGCCGAAAGCATTGCAAGAGGAGCGTTCTGACCATGTAATGGCCACGGGTACGGCAACCGAAGCCAGCGCCGCAACGCCGGCGCCACCATTGTCCACCGGGTCCATCAAGGAAACGGCGCGAATTCGAGCGTCCGCCGCCGCTGCAAGGATTGCGCTCAACCCGCCCGCGGAATGTCCAGAAACGCCGATCGCGTCGCTCCGGAGCGCCCCGTAGAAACGCGATGTGGGATTCGCATGTTCAGCCAGCGCCCAATCGATGCACCGCCGCATGTCCTCGCCATTGCGCGCATGGTTGGAAAATCCGTTGAACGATGGAATGAGCACGATATACCCGCGCGTCGCGAGGTGCCGCCCCTGATTTACATGGCGCGCCCGCGATTGGGCGAAGCCGTGTCCGAGCACGATCACCGGGCACGGCTTTGCTGCCGGGTCCAGCGCGCCGCCGGGCCCGCCGGGGAAATAAACATCTGTCGTCAGCGCAGCAGCTTGTGTGCCTGGCACCGATACCGTGGTCGACGCCCACGCGAAGGGCCCATTGAGTGCCGGATCTGTTGCCGCACGCGTATGGCCGGCCAGGCACATCAAAAAAAGGATCAGGAGAGGTCTCAACATCGCTATGATAATTCGGTCTCTCCTCGCGCGCCTTACGGCGAAGTTCCCCGGCGAATCTTCTCGGTTGGCATTTGACGGCGCGATGAATACCATCGCAGCATGCGCATCTGTCCACAATGCGATAAAGCGCTTGTCGGGCTGGAGTACCGCGGCGTCGAGGTCGATTGGTGTCCGGTGTGCAAAGGGCTTTGGTTGGATCGCGGGGAACTTGGCATCCTGATGCGGAACGACCCTGCGGCGGAGACTGCGATTCCTCTGGAGCCCGGCCTCCGCTCGCGGCGGCGGTGTCCGTCCTGCGGCGACCGCATGCGCGAGGCGCGGGTCGCCGGTACGCCGATTCTCCTGGACGTTTGCCCGCATGGACATGGGTGGTGGTTCGATGCGGGCGAGGTGCAGGCCGTGATTAATTCGGTCTGCGACGCAGAGGCCGTCGCGGCGCTGTCGGATTTTTATGAAAGTGTGTTCGGAGTCGAGCTTACTCAAGGAGGCTGATCATGAGCGGATGGATTGCATTGGGCGTGGTGGTGCTGCTGGCGCTGATATTCATCGGGCTCTACAACGGGCTCGTGCGTATGCGCAACGAGGTCAAAAACGCGTGGGCGCAAATCGATGTCCAGCTCAAGCGACGGCATGACCTGATCCCAAATCTGATCGAGACGGTCAAGGGCTACATGACGCACGAGCGCGAAGTGCTGGAAAATGTCACCCGGGCGCGCGCAGGCGCGGTGAGCGCGCAGGCCGGCGGACAGGTCGGCCAGATCGCCGCGGCGGAAGGCGCGCTGATGGGCGCGCTGCGCGGCTTCTACGCTGTTGCCGAAAATTATCCGCAACTCAAGGCGGACGGCAATTTCCGCGCGCTGCAGGAAGAGCTGACCTCGACGGAGAACAAAGTCAGCTTCGCCCGCCAGTTCTACAACGACTCGGTGCTGAAGTATAACACCGCGTGCGAGACGATCCCGTCGAATATTGTCGCCGGCATCGGCGGGTTCAAGAAGGCGGAGTTTTTCGAAATCAAAGATGAGGCAGAGCGCGCCGTTCCCAAAGTGAAGTTCTAACCCGAGCTCACCGCGCGCGCGGAGAACTTTCGGCGCATCCCCGCGCGAATCTCCGCGCGCTCGCAAACGCGAATCATGTTTGCCGTCATCCGAGCCAATCAGCGCAAGTCGATCGTGCTGATCGTCCTGATGGGCCTCGTGCTCGCGCTCATGGGGTATGGCGTGGGGACCGCGCTGGATCCGTCGCTCGGCCTGCCCGGTCTTGCCGGCGCCGGCGTGATCTGGCTGATCTTGCTGATGGTGTCGTTTGCGGGCGGAGAGGGGTTGCTGATGGCACAGGCGGGCGGACGCGAAATCGAGCGCGCGGATGCGCCGCAACTCTTTAATCTCGTCGAAGAAATGCAGATCGCCTCGGGTCTGGCCGCGACGCCCAAAATCTATCTCATCGACACACCGACGCCGAATGCATTCGCCGTGGGCCGGAACGAGCGGCGCGCGGCGCTCGGCTTCACCACCGGCCTGATCGCGCGGCTTAATCGCGATGAGCTGCAAGGGGTGGTGGCGCACGAGATCGCGCACATCAAGAACCGCGACACGCTGTTCATGACGCTGGCCGGCACTACGATGGGGACCATCATCGTGATTGCGGACATGTTCGCGCGCGGGTTGCGCTTCAGCGCGGGCTCGTCCTCCCGCCGGCGTTCCGACAAGGGCGACAGCGGCGCGGCGGTGATCATGCTGATCGCGCTGGTGTTGGCGGTGGTCGCGCCGCTGCTGGCGCAATTGCTCTATTTCGCCTGCTCGCGGCGGCGGGAGTATCTCGCAGACGCCTGCGCCGCGCAATACACGCGCTATCCGGAAGGGCTCGCCTCCGCGCTGGAAAAGATTGCGGGCGGCCAGAGGTTCTCCGAGGAGGTCAACCGCGTGCTCGCGCCGATGTACATCGTAAGTCCGCTCGCGGCGCACGCGCGCGGCAGCCGCTTGATGAGCACGCACCCGCCGACGGCGGATCGCATCCGTGTACTGCGTGCGATGGGCGGAGGCGCGTCGCTGCGCGCCTACGAAGAGGCGTACAAGAAACTCCACGGCGGGTCCGGCGTGATGGGCGCGATGGCCGCGGCGGCGCCGGATCAGCCGGCGCGAGAGGCCTCGGCCGGCGCGACGCCCGTTGCGGCGGGTTGGCGCACCGCGCGCGGCGTCTTGCACGAGGCGGACGGTGAGCGCGCGGTGGACTGCTCCTGCGGATTGCGCTTGCGCATCCCACCCGACTGGCGCGGCGCGCCGATTCGATGCCCCCGGTGCGGGCGCGAACACCGCGCGTGATGTATGGTGAGGTGCCGCGCAGCGCCGCGCGTCGGAAGCGCTCGATGAGGATGGCATGGTGATTCAAATTTGGCTGAAAAAGAATCGCGAGCGGCCCGTTCTTCAGGGGCATCCGTGGATCTTTTCCGGCGCCATCGCGCGCTGGGATGGTCCGCGCGATCAGCCCGGCGCGGCGGACGTGTTTTCGGCAGATGGCGAATGGCTCGCGCGCGGGTGGGCGCATCCCGCGTCCGCCCTCGCGGTGCGCGTGCTCACGCGCGAACGGTCGGAAATGCCGGACGAGACCCTGATCGCCGACCGGTTGGATCGCGCGATCGAGCTGCGCGAGCGGCTTTTCGGGCCGATCGGACTCGATGGCGACACGAACGCGTATCGGTTGGTGTTCTCGGAAGCGGACGGCCTGTCCGGCCTCGTCGTGGATCGTTATGCCGACCTCCTCGCGCTGCGCGTTGGCGCGGCGGCGTGGACGCCGTGGCTCCCGTTCATCCGCGCGCACCTGACGGCGCGCACCGGCATTGCGCGATTTCATTTTGCGTCGGAACCGGACTCGGCGGAGCGGGAGCAGATCGATTCTGCCGCGGTGTCGGCGCAGAGCCGCAACGCGCCGGATGCGGTGCGCATCCGCGAATCGGGATTCAAGTATGAGGTGGACGTCGCAGGCGGGCAGAAGACCGGCTTCTATCTCGATCAGCGCGAGGCGCGCCGTCGCGTTGCTGCGTATGCAGCCGGCTGCGAGGTCTTGAGCGCCTATTGCTACACCGGTGCGTTCGAGCTGCACGCCGCGGCGGCGGGCGCGCGGTCGATCGTCGGACTTGACGCCTCCGCGCCCGCGCTTGAACGCGCGCGGGCGCACCACGCGCTGAACGGGCTTCGCGCGCCGATCGACTACCGCGCGGCCGACGTGCCGGTCGCGCTGCGGAAATTTCGCGATGAGGCGCGCGCGTTCGATCTGATCGTGCTCGATCCGCCCCGTTTCGTGCGCCAGGAGAGCCAGATGGAGAAGGGCATGCGCGCGTACAAGGACATCAATCTGCTCGCGCTGAAGCTGCTCCGACCCGGCGGGGTGCTGGCGACTTTTTCGTGTTCGGGCTGGATCAAGGCGGAAGACCTTCGCCGCGCCGTGTCGTGGGCCGCCTTCGATGCGCGGCGCGAGGTGCAAGTGGTGGAGTCGATTTCGCAGCCGGCCGACCACCCGGTACTGCTGGCGTTCCCGGAGGGCGAATACCTGCACGGTCTCATCGCGCGCGCCGTCTGAAGCCGCGCAGTCGCGTCGCGCTCGGCCATCGACAGGGCGCGCTGCGATTTGACACCGCCGCGCGACGGGTTAGGATTTTATTGGAAATCCATGACGGAACGCCCCGACAAACCCGAACGGGAAGAGGAGAGCCACTTCGAAGAGTGGGCTCGAAAGACCGCTTTGTTCCGCGAGTGGGCGGAGATGAAGGAGGATATTCTTCGCCACAAGTGGTTCGAAAGCGAGAAGGCCGGCCACGATGTCGGATGGGACCGCGCGTTGGTCGATTACAACCTCCGCATCCGCCGCCGCAAGCATTCCGAGTCGTAGTTCAGACCCCTAGCGTGAGCCAAGCCTACGCTCTTCCCGCAGGCAATAGAGCACCGGGGCGATCAGCGTGGTCATCGCTTGCGCCAGCATGCCGCCGAAGGACGGGATGGCCATCGGAATCATCAGGTCCGCGCCGCGTCCGCTCGAGGAGAGAACCGGGATCAATGCCAGCAGCGTGGTGGCGGTCGTCATCATGCAGGGCCGGATGCGGCGCAGGCCGGCGTCCAGCGTCGCCTGCCGGATCGCCTCGCGCGTGGAGAATGACGAGCCGGAAAATCGCTGGTCGAGGTAGCTGCACATCACGACGCCATCGTCGGTCGCGATGCCGAATAGCGCAAGGAAGCCGACCCAGACCGCGACGCTCAGATTCATCGCATGCACGCCGAAGAGGCTGCGCAGGTTCATGCCGAACAGGTGCGCGTCGAGAAACCACGGTTGCGCGTAGAACCAGATCAGCAGAAACCCGCCGGCCCATGCGACAAAGATGCCGGTGAAGACCATGAGGGTGACGGGAATCTGCCGAAATTGCAGGTAGAGGAGCAGGAAGATGACGAACAGCGAGAGCGGCACGACGAGCGCCAGCTTGCGCGACGCGCGAAGCTGGTTCTCGTAGCTGCCGGCGAAGACATAGCTGACGCCCGCGGGCAGCGCCAATGCGCCGGACGCGATCCGATCTTCCAGGTGGCGGCGCGCGGCCTCGACTGCGTCGACCTCGGCGAAGCCGGGCCGCTTGTCGAAGAGGACGTAGCCGAGCAATTTCGCGTCCTCGCTTTTGATCATCTCGGGCCCGCGGACATAGCGGATGTCCGCGAGCTGCCCGAGCGGGATCTGCGCGCCATCCATGGCGGAGATCGGCAGATCGCGCAAGGCCTCGAGGGAGTCGCGCCGCTCGCGCGCGAGGCGTACGCGAACCGGGTAGCGTTCGCGGCCCTCGATGGTCTGGGTTGCGGTCATACCGCCCACGGCGATCTCGAAGATGCCTTGAAACGCTGCGACGGAAATTCCGTAGCGCGCGAGCGCCGTCCGGTCGGGGCGGATTTCAAGGTAGGGCTTGCCGACGATGCGGTCGGCGATCACGGTGGCCGGATCGATCGCGGAGACCTCTTTGAGCGCGGCCTCGATGCGCAGCGCGGCGTCTTCGATGGCCTCCAGCGAAGGGCCGCGCACCTTGAGGCCCATCGGCGCGCGCATGCCGCTTTGCAGCATCACAATGCGCGCGGAGATCGGTTGCAACCAGGGCGCGGAAGTCATGCCGGGCACATCGCCCGCGGCGACGATGGCGTCCCATACGTCGCGCGGCGATCGAATGCCGGGCCACGCGGCGCGTCCCGCGTTGAGCGATGGGTCGAGCGGCGGGCGCCACTGGCGGAAAGGATGCCCGCGCCGGTCCGGGATGAGGCGGCCTTGTTCGTCGCGCAGAAACTTCCCCCGCACGAGGTACGGGCGACCATCCGGACCCGGCAGCGGCGCACCTGCGGCGTCGCGAAAATAGTCCGTTGCCGACGGGTCATAGCGGAACGTGAGGCGGCGGCCCGATGCGTCGGTTCGATACTCCGGTTTGTAGGTGATCACCGTTTCGACCATTTGAACGGGCGCGGGGTCAAGCGCGCTCTCGGCGCGGCCCAGTTTGCCGACGGCCGACTCGACTTCGGGAATCGCACGGAACGCCATGTCCTGCTGTTGCATCAGATCGAGCACTTCGTTCAGGCCTGCATGCGGCAGCGCGGACGGCATGTACAGGAAGGACCCCTCGTCGAGCGGCGGCATGAATTCGCGCCCGAGCCCGGGGAACACGCGGGCGAGCGCGCTGATCGGCGCCCACGCGCGCACGGTATCGGGCAGTCGGCCCGCCAAACGCGGTACGCCCATCCAGGCCAGCAGACCGAAGATCACCAGCGCGCCCGGGATCGCCAGGAATGCGGCCTTGTGATCAAGGCACCAGCGGAGGATGCACGGATAATAGCGCTGATAGAGCAGCATCGGCGCCAGCACACCGCCGGTCACCGCGCCCACGAACAAGGCGTTGCGCAGCAGGCCGCGATCCGGTCCGAGCGGCATCCAGTCTTGCGCGAGGAGCAGCGCCATCACGCCGGCGGCCACATACGCGGGCCCGCCGCGCGCGCCCGCGCCGCTGCGCCGAAATGCGAGGTGGGCTAGGGCGGGCAGGATCGTCAGCGCGACAATCACGGAGCCGAGCAGGACGAAGGTCTTGGTGAAGGCGAGCGGCTTGAAAAGTTTGCCCTCGGCGGCTTCCATCGTGAACACCGCGAGGAAGCTGACGATCGTGGTGGCAATCGCCGTCGCGACCGCGCCGCCGACCTCGCGCACGGCGCGGTGGATCAGGTGTAGCCGTTCGTCGCGATCGAGTCGCGCTCCGCTCGCTTCCGCTTCGCGCAGATGGCGCAGAATGTTTTCGCAGACGATGATGCCCATATCCACAATCGTGCCGATGGCGATGGCGATTCCCGCGAGCGACACGAGGTTCGCGTCCACTCCGAATCGCCGCATGGCGATGAAGCAGCCGAGCACCGCCAGCGGCATCACCAGCGAAATCAGCACCGCGCTCGCGAGGTGGCGCACCATCACGAGCACCACGATCGACGTGACGAGGATCTGCGCGTAGAGCGCGCGGTTCAGCGTGCCGAGCGTTTCGTAGATCAGATCGGTTCGATCGTAAAACGGCACGATGGTCACCTGGCTGACCCGCCCGTCGTCCAGCGTTTTGCGCGGCAGGGACGGCGCGATTTCGCCGATCTTTGCCTTCACGTTTCGGATCGCGGCGAGCGGGTTTTCGCCATAGCGGACGACGACCACGCCGCCGACGGCCTCGGCGCCTTCCTTATCCAGCGCGCCGCGCCGAAATTGAGGTCCGAGCGCGACGCGCGCGACCTGACGAAGATAAATCGGCACCCCGTTCGAGACCCTGATCACGGCCTGCTCGAGGTCCTCCGCCGATTTGATGAAGCCCACCCCGCGGAGCGTGTACTCGACGTTGTTGATCTCCATCACGCTCGCGCCGACATCGAGGTTCGATTGGCGCACCGCATTGACCACATCCATCAGCGTGACGCCATACACGCGCATCGCGTCGGGGTCCGCGTCCACCTGATACTCCTTCACATAGCCGCCAATCGAGGCGACCTCGCTGACGCCCTCCGCGGATTGGAGCGCATATTTAACTGTGAAGTCCTGGATGCTGCGGAGTTCCTGAAGATCCCAGCCGCCGGCGGGCCGCCCGTCCGCATCGCGACCTTCCAGCGTGTACCAGAAGACTTGGCCCAACGCGGTTGCGTCCGGACCGAGCATCGGCTGCACGCCCTCGGGGAGCAAGCCCGGCGGCAGGCTCGCCAATTTTTCCAGGATGCGCGAGCGCGCCCAGTAGAACTCCGCGCGCTCATTGAAAATGACGAAGATCGTCGTGAACCCGACCATTGAGATGCTGCGCACGGTGCGGACCTCGGGCACGCCGAGCAGCGCGGTTGTCAGCGGATAGGCGACCTGGTCCTCCATATCGCGCGGCGATCGGCCCATCCACTCCGCGAACACAATCTGCTGATTCTCGCCGATATCCGGGATTGCATCCACCGGGACCGGATCGCGCAGGGCGCGCAGCGCATTCCAATCAAATGGGGCGTGCAACACGCCCCAGACGACCAGCAACGCCGCCAGCAGGAACACCACCAGCTTGTTTCGGAGACAGAAGAGCAGCAGCGTATTCATGGGGAGGGGACCGCTTCCTCACGCACATTGGCAACGAAATCGGCTGACCGGTGGACATTTATTCATGGTCGTGTCGATGCAACTGGAGCGCCGCGGGCGCGCGTTCCGGCTCGATGTTCTCCGCGCGCAACCGGCTCAAAAACGCGTCGGGGTCTTTCAGAAAATCCTCGTCGCAGCCGGGGCAGCAGAAATAGATGCGAAGCCCGTGGTAATCGACGAACACCGTTCGGTCGATTTCTCCGCCCAAAACCGGACAGCGCGATTGCGGGCGCGCCGACGCGCCCTCGCCTTCCGAGGGCAGGCTCATCATCGACGGTTTCCCGAACAATTGCAGGGTGCTGTCGATGCGGAGCGCACCGCGCGCCGCGACGCGCTCGCCCGCGGCGATTCCCTCGCGGACGACGTAGCGGTCGCCTGCGCGCGGGCCGAGCAGGACCACACGGCCCTCGAAGATCGCCGGGTCGTCCGGCCGCTGCACGAAGACGAGCGCGCGCGCGCCGGTCCATAGCACGGCGCTCGCCGGAACAAGCACTGCGTCGTCCGTGATCGGCGTCTCCAAAAGCGCACGGGCGAGAAGGCCGGGTTTCAGACGTCCGTCCGGATTCGGCAGCTCCGCGCGCACTTTTAGGCTCCGCGTCATCGGATCGAGCTCCGGCGGTACAAACGTGACCGTCGCGCCGAAGGTCTCGCCGGGGAGCGCGTCGAGTGTCACCGTCAGCCGCTGGCCGGTGCGCACGTGCGCGACGTGCCGCTCATACACATCCAGTTGCACCCACAGCACGGTTGAATCCGCGACCTCGATCAAGCGGCTGCCGGGCATCATCCTATCGCCCTCGCGGACGTCCACGGACAAAATGACGCCGTCGATCGGGCTCGTGACAGTGAAGGTTTCAGGCGCGCGCTCCGCTCGCGCGATGGCGTCGATTTGGTCGGGGCTGACGCCGAGCAGCGCCAGCTTGCGCCGCGCGGCATTTGCGGCCGCAGGTGTGCTGCCGCGCACCGCGACCAGCTCTTGCGCGGCGGCAAACACCTCGGGGCTGTAGAGCTCCGCGAGCGGCGCGCCGGCGGCTACGGCCAGGCCCGGCGTGTTGACATACAGCTTCCGGATTTGAGCCTCCGCGGCGAGCGACACCGCGCGGCGCCGCGTATCGTCATACGCCAGGATGCCGGCGAGGCGAAGCGTCTCGATCGCGGGCCCGCGAACAGCCTCCGCAATTTCGATGCGCGCGCGCTCGCGCGCATCTGCCGACATGGCGATCGCGCGTGGGCCGGGATCCGCGCCGGCCGCGCCGACGGGAACCAAATCCATCCCGCAAAGCGGACAACGCCCTTTCTCCGGTTGCCGAATCTGCGGGTGCATGGAACAGGTCCACTCGGCAACGGCCGCTGCTGCGGCTGGCGCGTCGGGTGCTGACGTCCGCCCCGGCGGCCAGACGCCGCGCGCCGCAAGCCCGGCCATGAACGCAACGGCGAGCAGCATCCAGTGTTTGCGCGTCATGGCATCAGCTCCTTCGGCAATGCGCCGGTGGCGACCTCCCATTCTCCGAAGACACCGGCGATCTGCTCCAGTCGGGCCTGCGCCGCGGCATAGGCGGCACGCGCGGCATCCAGATTGTTCTGCACCTCGAGCAGGACGCGCTGCGCGGCGAGCGCCTCCATCAGACCGCCGCTGCCGGCGGCGAAAGCCGCCATGGCCTGTTCCAGCGCTTCTTCGGCAGCCGGCAGCACCTCCGCGCGAATCGCGCGCACCGTGTGCGCCGCATTCTCGGCGCGCGCATACCACTCGCTGATTTCCACTTCCGTCATACGAATCTCGGCCTCAAGCTCGGCACGGGCGATCTGTTCGAGCGCCGCCGCTTCGGCGACCATGCCGCTGTATTTGCTTCTCCAGAGCCACGGCACATTCACGAATACGCCGGTATCCACTTCTTCGATGCCGCCGCGCCCTTCGAACTGGCGGGCTTCGACGCGAAGCTCGACCATCGGACGCCGCTCCCTCCGCGCCGCACGGGTACGCGCGGCGCGCGCCTTCAGTTCGCGGTCAAAAGAAAGCAGATTGCAGCAGTAGTCGCGGGCGCGCGCCAGATAGGCCTCTCGCGAGAGCGCGAGCGCCGGCGGCTCCGGCAGCGCGGACGCGTCGCGAGGCGTATCCGGCGGGGCGTCGAGCGCGGCATTCAGCGCCGCAAGCACGGCCGCGCGCTCACGGCGCTGATTGGCGGCTTCGATACTCATCCGGGCCTGCTCGACCCGCGCGCGCGCGAAATCCGCCGCCGTCGCCTGGCCCGTTTCGTAACGCGCGCGGACCGTTTCGACCATGTCGGATGCCAGGCGCGTCATGGCATCCGCTCGCGCCGCGCGCGCGTCCGCGAGGTGGAGGTTCCATGCCGCTTCCGTCACCAACGCGCGCGTCTCGCGGCCTTTTTCGAGATACCGGAAGCCCGCCGCTTCGGCTTCGAGGTCCGCCGCCTCGGCGCGAGCCGACCGCGCACCCCACGGCGGGAAACGCTGACTCACCATGTATTCGACGCCCATGTAATCGTGGAATCGCGTCGAATCGCGCATGACGTCCGCCCCGATCAGCGGATCCTCGATCCCGCGCGCCGTCCGCGCCTGGGCGCGCGCCGCGTGCCACGCGTGTTCCGTCGCTCGGAGCGCGGGATTGCGCAGCAAGGCCTCCTCCTGCCACGCGCGCAGAACATCCCCCTGCGCGAGGGCGACGGGAATGGCGAGCGCCGACACGAGGTGCGAGAGGGATCTAGTCATCCGCGCGCTCGGATCCTGCCTCTTCGTTTTTCTTTTCGAGCAGCAGCTTGAACTTCTTCACATACGGCGCGGGGTTTTCGCGAAACTCGCTCCAGCAATCCTTGCAACAGAAGCGATATTGCCGGCCTTCATGCACGACCGCATACGGCTCGGCGTCCGGATCGAGTTTCTCATCCTCCTGTACAATACAGAAATCGAACGGATACGGTTTCACCGCCGTCTCCGACTCCTCCTCCGCACAGACGGCGAGCGAGACGGCGAGCGCCAGGGCGATAGACAGGATTTTCATGGGGCACCTCCTTCTGGGACACAGCAGGCATTTTCATTGCGCGCACAGGTTTCGCACAGGCATGCGCCAACGCGCGCCAGCAGGCGCGCTTGTTGCCCCGGCGAGAGCACGGCGCGCACGGCATCGAGATAATCGAGCGCGGCCAGCTCGGTTGCCCGATGCGCGGCGCACATTCGCTCGACCGCGTCGCGCGCCTTTTCGCGGTCCCACTCGGGCGCGGTGAGCGCGCGGACGAGCGCGCAGCGGGCCGCGCAGCGCGCGTCGCATCCGGCGGACAAGGTTGACTGGAACGTCGGCTTAAGCCGCTCCACTTCGGCGGCCTGCGCCGGGGTGAGAACGAGCCAATCGAAGCGGAACTCCGCCAGCGCGCGCAACGGATCCTCCTGCGGCGGCTGCGCGGCGGTCCATCGGCCCGCTACGAACCCGAGCGCGGCCGCGGCGAACGCAAGCAACATCCACCAACGAGTTGCGCTCACGGCCCGCCCCCTGCGCGCGCGAGCGCGACGACGAGGCTGTCAGATGCGTGCGGCGCAACGGCGCGGTTGGGCGCCGCCAGCGCGACGAGCCAGAGCAGGCCGACGCACAATACGGCGAAGCGGAAAGCCCATCCTCCCTCATACCAGGCCGGCGGCCGCGCATCCACGCGCGCCCAGACCCCTTCCAGCAGTCCGGTCGGCGGCTCCGGCGCGCGCCAGGCGGCTAAAACTGCGGACAATTCGTTGTCGGATAGCGGTTTCATATTCAGTTAAACGCAGCAGCCCCGGAAACTACGCAACAAAAACGAACGCTCCGCTCACGCCCGCAAATCAGCGAGCTCCGCGCGCAGCGCCTGGCGGGCGCGATAGAGATGCGACTCGGCCGCGCGCGTCGAGCATCCCAGAATGGCGGCTATTTCGCGGGCGGATCGATTTTCATATTCCGCGAGCGCGATCGCGGCGCGCTGTTCCTCGGGCAGCGCCGCGATGGCCGCCTCGATCCGCGCGCCGAGTTCCGCGAGTTGTGCCGCGGCTGCCGCATCCGCGCCGGGATCCGGCCTGTCGCGCCCGATCCCCTCCAGCGGGACCTCGCGCCGTTTGCGCAGAAGATCGAGCGCCGAGTTCCGCGCGAGACGGTAGAGCCATGTCGAATAATTCGCGCCCGGTCGAAACCGAAATGAGGCGCGTTTGATCCACGCGCGCGCGAACGCCTCCTGGGTCGCATCTTGCGCGAGCGACGCGTCGCCCAGCAGCCGATACGCGAATTGATAGAGCGGACGCTGGTAGTGTTCAACCACGCGCGCGAACGCCTCGCGGTCGCCGGCCAGCGCGCGCGCGATCATCGTCCGATCTTCCATGCCGTCAGCATACGCCGCGCGCGCGCATTCACGGAGTGATTTTTTGCGCGCCCTCCGCTATCCTCGCGTTCAGACATGAGCAAGCGCATTCCTCTGGCGGAACGCAAATCGCCCTGGCGCGCGGTCATCGATCTGGCCAGACGAGCCTATCCCGGCTTTGTGTTCGGCGGACCGGTCGCGCCCGACATCCTGCCCGTCTTCCACTTTCACGAGGTCACCCGCGAACAACTTGAACCCTGCTTGAACTATATATGCAATAATGGCTATCGCACGGTGACGGCGGGAGACGTCGCGCGGTTTGTGCGCGAGGGTATTTCGCCGGGCGACCGCGCGGTCGCGCTGACATTCGACGACGCGTGGGCCAGCGCGTGGACGGTCGCCACGCCGCTGCTGCTGAAATACAACGTGCAGGCTGTGTTGTTCGTCGCACCGGGCCGCGTGCCGGAGGACGACATCCTCCGCACCACCATCAACGACCCCGACGGCGCTCCGCCCGATGCCGACCGCTCGGCGATCCCGTTCTGCACGTGGCCCGAGCTGCGCGCGATGCAATCGGCCGGCTGTTGGGACATCCAATCCCACAGTTACGCGCACGCGATGGTGTTTTGCCATCGCGCATGCGAGGGATTCGTGACCCCGGAGTACCGGCCCCACCTCCACGAAGCGCCGAATGTAGGCAAGCCGACAAAGCCCTATTTTCTTTCCGCTCGCGACCTCGGAGCGCCGCTGCACGCGGTACGCTCTCGGATGTCCGACGCGCTGCGCTATGACGATGCGGAGGCCCGGCAGGCCTGCACTGAAATCGCGCTGGCCGGCGGCGGCCCCGCGTTCTTCGAGCGCCCGGATTGGACGGCATCGCTGAGGCGCGCGATGCGGAAGCTCAAGGGGCGCACCGAGACGCCGGCCGAGCGCGATGCCGCGATCCGCGAAGACCTCGCCGGCGCGCGCGAAACGCTCAATGCGAAGTTGCGCACCCACACGGTCCGACACCTTTGTTTTCCCTGGACTATTGCCGGCGCGGCCGCGGAGGCCATCGCCGCGGAGGTCGGCTATGAGAGCGCCTATGCCGACGCGCTCGGCGCGCTGCACGCGCCGCGGCGCGGGGGTCACCCGTATCGATTGATGCGGCTGAAGCACAAATTCATCTATAATTTGCCCGGCAAGAATCGCCGATCCATGTGGAATCTCGTCACGAAATGAAGATTATCCGACACCCGACGGACATGCAGCGATGGGCGCTGGAGCAGCGGCGCGCGGGCGCCTCGGTGGGCTTTGTGCCGACCATGGGATACTTGCACGAAGGCCATCTGTCGCTCGTGCGGCTTGCCCGCGCCCGCGCGGAGCAGCTGGTCGTCAGCGTGTTCGTTAATCCGACCCAGTTCGCGCCGAACGAAGATTTCACGAAATATCCGCGCGACTGGCGCCGCGACGAGCGGCTCTGCCGCGAAGCGGGGGCGGATGTGCTCTTTGCGCCGCGCGCGGAAGAAATGTATGCGCACGACGCCAGCGTGTCCGTCCTCGAGGCGCGATTGTCCGCCGGCCTGTGCGGCGTGTCGCGACCGGGTCATTTTGCCGGCGTGTGCACGGTGGTGGCGAAGTTGTTCAATCTCGTGCTGCCGACCGTCGCCGTTTTCGGCGAAAAAGATGCGCAGCAATTGCGAATCATCCAGCGCATGGTCCGCGACCTCAATTTCCCAGTCGAACTGGTCGCGTGCCCGATCGTGCGCGAGGCCGACGGACTCGCGATGAGTTCGCGGAACGCGCGGTTGACCCCGGAAGAGCGCGCGCAGGCGACGTGTCTTCGCCGCGCGCTCGACGCGGTGGAACATGCGTTCGCGCGCGGCGAGCGCGACGCGGACGCGTTGCGCAAAATCGCGCGCGGCGCGATCGAGCGCGCGCCGCTTGCGCGGATCGATTACATCGAGTTGGTCGATGACGAATCGCTCGATCCCGTGGTGCTCATTGAGCAACCCACGTTATGCGCGCTGGCGGTGAACTTCCCCTCTGCGCGCTTGATCGACAACACGGTCCTGCGCCCATAACCTGCCGAGCCAACAACACCCGCTTCCTCTTCCAAGTTGTGGCAGAGGGCATTGGACCCACACCTTCTCCTGCATGGAGAAAGAGACCGTGGTGATGCGCGAAAATTTTCCGGCGGGCTTGGAGATCCCGCCCAGCCGATTGCTATCGGTATTCATTCGAATGTTGCAGCTCCGTCGCTCCAACGCCGGTGAGGAAGATTTGGTTTCTGCCGACAGAGCGTCGGAAGTACACTCCTACTGCCGCCACCTGGGGCCGGACCGGAATAAGGGCGGCAAATCGAGGCCAACGCGTTCAGCGCCCGCGGATGCAGGTGTGGCTGAATGAGACCCTCATCCCAACCTTCCACCCCATCGGAGCCTTTCAGAGCATGCAGACCGGCGTCTTGTGCATGAGCTGGATTTCGATTCCCGGAATCAAATCCAACCAATTACCACTTGTTGAAACACAAAAATAGAGCACAGGGAGGGGTCGACTACTAACACGGATTCCGTGTAACACTATTCTCGTGTTATGAAAAATGTGACCATAACACTGCCAGATGATTTGGCGCATCGCGCCAAAGACTTTGCCGCAGAACATAATACAAGCGTATCGAAGTTTGTTTGAAGATTGCTGGCAGAGCGGATTGAAGCCGAGCAGGGATATCAGATGGCCATGAGAAGGTGGTGCTCGCATAAAAATTCCATCCTGAACGAAGCCAAATCCACGTACCCCTCTCGAGAATCTCTTCATGAACGATAGCGCATTTGTGGATACCAACATCCTCGTCTATGCGCGAGACGCAGGCGCGGGCGAAAGGCACCGCATGGCGAGCGAACTGCTGCTGAACCTGTGGAAGAATCGCCAAGGCCGCGTCAGTGTGCAGGTGCTGAACGAGTATTACGTGACGGTAACGCAGAAACTATAGCCAGGTATGTCTGGCGAACAGGCATGGGCTGACCTGGAAGCACTGAATTCATGGAAGCCACTCACGCTCGACTGGGCGCTTATGACGCAAGCTCGTGCGCTACAGGAGAGGCACGCTCTCTCCTGGTGCGACGCCCTCGTGGTGGCCGCTGCTCAGGTGGCCGCGTGCAAGATTCTGAATAGCGAGGACCTTGGCGATGGCGCACGGTATGGCGATGTCCGCGTCATAAATCCATTTCACGTTCGCGCGTAGCGTTTCCGCGCGGTTCAGCCCTTCATGTCTGTCAGCGTGACGCTTGGAGGTAGAATTTCTGGGCGACACAGATCGCGACGAAGGGGCGGCTTATCAACACCGAGCCGGCCATGACGATTCAGAATTTGCCGCCACTGCGCGCTCGCCCTTGTCTTGCGCATGACCTGAATCTCAATTCTCGGATTAACACCGGACCGACCTCTTCATTTTTCACTCACACGTTGACAGCGCCGGGATTCAGTTATTCCAGCCATTAATTATTGAGCCGCGTGTCGAATTCAGCCACACTCGACACACGCATGGCAGGCTGGATCAAAGGCGGATTTTGGGGCGTTCTCCTTGTCACTGTGCTGTGGTGGCTCGCGCCGCAGCGCACGCTGGTCGTCGAGGATGGCGCGGTCGAAATCCGATACATGGGACGCGGCGGCCCGATTCAGGGCGCACTGGAGGACGCGATCCGCGAATTCGAGCGGCTCAGTCGCGAACGTCATGCGATCGATCCGTCCTATCCGATCTATCGCGTCATCTCCGGCCAGGACGCCTCGCGCGGACAAACCGAGGACCCGACCCGCTTTCTCGTCAGTCTCGCCGGCGGCACGCCGCCCGACGTGATCGACTTCGACCGCTTCGCGATCAGCGAATGGGCGGCGCGTGGCGCGTTCACGCCGCTCGATGAATTTATACGTCGCGACCTCGACGCCTGGTCCGCTTGGGACGAGCATGGGCGCGCGGGTCTAGCCCCATGGCCGGGCGCGGTGGAAGAGCCGCCGCGCGCGGCGGGCGGCCAAACACAGGCGGCCATCGAACCGCTGCGCGAGGAAAACTTCTTCGCGCCCTGCTGGGACGAGGCCGTCTATCGCAACCCCGCCTCGGGCGAATCGGGCCTCTTCGGCATCCCCTCCGACACCGACAACCGCGTGTTGCTCTACAACAAGGATATTCTCCTCCGTCACGGCTACACGAACGAACTCGGCGAGGCGCGGCCTCCGCGCACGTGGGAAGAACTCGAAGAAATGGCCGTCCGCATGACCGAGCGCGACGAGCGCGGCCGCATCCGCACCATCGGCTTCATCCCGAACTATGGCAACTCCTGGCTGTACATGTACGGCTGGCAGGCCGGCGGCGAGTTCCTCAGCGCGGATGGCCGACGCATCACGCTCAACGATCCGCCGATTGTCGAGGCGCTCGAATTCATGACGCGCATCTACGAACGGCTTGGCGGCGCGCAGGAGGTGTACGCCTTCCAATCAACCTTCCAGGGAGGCGAACTCGACCCGTTCATCCTCGGCCGCGTCGCGATGAAGATCGACGGCGTGTGGGTCATGTCCTCGCTCGCCTTCTATGGGCGCGATCTCAATTTCGGCGCCGCGCCCGCGCCGATGCCCGCGCGCGAACTGGAAAAGGGCCGCGAGCCGCTCTCGTGGCTGGCCGGCTGGGCGTATGCGATCCCCGCCACCGCGCGCGAAAAAAACGGCGCGTGGGAGCTGATTCGCTTCCTCACCAGCCAGCGCGCGATGGAAATCATGCGCGCGTCGGAAAACTTCACCGCGATGAGCCAGGGCCGCCCGTTTATCCCGCGCCAATACCCCCAGCGCGCGCAAAACGAATGGGTCTTCCAGACCTACGTCGAGAACAACCCCGCGCTCGAGCCGAAATTCAAGCAGGCCATGCGCGTCTTCAACGATCTGCTGGAGCGCTCGCGCTATCGCCCTGTGACTCCTGTCGGCCAGAAATTGTGGAACTGTCAGATATGGGCGATGGAAGACGCGATCTTCGGCAAGAAATCGCCGCAGGCCGCGCTCGACTACTACACGGCCATCGCGCAGCGCGACCTCGATGCGATCCTCGACCCGCCCGAGGGCTTGACAATCCGCAGTTGGACGTGGTTTTTCGCATTCTATGCCTTTTTGATCGCGCTGGTCGTGTTCCTCGTCTATCGCCGCGAGACGCGTCCGGTAGAAAAGCGGAAGCGCGCGCGCTTCTCGCTCGCGAGCCTCTTCACCGGCGACAAGCCCGAGGAATCCGTCCTCGAGGGCAGCAAAGGGTCCTACTTCCGATCGCAGTGGCGCGATGGCGTTCTGTGCGCGTTGCCGTGGCTGCTCGGGTTTGTCGTGTTCACCGGCGGGCCGATGCTCTTTTCCATCGTGATCAGCTTCTGCCGGTTCGACGTGCTGAATCCGGCGGTGTTCACCGGACTCCAGAATTATCTGTTCATGGTGCGCGGCGACGAACTGTTCTGGAAATCGATGTGGAACACGCTGTTCATGGTCATCGGCATCCCGCTCGGCATGGCCGTCAGCTTCGGCCTCGCGCTGCTGCTGAACGTACGCGTGCGCGGCATCGCGGTGTGGCGCACCTTGTTCTATCTGCCCAGCATCGTCCCCGCCGTCGCGTCGAGCATCCTGTGGATATGGATTTTCAACCCGCAGAGCGGCCTGCTCAACGCCGCGCTCGCCGGACTCGGCATTCAGGGGCCGAACTGGCTGCAGGATGAAGCGACGAGCAAGTGGGCGCTGATTCTAATGGGCCTCTGGGGCGCGGGCGGCGGCATGATCATCTGGCTCGCCGGCCTCAAAGGCATCAGCACGAGCTACTACGAGGCCGCCGCGATCGACGGCGCGAGCGCGTGGCAGCAGTTCCGCTACATCACGCTCCCGATGATGACGCCGTACATCTTCTTCAACCTCGTCATGGGCCTCATCGGCACGTTTCAAATTTTCACGCAGGCCTTCATTATGACGCAGGGCGGGCCGGTGAACTCCACGCTGTTCTTCGCCTATCACCTTTTCAACAACGCCTTCCGCTACCTCCACATGGGCTACGCCGCGGCGATGGCGTGGTTCCTGTTCCTGATTGTCGTCGCGATCACCGCCTTCCAAATGAAAACCTCGAAACGCTGGGTGCACTACGAGGAGGAATGAGCGGTGAACGGCGCCCCAAAATTTCCATGCTCTGTAAAAACTGTTTTTGAAACTTCCATGCTCTGTAAAAATTTTGTCGGCGAGTTCCATGCTCTGTAAAAAACATGTTCGGGCCCGCGCATGTCCCTGACCGATCTCCATCAATTTGACGAAGCGGATGCGCGGCAGGCGCGGGATGCGCGGCGCCTGCGCGGCATCGCGCGCGCGCTGGTCATCTACGGCCTGCTCCTCGGCGGCGCGGTCCTGTTCTCGATGCCGTTCGTGTGGATGATCGGCACGAGTTTCAAGGTCGATCGCGAGATGTTCGGCGAGCGGATCACGTTCTGGCCGATGCGGCCCGTGCCCGCGCCGGCGTCGCCGTATCTGGACGCGAGGTACTTTCCCGAACCGGACAGCGCGACCTTCCGCGCAGCCGAGCCGAGCCTGCGCGCCGCGGTCGACGCTCGCCGCGACCGCATTCCGCCCGCCGCCAATGCGGCCGAGGCGGCGGATATCCTCGCGCCGGGGCTGTATCAGCGCTTGCGCGAAACCGTGCCCGCGGCGGTCTGGCAACTGCCGCCGGATGAACGCGCCGCCGCGCTCGCACCGCGCGTGACGCCGGAGCTGATCGACGAGGCCGTCCGCAAAATCCACCGCCGCCTCAGCTTCGCCGGCGTCCGCGTGCGAAGTTTCGACCTGCAAGAGACGGACCTGACCGCGGGCGCGCCGATCTCCGCCTTCTGGGCGGTGGACGGCGCGGAGCTGGTCGACGGCGAAGAAGGCGCCGCGCCGCTCGCGGACCTCGTGTATGCGTTTCCGCCCGGCGGCCGCGGCAAGATTCGGCTGACCCGCACGCTCAAACTGCCGTTTCCTGTCGAGCGCCTGCACCGCATCCAGCTTTTTCTCCGGCCCGACGACTCGTGGCACGCGCTGGAGTTTCTCGTCGAAAAACAAGGCCGCGTGTTCAAGGCGCGCCGCCCTGAGTACATGGGCAACTTTCAATGGACGATGGTCACGCTGCAGGACTACGGCCCGGACGACGAGTCGGTAAAAATCCGCCTGTGGATTCCGTTGATGGAGCAGGAGGGCCTTTCCTCGGACGTCACCGCGCCGGACGAGGTGCGGCTGACGATGGTGTTGCGGCAAAACGACGCGCTCGGCGCGTGGTGGGCAAAGGCGCAGCGCAACTACCGCGGCGCGCTCGATTACATCCCGTTCTGGCGCTACGCGGGCACGAGCGTATTTCTCGTGATCCTGAACATCATCGGCACGCTGTTCTCGTGCTCGCTCGTCGCGTTCGCCTTCGCGCGGCTGCAGTGGCCGGGCCGGAATCTCAGCTTCGGCCTGATGATGGCGACGATGATGATTCCGGGGCAGGTGACGATGATCCCGTACTTTCTGATCATCAAATCGCTCGGCTGGTACAACACGCTTACGCCGTTGTGGGTGATGAGCCTGTGCGGCAACGCGTTCAATATTTTCCTGCTGCGCCAGTTCATGAAGGGCATCCCGCGCGACCTGGAGGACGCGGCGCGCATTGACGGCTGCAATTCGTGGCAGGTCTATTGGCACGTCATCCTGCCGCTCATCAAGCCGACGCTCGCGTGCATTGCGATCTTCACCTTCATGGGCGTGTGGAACGACTTCATGGGCCCGCTGATTTATCTGAGCGACCAACGGTTGTATCCGCTCTCGCTCGGTCTCTACGCCTTCAATGTTCAAGCCGGCGGCAGCTTCGGCATGATGATGGCCGGCTCGCTGCTGATGACGTTGCCGGTGATCGTCATTTTCTTCTTCGCCCAGAAATATTTCATCCAGGGCGTCACGCTGACAGGGATGAAAGGGTAGGTCGGCGCCGGTTCCCGCGCGGACGCGACGTGCGGCTTCAGGCGGAGGCCGCGCGCAGGCGGGCCTCGAGCGCGGCGAGTTCGGCGTGGAGTTCCGCGGGGACGCGATTGCCCATGTGTTCGAAGTGGCGGCGCAAGACATGCATTCCGCCGCGCCAGCCCTGCGCGTCAACGGACAACAGCTCCTCCATATCCGCGCGCGGCAGGTCGAGGCCGGAGAGGTCGATATCGTCCGGCGTCGGCATGGGCCCCAGCGGCGTGTCTGCGGCATGCGCGGCGCCCTCGCAGCGGTCGAAAATCCACTTGAGCACGCGGATGTTTTCGCCGAAGCCGGGCCAGAGGAAGCGGCCGTCCGCGCCGCGCCGGAACCAGTTCACAAAAAAGATGCGCGGGCGGCAATCGGCTTGCATGCGCGCGCCCATCGCGAGCCAGTGACGGAAATAGTCGCCGATGTTGTATCCGCAAAACGGCCGCATCGCCATCGGATCGCGGCGGACATGGCCCACAGCACCCGTCGCGGCGGCGGTCGTTTCGGAGGCCATGATCGAGCCGAGAAACACGCCGTGCTGCCAGCTCATGGACTCGTATATCAAGGGGATGGTCGTCGGGCGGCGTCCGCCGAAGAGGATCGCGGAAATCGGCACGCCGCGCGGGTCGTCATAGGCGGGGTCGGCGATCGGGCACTGGGCGATCGGCGCCGTGTAGCGCGCATTCGGGTGCGCGGCGGGGGTGTCCGATTGCGGGGTCCAAGGCTGGCCCTTCCAGTCGATCGCCTGCGGCGGCGGGTTGCTCATGCCTTCCCACCACACGTCGCCATCGGGCGTCTGCGCGACGTTGGTGAAGATGGTGTTGCGCTCAATCGTGCGCATCGCGTTGGGGTTCGTCGCGGCGGAGGTGCCGGGCGCGACGCCGAAGAAGCCGGACTCGGGATTGATCGCCCACAGACGGCCGTCCGACCCGATCTTCATCCACGCGATATCGTCGCCGACGCACTCCGCGCGCCAGCCGGGCAGGGTGGGCGTCAGCATCGCGAGGTTCGTTTTCCCGCACGCGCTGGGAAACGCCGCGGCCATATAACGCTTCTTGCCCTGTGGGTTGGTCAGCCCCACAATGAGCATGTGCTCGGCCATCCATCCTTCGTCGCGCGCCATGCAGGAGGCGATGCGCAGCGCGAAGCATTTCTTGCCGAGTAGCGCGTTGCCGCCGTAGCCGCTGCCGTAAGACCAGATTTCGCGCGTCTCCGGAAAGTGGGCGATCACCTTTTCCTCGGCATTGCAC
>CALGMT010000030.1 GCA_937958885.1 uncultured bacterium | reverse complement strand
TAGTCAATACCGATGTAGTTCATGGCGGTTACCTCCGTGTTTCTGTGGCGGGCCCCCATGGCCGCGCCTTCAACATATGATGGGCATTATGCCGCATCTGCGGAGCTCTAACCGCCTTTCATGCTATCTGACCCCTTTTTTGGGGGGGGCTATAAATCGATGCGGTAATGGCCGATGGCGGAGGGGGGGGCGGGATCGGTGAAGATGTTAACGGGCGGTGTTGCAGGCAGGTTGGTCGCGAGCGCCGCAAAGCCCTCAAGCAGGTTCGTGCTGCGCGAGAGCGTGTAGAGCCGATTGCTCTCGCTCGTCCATTGAATCCGATAGCCGGACCCGGACGCCGCGACCGCGGCGTCCACTACACGCAAATATGACGCGGGATCCTTCGGATCCGTGCCGGCCAACGACTCGTCGCGATCCGATGCGCCGTCGCCGTCAAAATCGGTGGCCGACTCGGCGGTGGTCAGGTTCGTAAAATAAAAATACTCCCACGCATCCGCGATGCCGTCGCCGTCGCTGTCGGCGACGCCCGCCGCGATGGTGAAATTCGTGTTCGAGATGTCAAAGAAAATGTTGTCCGCCGCCTCAACCTTGAGCCGCGCATTGGTGATCGCAATCGCCGGAAGCCAAACCAGCCGCGACCCGCTGTTCGACACGTTGAGCGCAAGGGGAATCGTGAAGTCGAAGCCTCCGTTGGTCGACAACCAGATATTCACGCTCGCGCAATTGACCGGCGCGAGGTGCGTGTTCGCACGGTCCCATGCGGCCGTTGACAAGCCGGACCAGATCACGGCGCTGTTGGGCGCGGTGACGAGAAACGGCCCGGCGGAGGTCACGACGGTGATGGTGACGTCGTCCACGGCGACTCCCGCGCCGATCCTATTGTCGCGCGCAGTGACGCGAAACTTCATCGCGCGCGGGAGCGACGGCAGTTTTTCGCCGATCACATTCGTATTCGCCACGAGAGACGGCACCCGCGGCACGATTCGGTTCGGACTGCTCGTGGGATTGAACGAGCGGATCAGCGGGCTGCTTCCATTGTCGGCGGCCGTGCCGGCCTGGGCAGGGCCGAGATCGCGCTGTTCCCAGCAATATGTCAGCGGGTCGCCGTCCGGATCGCTTCCGCTAGCGGCAAGCATGAAGGGCGTGAGGCGCGGGATGGTGTAGGCGGGCCCCGCGGATACGGTCGGCGCAAGGTTGGTGATCGGCGTGACGACCGCGCACCCTCCGCCCGTGACGGAGTTGATGAAGCCGAAAATCTCCTGATAGCTGATGAAATGAAAATAGGGATCGCTGGCAGGTTGCAGGTTGTCGCTTGCCCCGCAAATGCCCGCGTAGGCCATGATTGTAGAGCCGCTGCCGGGCTCGTACGCGGTGGGCGCATTCCGGTTCGCACCGGAGCAGCTCCCGCCGGTGCCGTTGAAGGTGTGGTTCGCGCCGAATTGGTGCCCGATTTCGTGCGCGACAAAATCGATCCAAAACGGGTCGCCGACCGGGTTCGCGCTCCCAGTTAACCCCTGCGCTTTCAGTCCGGTCTTGCACACGCAGGCCAGCGTCGCGAGACCGCCGCCGCCGGTGCTAAACACATGGCCGATGTCGTAGTTCGCGTTGCCGATCCGAGAATCAAGCGTACTTTGGTTCTGGCTCAACATCAGTCCGGGAAATGCCGGCGTGTACGGATCCGTGAACCGGTTGAGATAAATGATGCTGGTATTCTTCGTGACGAGCTCAAACCGGATGCCCAGCTCGGTTTCGTACACGCCGGTGACGCGGTTCACCGCCGTGACGATTGCCGCGAGAGCCGAAGCGACTGTGCCGCCATGGTAGGCCGAGTACTCGCCCGATGCCGCGACGGCGAGCCGATACGTCCGCAGCGTGTCTCCGGACGAGAGAATGCCGACGGAGGGCGTTCCGCCGTCCTTCACCTCCGTTTCGCCGGTGAACAGGCACTCGAACGCGCCTTCGGGCGGCGTGAGATCAGCCCGTCGATAGCTGGCGTAATGCGCAATATCGCCTTTCGTGAACGGATCAATGAAGAAGCCGCCCTTCGGCGAGCGCACCTGCGCGTGAAATCCCGCGGGCGTCCAATCGAGCCGCGCGGTTGCGGCCGGATCGTCGATGCCGGTCCCAATGTACGTGCGAATCTCCGGAAATTTTTTTGCCAACCCAGGGGCCATGACTGGCGACTCGGCGATATGGAAGCGCGCATAGCCGCCATCGGGCAGCGGCAATTCCAGGACAGCGGGCGGAGCCCCCGCCCGCACGGCGGTCTCGCGCGGCGCGCGCGCCAGCGCGTTCGTCAGCGCCGCCGGATTGAGTTGAACAGCATGAAACCGGTTCGGGCGGATGTAGGGTTCCGCGGCTGCCGTCGCCGACGGCATCTCATCAAGCGAAACCCACGCGCCGTCTGAAGACACGCGTGCCCGCGCGATAAGGGGCGTCACGAACACCACCGCACTCAGCAACAATCTCATCATCGCATTTTTCATCGTTCCACCGCTCATAACGATACACGCTTCGGCGAAGCGTGTCGCTCTGCACTGGGCCGTCACAATTCGACTCGATACAGCGCGCCGGCGGCAGGGGGCGCGGAGTCGGTGAAGACGTTCTCCGGCGGCGTCGACGGCAGGTTGGTCGCGAGAGGCAAGAATCCCGACAATAGATTCGTGCTCCGCGTGACGTCATAGAATCGGTTGCTCGCACTTTGCCATCGGATCACCACGTTCGTTCCGCCCATGGTCGAGGTTGACTCGAAGCGCAACAGCGACGCCGCATTCGTCGGAATCGTGTTCGCGCGGAACTCGTCGAGGTCCGAGAATCCGTCGCCATCCCAGTCGCTCGACGCATTGACGTTCGTGAGGCTCGCGAAAAAGTTCAGCTCCCACGCGTCATCAATGCCGTCCCCATCGGAATCGGCCGGCGCCGCGCCGTACGAGGTCCACGCAAGCGTATCCACAATCACTTGCCGAGTCCCGACGCTTTCCACGCGGATCGTCACCACGCCGGAAATATCGATGCCGGTAAAAGACGCGGTTTCCGCGTCGACGTTGTTCGCATTCGTCACCTGGCCGACCAGCGTCGAATTCACGTAGACATCGAGGCTTCTCGTGCCGGACGAGGTGAATCCCCGCTTGTATTTTAGCGAAAGCGAACCCACTCCGCCTGAAATGGGCTGCGAATACACGCGCCGATCGCCGGTTGTCCCGAAGAGAATCGCGCGCCCATCAATTGCGTTATTCGTGATGCGCGCGCCGTCATAGTACCACACGCGGCCCTCATCACCGGTGTAGACGCCGGACCCGTAGCTGCCGGCGGGCGCGTTCAGCAAGGTGAACGTTTCGACCGCCGCACCGCCTGCGCTAACGCTAATGACCACCGCCTCGCTCACGACACCGTCAACGTCGGCGGCATAAAAGGTCGTCGTGTACACCCCAACCGGCGCAGCAGTCGGCCACGAAAACGCGCCCGTCTCATTCGTCGCGCCGAACAGTGCGCCGGGCGGCAGATTGCTTGCGCTCAGCGTCACCGGATCGCCATCCGTCGGGTCGGCTGTGACAACAAATGACAACGCGTTGCTGACCGCGACAAACTTTGCGCCGATCGGATAGAGCACCGGCGGCGATTTAGACGGTCCGCCTCCCCCAGAAGAGGTCGTCGCAATATCGTCCACATTAATGCGGCGCGTGCTGCCGGGCGGGCCCGCGTGGCGGAAGCGCAGCCGCACACCACCCGATTGCGCGATATTCGTCGAAAAGGGCGTAAGCGTGGTGGCCGTGACCGCAACGGTTGCCGCGTTCACCCACGTTGCGCCCGCATTCACGCTGTAATCGAGCGCCAGGTTCGCATCGGAATCGGTTCCGTATTTGGCATGTAGAAATGACACCGTTAGCACGCCGCCCGTGATATTGGCCTGCATCGTCATCACGCCGTTCGTGCGAATTCGCGCGGCGCGAGCGCCGTTCTTCCTGTCGTTGGTATCTGTGCCGATCAACGCATCCGACAGATTCCAGGTCAATCCGCTCAAGATCACGTTGCCGGAGGCGTACCCAGTCTTCGTCTCGGAAGCGCCCTCGAAATCCACAATGTAGTTCGTGACGCCGCCGGCGCCGGGCGGAAGCACTGTGACGGCAATGGTCTCGCTGTTCGTGCCGTCTTTGTCGGCGGCGAAAAAGGTGACGGCGTACACGCCGGTAGGGCCGGCGTTGGTCCAGAGGAGCGCGCCTGCGCCGTTGGTCGCGCCGAAAAGCGCGCCGGGCGGAAGCGGTGCGGCGGTCAGCGTGATGGGATCGCTGTCCACCAAGTCCACCGCCGTGACGTTGAAGGCCAATGTGTTGCTGACGATCACGGTGCGATCGCCGATCGGCGACAGCGTCGGCGGCTGGTTCGAAACGGCGGCCCCCGTCCCGTACAGCGTCAGACGAACGGACGTCAACGTGCCGACGTCGCCCGCCGCGCGGTCCGCGACGCGGACGGTCCATGCGCCCGCCGCGTTCTCGCCCCAGTGCTGAACACTCATGAACGGCCAGCTCGCGTAGTTGTCGCCCGGATCGCCGTGCACCCGCGCGAGAACGCTGGTCATCGCCGAGGGCGAAATCAACTCGATGCGCAGATCGCCTCGATACGTGTGCGTCGCGCTGATCGTGACCACCGCATGCTCGACCCGCAGCATATCTGTCAGGTTGAACGTCCGCGTCACGCCTGCCGCGTTGTTGTCCGGAATTGAGGAAGACGTTGTGTTGTTGGATGTCACGATGAGCTGGGGGCCGAGATTCGTCCACGTCAGCGCGCGCGCGACGGCGCCGCTGGCGTTGATCAAGCCCGCGCCGTATTTGTGGTTGAACGCGATCCCCGCCGCGTTTGTGCGCCAACCCGAATCGGATGGATGGTTGCGGGTCGCGCTGCGGATCAAGATTTCCTGGACATCACGCCACCCGAGCAGCGGATTCGCCTGCAGAATCAACGCGCCGACGCCTGCCGCCAGCGGGCACGCCGACGAGGTGCCGCCAAATGTGGCGGTGTAGTCGGCATTCGACGGTTCGCCCGGTGTGCTGCCGCTGTTGTAGCCCACGCTCCCGGAGCGATCCGTGGTCCAAATGCCGACGTCGGCGCTCAGGTTGTTGTCGCCGCTGGACGGCGCGACGACGACGAGGTTTGCGCCCGGCTCGCTATACCACGATTGAATGCCCGTGTTGGCGACCGCGCCAATCGCGATGGTGTAAATCGAGTTGGCGTAGCCGTCTTTGTTCGAGTCGTCGTTGGAGTCCAAACCGTTGCCGCCCGCCCAGAAGATCAGCGTACCGCGGCCGCCTCGGCCGCTGAAACAAGCGTTCGAGAGCGCATTTCGCGCAAGCGTGCCGGGCCCCTCGAGCGTCTGCCCGTCGTCGTTCGGTCCCCAACTGTTGCTCTTGATCTGAATGATCGCATTGTTGGTGAGCAGGGCTGCCGCTTCTTGAGCGTCGGTGGGCGAACCGGAAATGAGGCGATAGCCGACCAGTCGCGCCTCCGGCGCCGCACCGCTGACACCGATCCCGTTGTTGCCGCGCGCCGCCGCCACGCCTGCACAGGCCGTCCCGTGGTCATCGCCGGTCCCGGGCGAGGGATTGCTGTCGTTGCCGTTGAAATCCCAATCGAGATTTGTGTCCACATTCGACACAAGGTCGGGGTGATTGAGCTGGAGCCCGTCATCGATGATCGCGATGTAAACATTCGACCCGCGATACGTGTCCCACACATTGGTTACACGCACATCCATTCCCGCCGTTCCGCTGAACTGGCCGGTGTTTCGGAGGTGCCACTGGTTCGTAAAAAAAGGGTCGTTTGGAACAAAGCGCTTGGCCGGACGCCGCCCAAGCAGCGGCTCCGCGGACACCACGCCGGACATCTGCCGCAACGCGGCGGCCAACTCCATCGCTGCCGCCGAATCAGCGGCCCGCGCGATCCAATGGTGTGACAAACCCGGACCGGCCGGATTCGCCGCAACCGCGCCCGCCGCTTTGAGAAGCGCCTTCGCATCCGCGCCCGGTTCGACCTCCACAAGCACCTCCGATGAGACGAAGCGAGGCGCCCCGCGCCTCGAGCCGTCCACGATTTCGTAGAGCACGAGTTCCGTCTCATGCCCGGTCATCCGCGTCATGGCGCGGATACGAGTCTTGATCTCGTTGAAATCTGAGGCCTTCGGGATTTTGGTTAGCGCGCGATGTGCTTCCGGCGTGGTCACGCCGACTTCGTCGAGCGCCAGCTCGAACACGCGCGGCTGTCCCGCGTCGTGAATCTCGAAGCGATCCTGCGCGCGGGCGGCGCGAGGACCTATCAAAAAAGCCGCCCCAAGGGCGGCGGCTATCAGAGAGAGTCGATTCACATTCATAATAATAATCAGCTTATAAATACTCTTTAACCATTACTACACAGGTTGCCCCCTCTGCAAGGGACGCCATCCAATCTCATAAATTTCTAGCATGATGCCGCCCACAGCAGTCGACGATTGTCTTATAAATGCGCCGGCACCGCAACGCGGAAACAGGCGCCGCCGAGCGGCGACTCGGCCACCTCGACGCGTCCCCGGTGCGTCTTCACGGCGGCCTTCACGGACATCAAACCGAGACCCATGCCGCTGGGCTTTGTGGAGTACATCGCCTCGAAAATCTGCGCGCGCCGCTCCGGCGGAACGCCGGGTCCGCTGTCGTGCACTTCGATCGTGTGCTCGCGCGGACCCGCCGTCACGCGGATTTCCACGCGCCCCTCGCCGTTGACCGCCTCGATTGCGTTGAACAACAGGTTCTGCAGGATATCCTGCATCTGGGAGACGTGCAGCAAACACGGCAACTGATCTGGGCCGCTCACAGCGATTGCACAGCGATCAGCCAACCGATGGCGCTTTGCCAATTGGACCACCCGCCTCGCGATGTCCATCAGATCCGCTTTCTCGGCAGGTTGTTGATCCGCTGCATGCCCAATGCGCGACATGCGGCGTGTCATATCGTGCAGCCGCTCAAATGAAAAACCAATGTCGTTTAGCATCTCGCCAGCCTCGTTATCGAGCTTTGCTGCGGAACGTAAAAGTTCGACGTTTGCCATCCCGACCGTCAGCACATTGTTCATATCATGCGCAATCGCATGGGCCATGAGCCCGGCAGTCGCGCGCCGCTCGGCTTCTATCAGCGATTGCTGTTGTTCGCGCAATCGACGTTGGTCGGCAGCCATTCGTTGCAACAACTTGCGGGCCATCGCAAAAATCAGCGCCGCGGAAAACGCGACGAACGCGATTCCCTTGTAGGTCTGGAATAGTACTTGCTCTTCGGTCGAACGCGTAAGATATCCCACCCAGCGATCCGACAGGACGATATAGATGGAACAAATCAGCAAATACGCAGCCGATAGCGCCAGCGCGGTGCGATTGTAGTTTGCCAAATAGCGGGGGACCTCCCCCTCTGGTTGCCCGCCTTGTGCCATGTGTTTTACTCGATAACTCAATTGAGACTCCGATCCACCCGCCCGCCGCAAGGCGCAACCCTTCGCTCGACGTGCCGGTTGTGTGCTATGATCCGCGCATGATCGAGTGGCTGCAGAATGCTTGGCCGCATCTCACCGCCGCTTTGGTGCTCGGCATCGACATCTGGGCGGCCGGTCATGCAGTTCTCTACAAACGCGACCCACGGTCCGCGACCACGTGGATCGGATTGATCCTGCTGTTCCCGATCGCCGGCGCGGCACTCTACTTTTTCCTCGGCATCAACCGTATCCAACGCCGCGCTATTCTGCTGCGACACCGCGCTGGCCTCGCTGCGCATACCACGCCCGATGCAAGCATAGTAGCGCCGCGGCTCGGCACCGGTCTGGAGGATCTACGACCCCTCGCGCTCGCCGTCCAGCGCATCACCGGCAACCCGCTGCTCGACGGAAACTCGATACACCCGCTCCGCAACGGCGACGAGGCGTATCCCGCGATGCTGGAAGCCATCGAGCGGGCCGCCGGCAGCATCACGCTCTCCACGTACATTTTCGCGCACGACCGGTCCGGCCTTCGGTTCGCCGACGCGCTGGGCGCCGCCGTCGCGCGCGGCGTGGAAGTCCGCGTGCTCATCGACGATGTCGGCGCGCGCTACTCCTTCCCCACGATTTACGGCGCGCTCCAAAAACGCGGCGTGCGCGCAGCCGCCTTCATGCCGACCTTCTTCCACTGGCGCATGCCCTACATCAACCTGCGCAATCACCGGAAACTCCTCGTGATCGACGGCGTAATCGGCTTCACCGGCGGCATGAACATCCGACACAACAACGTGCTCGCCGACGGCGGGCGCGATGCGGTGCAGGACCTGCACTTCCGCGTCGAAGGCCCCATCGTCACACAGCTTCAGCAAGCGTTCGCCGAAGACTGGGCCTTCACCACCGGTGAACGCCTCGCCGGCGCGCCGTGGTTCGCCGAGCCCCCCGCGCGCGGCAACATCCTCGTCCGCGGGATCACCGACGGACCCGACGAGGATCGCGACAAGTTGCGCTCCGTTCTGTTGGCCGCCCTCGCCTGCGCGCGCTCGCGCGTCCGCATCGCGACCCCGTATTTCCTGCCCGACGCCAGCCTCGTCAGCGCGCTGAACACCTGCGTCGCGCGCGGCGTCGAGGTCGATATCGTGATCCCGCTCCGCAACAACCTGCGCACTGTCGGCTGGGCCTGCCAGGCCCAGCTCTGGCAAGTCGTCGAACGCGGCTGCCGCGTTTGGCGCACACCGCCCCCGTTCGACCATACCAAAATATTCGTCGTGGACGATGCGTGGTCGCTCATCGGCTCCGGCAACTGGGACGCGCGCTCGCTGCGCCTGAACTTCGAGTTCAATCTCGAATGCTACAGCCCGCAACTCGCCGCCGACCTCAACGCCCGGCTCGACGAAAAAATCGCGGGCGCCCGCCAAACCACCCTTGCCGAACTTGACGCCCGACCGCTTCCCATTCGCCTCCGCGACGGCATCGCGCGCCTGTTTTGGCCCTACCTGTGACTCCGCCCGCGCCCCCCATCTCCATCCTTGAGCCGCGCCGTGCGCACGGGCATCATATCATCAAATGAATAGCGAGCCCCCCTCCGAACGCGCGCCGCTCATCCTCCTCGGCATCTGCGGCGGTATTGCCGCCTATAAAGCCGTCGAGGTCGCCAGCCGGCTGCGCAAGGCCGGCTGTGAAGTTCACGTTGCCCTGACCGACGCCGCGCGCGCATTCGTCGCGCCGCTCACCTTTGCCGCCGTTACCGGACGGCCCGTCCTCGACCGCCTGATCCCGGACGGATCGGCCGCGGGCGACGCCGCGTATCCGCACCTCTATCCCGCCACCCGCGCGGATGCCTTCATCCTCCTGCCCGCCACCGCGAACAGTATCGCCAAAATCGCGCGCGGCCTCGCGCCGGATCTCGTCTCCGCGTGCGCGCTCTCCCTGCCCGCCGATTGTCTGCGCGTGTGCTGCCCCGCGATGAACGTCGAGATGTGGCGCAACCCGGTTGTGCAGGAAAACGTGCGCGCGCTCGAAGCGCGCGGATGGATACGGATCGGCCCCGAGTCCGGCGCGCTGGCGTGCGGCATGGAAGGTGAAGGCCGTATGACCGAACCGGCCGACATCGCCGAGCGCGCACTCGCGCGGCTGCGCGCCCCGCGCCCGCTGGCCGGACGCCGCGTCCTGATCCTCTCCGGTCCCACGCGCGAGCACTTCGACCCCGTCCGCTACATTGGAAACCCGAGCAGCGGCAAGATGGGCCGCGCGCTCGCGCTGGCCGCCGCCGAAGCCGGCGCGGACGTGGACTTCGTCACCGGCCCCGTCGCGGACGAAAACCTCCCGCGCGGCCCGCGCATCGAAATCACGCGGATCGTCAGCGCGGACGAATTGCTCGCCGCCGCGCATGCGCGGTTCGATCGCGCGGACATCGTCATCTACGCCGCCGCCGTCGCCGACTATCGTCCCGCTGCTGCCGTCGGCGAGAAATTACCCAAAACCGACGCTCCGCTGACCATTCAACTTGAACCCACGCCCGACGTCGCCGCGACCTTGAACACGCACAAACGGTCCGGCCAAGTCGCGATTGGATTTGCGCTGCAAACGCACGACGGCCCGGCGAAAGCCGCTGCGAAGATGAAGAAGAAGAAATTCGACGGCATTGTGCTCAACGCGTTGGATGCGCTCGGTGGCGAGTCGGGTTCCTACACTTGGATTTCGCCGGATGCGGAATCCGAAGAATGGGGCACATTGAACAAGACCGAATGTGCTCGCCGCATCCTCGCGCGCGCGGCTGCCGCGCTTAAGCGCATTTAGCGCGGACGCGGGCGCTTCACCATCCTGACGCGCCCGCCGAGTGCATCTTCGCCCCCCTCTCCCACCGCGTGGGAGAGGGTTGGGGTGAGGGCGACTTTCATCAGTTCAGCGGCCTCGGCGATCACGCCCTTCCATTTTCTTTGGCTATTCAAATGCTGTAGCTCCGGCGCTCCGTCGCCGGAGATTTTTGATTTCACACTTCTGCCGGCTGAGCGGCGGAACAGCAGCTCAAGTAAGACCTTGCCGGATCGATGATCGACGCGGTCAGCGCCCGCGTCTTCAGCTTCCCCCTCTCCCACCGCGTGGGAGAGGGTTGGGGTGAGGGCGACTTTCATCAGTTCAGCGGCCTCGGCGATCACGCCCTTCCATTTTCTTTGGCTATTCGAATGCCGTAGCTTCGGCGCTCCGTCGCCGAAGATTTTTGATTTCACACCTTCCCCGGCTGAGCAGTGAAACTACAGCGCTCGACGAGTGGTGAGTGCGCTCACTCACAACGCGTCCACCACGATCCGCTCCAACGCCTCATCCGACAGCGGTACCGGATTTCCCTTCATGCTACTGGCCCGCTGCGCCTTTTCCGCGAGGGCGCGCGCGTGCTCTGCGCGTACGCCGTATGCGGACAATCCCGGAATGCCCAACCGCTCGCGCAATGCGCGCAACCACGCCGCAGCGTCGCGCGGCGTTGCGTCCGCGCGTCCGGTCAGCAAGCGCGCGATCTCGCCGAATTTTCCATGCTCTGTAAAAACTTTTTTTGAAACTTCCATGCTCTGTAAAAAATTTGTTTCGAACACGCCGGGCAACATCACCGCGCAGACCGCGCCGTGCGGGGCGTCGAATTCGCCCCCGATCGGCGCGGCGAGTCCGTGCACGGCGCCCAATCCCGCGTTTGCCAGCGCGATTCCGCCGTATAGCGCGGCGAGCGCAAGCTCCTCGCGCGCTTCCGCGTCGCGCCCATTTTCCACTGCGCGAGGCAGCGCGCGAGCGATGCGCGGAATGCCGTCGCGGCAGAGCGCGTCCGCCAGCGGATTGGCGCGGCAGGACAGGAACGGCTCGATCAGTTGCGAGAGCGCATCCATTCCGCAAGCAGCGGTCGGACCGGGCGGCAGGTCGAACGCGAGTTCTGGATCGATCAGCGCGACGCGCGGCAGCATTAGCGGACTGCGCAAGCTGACTTTCATGCGCTGCGCGGGTTCGCGCAGCACCGCGTTGCGCGTCGCTTCGGATCCGGCGCCCGCGGTGGTCGGTACGGCGACGAACGGCGCGGGCGGCACCGCGATCGGTTTCCCCGCGCCGATGACCTCCGCGTAGTCGAGCGGATCTCCGCCGTTGGTCAGCAGCATCGCGAGCGCTTTGCCCGCGTCGATCGCGCGGCCGCCGCCGATGGCAACAACAACGTCCGCACGAGCCGAGCGCGCGGCATCGGTCATCGCGCGCACAGCATCGAACGTCGGCTCGCCCGCGACGGGCAGTACGCAGGCCGCCGCCACGCGGTCGGCGTGGCGGCGCGAGGCGCCGGTGACGAGCGCGACGCGCGAGCCGAACGACGCGGCTAGCGCCGGCAGTTCGGCAGCGCGGCCGCGGCCGAAGAGAATTCGTTGCGCGGTAGCGAACTCAAACGGAATCATTCGACTTCCGTGTACTTCACGCTGCGCCGCTCTTCCGCCATCAGCGGGGCGACCGCGTCGCGCCACGCGGCGTAGTGTGCGGTGGCCTTGTGCGCGGCGGGCGCATCGCCGGTGTGGTATTCCTCGATGAGCAGGAATCGTGTGGGATCGTCCTGTTGCTGATAGACATCGAATCGCGCGACGCCGGGCTCCTGCCGGCTCGCCCGCGCATTCGCGAGCGTCGCGGCCTTGAACGCCTCGACGCCCTCAGGGTTCACCCGTACATGAACGTGAACGATGGTCTTCATGCAAACAGCTTAACCCATTTACGGACGAGTGACGAGTAAACAAAAAGGGGTCAAACGATGAATGTTAACATCAAAGGTAATGGGGATATCGACGAAGTACAAGCCAAAGCACCAGTAGATGGACGATTGAGTCACTATCAGTCGCGCCGTTCAGGTCTTTCAACAGGCGCGTACCGCGACTCGCCGCCGCTTTCGTGCAAGAATGTTCCAATGTGCGGAGTGGCCCCTCTCTCCTTCGGACACGAAAGCCGACGGTTGGTCGCGAATCGCAGCGCGAGCAAAGGAGTGGCCCCTTGTCGTCATGAATAAAGGACTGACCCCTTTTCATGGTGCGGCAGTCTTGACTTCCGGGGCGGGCGCCCGCATGGTGCGCCATTTTTCAAGGATTCTCATGCATTCATCGACCGCCCCCGAGCCGACCGCCAGACCTCCTTTCGATCTGCTGCTGCCCGAATTGCAGCGGACGCTCGCGCAGGAGGGCTATCACACGCCGACCCCGATTCAGGCGGAGGCGATCCCGTATTTGCTGCAAGGGCGCGACCTGATCGGGTGCGCACAGACGGGTACCGGCAAGACCGCCGCATTCACGCTGCCGCTTCTGCAGCGTCTCGTCGAACGCCGCCGCCGGCCAACTCCGGGCCATCCCCGCGCGCTGATCCTCGCGCCGACACGCGAGCTGGCGGCGCAGATCGGGGACAGCATTCGCACCTACGGGCGCGGGCTGCGGCTGCACCATTGGGTGATATTCGGCGGGGTCGGCCAGCATCCGCAGGTCCAGGCCGCACGGCGCGGGCTCGACATCCTCGTGGCCACGCCCGGACGCTTGCTCGACCTGATGAACCAGGGCCATGTGAACTTGAAAGAAATCGAGGTGGTTATCCTCGACGAGGCGGACCGGATGCTCGACATGGGGTTCCTGCCCGATGTGCGACGGATCGTCAGCCGCATCCCGCCCCAGCGGCAGGCGCTGCTGTTTTCCGCGACGATGCCGCCGGAAGTGCGCGAGCTCGCCCATTCGCTCGTGCACGACCCCGTCACGATCGCGATTGCGCCGGGCGAACCCGCGGTTGAGCGCATCGTGCAGAAGGTGCTGTTCGTGGACAAGGCGAACAAGCCCGCGTTGCTCGCCGACCTGCTCGCGCGGGAACAGCTCGACAAGGTGGTCGTGTTCACCCGCACCAAGCACGGCGCAGACAAGGTCGCGCGCAAGCTGGAACAGGCCGGCATCTCCGTCGCCGCGATCCACGGCAACAAGGGCCAGGGCGCGCGGACTGCCGCGCTGGCCGGCTTCCGCGACGGGCGCATCCGCGTGCTGGTCGCAACGGATATCGCCGCGCGCGGGCTGGACGTGGACCGCATCACGCATGTGATCAACTACGATTTGCCGAACGAGCCGGAAACGTACGTGCACCGCATCGGCCGCACTGCGCGCGCGGGCGAGGACGGAGACGCGATCTCGTTCTGCAGCGCAGAGGAGCGCGACGACTTGCGCGCGATCGAAAGGTTGCTTGGGCGTCCGATCCCGGTGGATACCGAGCACGCCCACCACGATGCGAGCGCGCAACACGCGAAGGGCGCGGCCGCCCGCCGGCCGCCGCCTGGCGCGCACGGTCGCGGATTCAAGCCGTCGCCCGCAAAACAGGCCGCCCGCGTCGGCTTCCATTTCCGAAAACGCAAACGGGATCGGTAATGATCGCCTGTGTCGGCACGAATATTTCGTGTGGACGCGATCACGCTCATCTTTCCGCATCAGCTCTTCGAACGGCATCCATCGCTTGAAAAAGGGCGCCGGGTGTTGCTTGTCGAGGATTCGCTGTTCTTCGGCGACCGCCATGCGCCCGCGCGGTTTCACAAACAGAAATTGCTGCTGCACCGCGCGTCGATGGCGGCCTACGCGCGTCAGCTCGAACGCCGGGGCTTTCGCGTGGAGGTTCGGCGGTATCGTCCGGACGAAACCGCGCGCGACCTGATCGCCGATCTCGCGCGCGTCGGGATTCGCGCGGCGCACCTTGCCGACCCGGTCGATTTCCTGCTGGAAAAACGTTTGCGCGAAAGCGCGGTGCGGCACGGCGTCGCGTTGCATACGGCCCCAACGCCGATGTTTCTGACCGATTTGGATTGGGCGGTGGAGGTGTTTGCGCGCAAGCGCCGCTATCTGATGGCGGATTTCTATCAGGCGCAGCGCCGGCGGTTGAATGTGTTAATGGAGGGCGACCGCCCCGCGGGCGGCGCATGGAGTTTCGACGGGGAGAATCGCAAACCATTGCCGCGCGGACTCGCGCCGCCCCGGTTTCCCGAACCTGCGCTGCCTGCGGCCTATGCGCCGCTCGCGGAGGAGATCGAACGCGAGTTCCCCGCCCATCCCGGCCGCGCGCGCGATTTCTGGTTTCCCGTCACCGCCGACGCGGCGCGCCGCGCGCTCGACGACTTTTTGGAACACCGATTCGCGAAATTCGGCGACTACGAGGACGCAATCTCCGCGCAGCATCCGGTTTTATTCCACTCGGTGTTGACGCCTGCGCTCAACATCGGGTTGCTCACGCCGCGCGAGGTGCTGGATCGCGCGCTGGCCTTCGCGCGCGAGATGCGCGTGCCGCTCAATTCGCTGGAGGGCTTTGTCCGCCAGCTCATCGGGTGGCGCGAGTTCATCCGCGCGCTGTACGCGCTGGAGGGCGTCCGGATGCGCACGTCGAATTTCTGGGGCCACTCACGGCCGATCCCGCAATCGTTCTACGACGGCGCGACCGGCCTCGACCCGCTCGACGCGGTGATCCGCCGCGTGAACGCGCGCGGCTGGTGCCACCACATCGAGCGGCTGATGATCGTGTCGAACGCGATGCTGCTGTGCGGCATCCGCCCGGATGACGCGTATCGCTGGTTTATGGAACTGTTCGTCGATGCCTACGATTGGGTGATGGTGCCGAATGTGTACGACATGGGCCTCTTCGCCGATGGTGGCGTGTTCGCCACCAAGCCGTATCTCTCGGGATCGGCCTACATCCGGCGGATGAGCGATTTCCCGCGCGGCCCATGGTGCGAGACCTGGGACGCGCTGTTCTGGAATTTCATCGGTGCGCACCGCGACTATTTCGCCGCGCAATATCGCCTCTCGATGATGGCCAAAACATGGGATACATTCGATGCGGCGAAACGAAAGCTCCTGCAGGAGCGCGCCTCTCGATTCTTGAATGGGCTGAAGTGATGAAAGATGGAACGACTATGAGCAACAGATCGACTCGATCGGAAGCCGAATGGACACACGTGCAGGATGCGGATACGGAGCGCGCGCGCGGCGCGCTTTGGGGTCTTTTCATCGGTGACGCGCTCGCGATGCCGGCGCATTGGTATTATGACCGGGCGGCGCTGCGTCGCGACTACGGCGAGATCCGGTCGTATGTCGCGCCGAAAAACCCGCATCCGGACAGCATCCTGTGGCGCTCGTCATACACCCCTCCCGCCCCGGATGCCGATATTCTGCATGACCAGGCGCGCTTCTGGGGACAGCGGGGAATACATTATCATCAATTCCTGCACCCTGGCGAAAATACGCTCAACCTCAAACTGGCCGCGCTGCTGATGGAATCGCTGCTCGCGCGGGGCGGATATGACGCCGAGGATTTCCTCGTGCGCTACATCGATTTCCTGCGCACGCCCGGCCGCCACGCCGACACCTATATCGAGGAATGTCATCGCGGTTTTTTCTTCAATCTCGCCAAAGGGCTTGCGCCGCACGACTGCGGAGTTGCGGATATTCACATTGGCGGTCTCGCCGCCGTGCCGATTCTCGCGGTGCGATATCGCAAGGACGAGGCGCGCGCGCTGGCGGCCGTGCGCGAGCATGTCGCATTGACGCATCGCACGCCTGCGGTCATCGACGCGGCGGAGCAGTTGACGCGGCTGTTGGTGTCGGTGTTGAGCGGCGTACCCGCTCAGCACCTGTATGAAGGGGCGTGGACGGCCCTGGCGCGCGCGTGGGCGGAGGATGGGCGCGCGCTGCTCAAAGAAGAAGACGACCAGGTCGTCGGCCGCATATTCAGCCCCGCCTGCTACATCGAGGAGGCATGGCCCGCAACGCTCTACCTGGCGACGAAGTATGTGGAAGACCCCGAGGCAGGGTTGATCTCCAACACGATGCTCGGGGGCGACAACTGTCACCGCGGCGCGCCGCTCGGCGCCTTGCTGGGTGCGGCCAACGGCGAATTCGGATGGCCGGAGCAATGGCGGGAGGGCCTCAAGGAAGCCGGCCGTTACGAGCGCCTCATCAGCGCGATCGCAGAAGCCGGCGCCGATTTGTCCGCGCCCACTTGAACCCGCATCTCTAGAATCATCTCATGGCGGATCAATTGCTAACAGGACAACTGGCCGGAATCGACGTGGCCGTCGCGTATGCGCTGACCGCGGATACAGTTTCGGAGGCGATTCGTCGCCACGACTGCGATCCCGCGGCGGCCCACCTGCTGGCGCGCGGGCTCACCGCGGGCGTGCTCGCCTCGTCCGCCATGAACGCGGGCCAGCGCCTGAACCTGCGCTGGGCGTACGAAGGACTGCTCCGCACGATCGTGGTGGACAGCGGGCCCGACGGCGCGACACGCGGTTTCATCACACCGCCGCATTTGTCCGATGCGGACGACGAAGGCGCGTTGTATGGGGCAACCGGTACCGTGCAGGTGATCCGATCCCGAAAAGGCGCCGTGGTATCGCACGGCACCACACGCGCCGATTTGCTGGATGTGGTCGAAGATTTGAATCATTTTCTTTGCATCAGCGATCAAGTGGAATCGGCGATTGCCGTGACGGTGGCGTTTTCGACGGATCCCGCGCGCCCCGTGCGCATCTGCCGAGGTCTGATGCTGCAGGCGATGCCGGGTTGCGACTTGCCTCGGTTTCAGCGCTTGCGCGATCGATTGTATGCGCCGCCCGCGCGCGCGCTGCTCGCGCGCGGCGACGAATCCGACAGCTCCGTGGAAAACCTGCTGCGCGCGATCATCGACGGCGAAACGCCGACGCCGCGCATTCGGCTCGATTCCGCGCTCGCGCCTTTTTTCCGGTGCACGTGCCGACCCGACAAAATGGGCGCGGTCCTGCGCGCGCTTCCCTACGCGGATCGGATGGATATCGTGCGCAAAAATGAGCCGGTGACGGTGAGCTGCCGTTTCTGCGGACAGCGCTACGAGATGTCCATCGACGCATGCATCCGCGCATGGAACGAAAAAGCGCCCGAAACGCCATGACGATTGACCTCGTCGTCGCGCGCTATCAGGAAGATCTCGCGTGGCTGCGGCGCGTGCCGCGCGCGATCCGCATACACGTCTATGACAAGTCCGGCGATCCCGCGCCGCGCGCCGTCGCGCTTCCCAACATCGGGCGCGAGGCGCACACCTATCTCCACCACTTCACCGCGCAGTACGACGCGCTCGCCGATCTGACGATCTGCGCGCAGGGAAAACCCTTCGATCATGCGCCGGACCTGCACAAACGGTTGCGCGCGCTCGCCGAGGGCAGCGAAACGGTGGAAGACTTCCGCTGGTTCGGATTTCTGATCGACGCCGACGACGCGACCGGGGCGCGGCTCTTTCAGTCATGGAGCAAGAATCCCGAACGACGCCCGCTGGACATGACGGGCTTCTGGCGCGCCGTCTTCGGCGGCGAACCCGTGCCGGACACCTTCATATTTTTCGGCGGCGCGCAATTCGCCGTACGCCGCGAGATCGTCCGGGCGCAGCCGCGCGCGTTTTACAAACGCGCGCTGGACGTCGCCTCGACATTTCCGGATGCAGCGCATTGCTTCGAACGAACGTGGGACCGCGTTTTCGGCGCGAGCGGCATTCCCGAGCCGCTCCGCGGCGTGGAACTGCCGATCCATCTCAAGCCGATCCGCCGCCTGATGCCGAGCGGCGCGCAGCGCGCGGTCAGGGTCGGTACTGCTCCGCCGCCTCCCCGATGATACGGAGGGCGTCGCGCGCATCGCCTTGCGTGATATTGAGCGGGGGCAACATGCGGATCACGTTGTCCGCCGTCGCAATCGCGATCAAGCCTTTCGCCAGCAGCGCCTTTTCGAACGCCTTCGCGGGATGATTGAGAACAAGCCCGATCATCAACCCTTTCCCGCGCACCTCCGTGATCCACGGGAAGGCGGAAGCCAGCGCCCGAAGTTCATTCATCATCAGCTCGCTGACCCGCGCGACGTTGTCGAGCAACCGTTCTTTTTCAATGATGTCGATCACCGCGAGCGCCGCTGCGCACGCGACCGGATTGCCGCCGAACGTGCTCGCGTGATGACCGGGCTGAAAAACCTCCGAAACCTTCGGGCCGACGATGAACGCGCCGATCGGAATCCCGCCCCCGAGCCCCTTTGCGAGCGAACAGCCGTCGGGCTGAATGCCGTAGGTTTGAAAACCGAACCATGTCCCTGTTCGGCCCATCCCGCATTGCACCTCGTCGCAGAACAGCAGCAGATTCTTCTCGTCGCAGAGCGCGCGGAGGCCCTTGAGGAACTCCGGCGTTGCCGGAACGACACCGCCTTCCCCTTGCACCGCCTCGACTAAAATGGCCGCTGTCTTCTCTGTTACGGCGGCGCGCACGGATTCGAGGTTGTTGTAATCCGCGTGAACGAATCCCGCCGGCAACGGATCGAACCCCTTCTGGTACTTTGTCTGCCCTGTGGCGGTAATCGCCGCGAGGGTTCGACCATGGAACGAGTTCCGCATCGTGATGATTTCGTAGCGGCCGGTCGCATTTCCCCACAAGCGCGCCAGCTTGATGAGCCCCTCATTCGCCTCCGCGCCCGAGTTGCAGAAAAACACGCGGCCCGGCACGCCGAATTTCTCGACGAGCTTCGCCGCCAGCCTCGGCGCCTTTTCGTTGAAGTAGAGGTTCGACACGTGCATCAGCGTCGCCGCCTGTTTCTGAATCGCGGCGACGAGCTTCGGGTGGCAATGCCCGACCTGAATCACAGCAATGCCGCCGAGAAAGTCCAAATACGAGCGCCCTTCCGCATCCCACACACGGCAGCCCTTGCCGCGCGTGAGCACGAGATTCGGCGCGTAGGTGTTGACCATATATTGCTTGTGGAGCGTGACGGTATCCATGGGCGTCTCGGGTTGGGCTGTCGAATCCCGCGCGGGTTCGGGAGAAATGCAGCAGCCTCTATTTTTTTACAATTTCTGTTCCCACGCCGGTGTCGGTGAACAATTCGAGCAGGAGCGAATGCGGCAGCGCGGCGTCGACGAAGTGAACCTTCCGCACGCCGGCCTTGATGGCCTTCACCGCGCCCTGCACCTTCGGAATCATTCCGCCGGAAATCACGCCCTGCGCGATCAGCTTTTCGACGTCCGCGAATTTTAGCGTGGAGATCAATGTGGATTTATCCTCCGGATTCCGCAACAGGCCGGGCACATCGGAAAGATACACCAATTTGCGCGCTTTCAAGGCCTGCGCGATCGCGGACGCCGCGTCGTCCGCGTTGATGTTGTACACTTTTTCATCCGGGCCCCAGCCGAGCGGCGTGATGACGGGAACGATGTGCGAGTGGAGGTACGCGAGAATCGGATCGTCGTCCACCTCGACCACGTCGCCGACATAGCCCCAGTCCAAGGTCTCGCCGGTCTGCGGGTCGATCTCCGTGTGTTTCACGACGTCGAGAATGTCCTCGCCGTGAATGCCGCGCGCGGTGCAGCCGAGTTTCTCCAGTGTCTGCACGAGTTCCGGATTCACCTCGCGGTTGAGCACCTGTTCAACGATCTCTGCGGCGGGCGCGTCCGTGACGCGCAACCCTTTGACGAATTTTGCGGGCAGCCCTTTTTCCTTCATCGCGCGCGAGATCGCCTTGCCGCCGCCGTGCACGACGACGGGGCGCAGGCCGACGCACGCCATGAAGGCAATGTCCGTCAACACGCGCGCGACACCGGCCTTTTCCTCCATCGTCGAACCGCCGACTTTGACGACCACAATCTCGCCCCGAAATTTCTGGATGTACGGCAGCGCCTCGATGAGGACATTGGCCTTTTCAATCATCTGTTGCATGGCGAAGGGTATCCTTTTCTCTACGTCGGCTCGCGGCCGTCAGGCATTTTGATATAGTCCACGTTGATGCGGACGTATTCTTCAGAACAGTCGCAGGTATACACCTCGGCCTGCCCCTTGCCGAGGTGCAGCCGAATCGCGACGGTAAATTGTTCCTGCTGCTGGATTTTACTGAGCGCCTCGATCGGTGTTTTCGCGGCGACCCCTTTTCGCACGGCAACAAGGTCGTCATAAAAAATATCCACTTTGGATTCGTCCACCTTCGCGGGGGAGTAGCCGATGGCGTCCATGATCCGGCCCCAGTTCGGGTAATCGCCGTTCCAGCAGGTCTTCACGAGCATCGAATTGGCGACCGCGCGCGCGGCGGCGTCGGCTTCGGCGTCGGTCCGGGCGCCTTCGACGCGCACCGTGACAAGCTTGGTGGCGCCTTCGCCGTCGCGCGCAATTTTCTTCGCGAGGTTGAGCGCCATCGCGGACAGCGCGGCGGTGAACGCGCCCCAGTCCTTGTGGTTCGGGTGCAGCGGGCGATTGCCGGCCGCGCCGTTGGCAAGGAAAAGGCAGGTGTCGTTGGTGGACATGTCGCCGTCGACGGAGATTCGGTTGAAACTGAGGTCCACCGCCTGCTTCAAGGCGCGTTGAAGCGCGCGCGGCTCAACGGCCGCGTCAGTGAAGAAAAAACCGAGCATCGTCGCCATGTTCGGCTCGATCATGCCGGCGCCCTTCGCGAAGGCCGTGAGCGTGACGGGCTTTCCGTCGATGGCGAGCGCAACCGTCGCGGTTTTCTTCCGCGTGTCCGTGGTCATAATCGCGTCCGCCGCATCGTCGCCGCCGGCGGCGGCGATCACGGGCACAATGGCGTGAATGCCGGCGGCAATCGTGTTCATCGGCATCGGCTTCCCGATCGCGCCGGTGGAGCAGACCAGCACCTCTGCGGGCTTCACCTTCAGCAGGTTGGCGGTGAGCGCGGCCATCGCCTTGGCGTCGCGCATTCCTTTCGCGCCGGTGCAGGCATTTGCGTTGCCGCTGTTGGTGATGATCGCGCGCGCGACGCCGCGCCGAACCACTTCGCGGTCAAGCTTCACTGGCGCGGCCTGCACTTGATTTGTTGTGAAGACACCCGCGCACGCGGCGGGGCGATCCGACACGACCAGCATGAGGTCTTTTTTCCCGCTGCGCTTCAACCCCGCGGCGATTCCCGCCGCAAGGAATCCCTGAGGCAGGGTCACACCTTCGCGCATAGCGATCTTCATTGGCGTCTCCATTCGATTCGGCAACGGCAGGAATTAGTACGGCTTTAGAACCGCGTCCTTCAAACATGAAAAAACCGGCGTCCCGAAGGCCGCCGGTTTTTCGCGTCCATTGATGTTCGCCTAGCGCTTCGAGAACTGGAAGCGCTTGCGGGCGCCGGGCTGGCCGGACTTCTTGCGCTCCTTCATGCGGGGATCGCGCGTGAGCAGTCCGGCCTGCTTCAGCGCGGGGCGTAGATTGGCGTCCGCCATCGATAGTGCGCGCGCGATGCCGTGCCGGATCGCGCCGGCCTGACCGGTCGGGCCGCCGCCGTTGACGGAGGCGGCCACGTCGTACTTCTGTTCGGTGCTCGTGACCTTGAAGGGCTGGCCGACGAGACTGCGGAGCGATTCGAGCGGGAAGAACTGATCGAGGGCGCGGCCGTTCACCGTCATCTTGCCTTCGCCTGTGGATAGGCGCACGCGCGCCACGGAGGTTTTGCGACGTCCCGTCGCGGAATATTCAAGCGTCTTGGTAGCCACGATGCGTTCCCTTTCAAACGGCCAGCGTTTCGGGTTTCTGCGCGGCATGCGGATGCTGCTCGCCCGCATACACCTTCAAGCGGGTCAGGTGCGTGCGCGCGAGCTTGTTCTTCGGCAGCATGCCCTTGACGGCCTGCGTGATGATGCGTTCCGGATGGGTCTTGCGAACCGCCTTGGCGGGACGCAGCTTGAGGCCGCCCGGATACCCGGTGAAGTCCTTGTAAATTTTCTGTTCGTCCTTGCTGCCCGACAGCTTGATCTTGTCGGCGTTGACCACGACCACGAAGCTGCCCATGTCTACATACGGCGTGTAGGTCGGAAGGTCCTTGCCGCGCAACACCTCGGCAATCCGAACAGCCAGACGACCGGCGGGTTTCTCCGCCGCGTCCACGATATACCACTTCCGACTCACGTCGTCGGGATGCACTGCAGTCGATTTCATGCGCGTCCTTTTCGCAAACAAAGGCGCGGAGATTAGCGAAGCGTCCGCGCTGGTGTCAACTGCCGATGCGATTATTTTCCGCTCCATTTGTCATCGCAGCAAACATTGAAGCTACATTATTGTCATAATTGTAATAATTGGAAACAATAATGTTTAATAACAAAAGGTATTCTGTTGTTTGAATAGGTCCTATTTGACTTCTGATCAACCGCTTGCAACTTTTCGTTCATCCTGGCATGCGCCCTGCAGTTGTCTGTGGAGCACAACGAGGAGGCCGCATGTCCATTCAGGTCGGTTTGTATCACCGGACGCACTATCGTTACGACCGGGCGGTGGGGCTTTCTCCACACGTGGTGCGGTTGAGGCCGGCGCCGCATTGCCGCACACCGATTCGCAGCTATTCGATGCGGGTCGAGCCGGGTGGTCATTTCGTGAACTGGCAGCAGGACCCGTTCGGGAATTACCTCGCGCGCCTTGTGTTTCCCGAGAAGGCGAGCGAGCTGCTGGTCGAGGTGGATCTCGTTGCGGAAATGGTGACGATCAACCCGTTCGATTTCTTCCTCGAACCGGAAATTGAACTCTATCCGTTTGTCTATGCGCCGGATGTCGCGCACGATCTCGCGCCCTATCTCACGATCACCGAGGCCGGACCGCGGCTGGAGTCGCTGATCGAGCAGGTGCGAGACCGCGGTGTCGGCACGGTGAACTACCTCGTCTCGTTGAACCGGCGCATCCAGCACGATGTGCGTTACGTGATCCGCATGGAACCCGGCGTGCAGACGCCGGAGGAAACGCTGACCAAGGCGAGCGGCTCGTGTCGCGACTCCGCGTGGCTGCTCGTGCAGGTGTTGCGCCGACTCGGTCTCGCCGCGCGGTTCGTTTCGGGTTATCTGATTCAACTCGCGCCCGACGAAAAACCGCTCGACGGTCCGACGGGACCGGAGGCGGACTTTACCGACCTGCATGCGTGGACCGAGGTCTATCTGCCCGGCGCCGGATGGATCGGACTCGATCCCACGTCCGGCCTCTTCGCGGGCGAGGGCCACATCCCGCTTGCGGCGACGCCGGAGCCGTCTTCCGCCGCGCCGATCACGGGCGCGGTCGACAAGGCGGAAACGCAATTTCATTTCCACATGTCCGTCCGGCGCATCCGCGAGACGCCGCGCGTGACGAAGCCCTACACGGAGGAGCAATGGGCCGCTGTCGATGCGCTCGGACAGCAGGTGGACGAAGCGCTGCAACAGCAGGATGTTCGCCTGACGATGGGCGGCGAGCCAACGTTCGTCTCGATCGACGATATGGACGGCGCAGAATGGAACACCGCTGCGCTCGGGCCGCGCAAACGCACGCTCGGCGACCAGTTGTTGCGCCGGTTGCACCATGTCTTTGCGCGCGGCGGCCTGCTGTTTCACGGACAAGGCAAATGGTATCCCGGCGAGTCGCTGCCGCGCTGGGCGTTCGCTTGCTACTGGCGGCAGGACGGCGAGCCGGTGTGGACGCGGCCCGACTTGTTCGCGGATGAAAGGCGCCCGTCCGGCGCGACCGCGGAACACGCGCATCAATTCGTCCATCGCCTCGCGCAGCGGCTGGGCGTTGAATCGGGACACATCCAGGCCGGCTACGAGGACACATGGTACTATTTGTGGAAAGAGCGCCGCCTGCCGGTCAATATCGATCCCTTAAACTCGAAGTTGAACGACCCGGAGGAGCGGGCGCGGCTCGCGCGCATTTTCGAGCAGGGGTTGGACCGCGTGGTGGGCTATGCGCTCCCGCTGCGCCGCGCGTGGACCGGCGCAGGGTGGACGAGCGGGCCATGGTTCCTGCGACCGGTGCGAATGTATCTGTTCCCCGGTGATTCGCCGATGGGATTCCGCCTGCCCCTCGACTCGCTGCCGTGGATCGCAGAGGGCGATTATCCGCATATCCTCCCGCGCGATCCGCTTGCGCAGAGAGGCGAACTGCCCGCGCGCGCGCGAATTCTGGCGCAACTCGCCTCAGTGCCGCGCGCGCCCGATTCCACAGCCACCGCGCGGCCTGCCGAACCCCCGGACACCCTCGTGCGCACGGCGCTGGTAGCCGAGCCGCGGGGGGGCCACCTCCACATTTTCATGCCGCCCGTCCATGCGCTGGAAGACTACCTCGAACTGGTGGCCGCGGTCGAAGAAACCGCCGCGGAACTGAAATGCACGATCTTCATTGAGGGGTATCCCCCGCCGCGCGATCACCGCCTCGAAGCCATCAAAATCACGCCGGACCCCGGCGTGATCGAGGTCAACACGCATCCCGCCGAGTCTTGGCGCGAGCTCGCGCACATCACCGACACGCTCTACGAACAGGCGCGCCTCTGCCGGCTCGGCACGGAGAAATTCATGCTCGACGGCCGCCATACCGGCACCGGCGGCGGCAACCATATCGTCCTCGGCGGACCAACCCCCGCGGACAGTCCGTTGCTCCGCCGCCCCGATCTGCTCGGCTCGCTGGCGAGCTACTGGCACAATCATCCGTCGCTCTCCTACCTGTTTTCCTGCCTGTTCATCGGGCCGACGAGCCAGGCGCCGCGCGTGGATGAAGCGCGAAACGATGCGCTCTTCGAGCTGGAAATCGCACTCAGCCAGACGCCCGCCCATCATGCGGTCCCGCCATGGCTCGTGGACCGAATCTACCGGAATCTCTTCGTGGACGTCGCCGGCAACACGCACCGCGCGGAGTTCTGCATCGACAAGCTCTACGCGCCGGAAAGCGCTTCCGGCCGCCAAGGTCTGCTGGAGCTGCGCGCGTTCGAGATGCCGCCGCACGCGCGGATGAGCCTCGCGCAGCAATTGCTCGTGCGCGCGCTGGTCGCCGCTTTCTGGAAAGATCCGTATCGCGCGAAACTCGCGCGGTGGGGCACGGAGACGCACGATAAATTCATGCTGCCGCATTTCGTCTGGCGCGACTTCGAGGACGTGCTGTTCGACCTGAACCGCGCGGGGTTCGCGTTTCAGCCCGAGTGGTTCGCGCCGCATTTCGAGTTCCGCTTTCCGCGTTTCGGCGAAACCGTCGCCGGCGGCGCACGGCTCGAGATTCGTCAGGCGCTCGAACCGTGGCCCGTACTGGGCGAAGAGCCGGCCGCCGGCGGCGCGGCGCGCTATGTGGATTCCTCCATTGAGCGCGTCCAGATCAAGGCGTCCAACCTCGACGCCGTGCGCTACCGCATCGCGTGCAACGGCATCGAGGTCCCGCTGTTCCCGAGCGGCATCGCCGGCGAATATGTCGCGGGCGTGCGCTATCGCGCATGGCAGCCGCCATCCTGCCTGCACCCGACGATCGGCGTGCACACGCCGCTGGTGTTCGATGTGTACGACACGTGGAACCAGCGCGCGGTGGGCGGCTGCACCTATCACGTCGCGCATCCCGGAGGCCGCAACTACACCACGTTCCCCGTCAATGCGCTTGAAGCCGAAAGCCGGCGCGCCGCGCGGTTCATGCCGTTCGGTCATACGCCCGGACCCTTGCAGATCACACCCCCCGCGCGGTCGCCCGAGTTCCCCATGACGCTCGACTTGAGACGTTGCGCCGGATAGAAGAGACGAAGGGTCGAGAGCCAAGCGCGCGAAGGCCGAACACCGAAATACGACGCCGTGGACATTTTTTCCGATTACCCATCCGCGCCCGATTGCTTCGACGAGGCGCGCGCTGACGGCCCCGTGCGCGCGGCGTGGCAGCGCCTCGGCGAACACCTCGCCGCGCTCGGCGGCGCGGAGCTGCAGCGACGCGAACAGGCCGCGCTGCGGCAGCTCCAGGAAAACGGCGCGACCTACAACGTGCACGGCGACGCGTTCGGCGGCGACCACCCGTGGGAACTCGACATTATCCCCTTCATCGTCCACGAATCCGAATGGAACACACTCGCCGCTGGCCTTGCGCAGCGCGCGCGCCTGCTCGACCTGCTGCTCGCGGATCTCTACGGGCCGCAAACGGTCCTGCGCGAGGGACTGTTGCCCCCGGAAATCGTGTTCGACAACCCCGCCTATTTGCGCCCCTGCCACAACCTGCCCGCACCGGGCGGACGCCATCTTCATTTTTACGGCGTGGACATCGCGCGGGGACCCGACGGCGGGTGGCGCGTCCTAGGCGATCTGCCGCAAATTCCCGCCGGCGCGGGCTATGTGCTCGAAAACCGGCTGGTTCTCTCCCGGTTGCTCGCCGATCTCTTCCGCGACAGCCACGTCCATCGGCTCGCGCATTTCTTCCAACAGTTCCGCGAGCATCTCGCGCGCTTGAGTCCGCGCCGCACGGACGCGCCGCGCCTCGTTAAACTCTCGAACGGCCCGCAGGACGTGACCTATTTCGAACACGCGTTCCTCGCGCGCTACCTCGGCCAAACCCTCGTCGAGGGCGAAGACCTTGCCGTCCGCGAACAAACCGTCTGGCTCAAGATGCTCGGCGGCCTGCAGCCGGTGGATGTCATTGTCCGTCGCATAGAGGACGCGGCCTGTGATCCGCTGGAACTCGGCGGGCCGGCCGCGCGCGGATTGCCCGGCCTGTTGCAGGTCATCCGCTCCGGCCATGTCGCGGTCGTGAACGCCGTTGGCGCCGGACTGGTCGAGTCTGAAGCCATTCTGCCGTTCCTGCCGGGACTCTGCCGCCACTTTCTTTCCGAGGATCTGCGCGTGCCCTCCGTCGGAACCTGGTGGTGCGGCGATCCCGCGCAGCGCGAGTACGTGCTGGACCACCTCGACGAATTGAGCGTGCTTCCCGCGTTCGGGGGCAATGGCGTTCTGCCGGCTGCCGCGCGCAGCCAACTCGCCGCAGCGATCGCCGAGGCCCCGCACCGCTTCATCGCGCAGGAGCGCCTGCGCTTCTCGACCGTGCCATCGCTCGACGGCGAGCGTATCGCCGCGCGCCGCCTCTTTCTGCGCACCTTTCTCACGCTCACGCCGGACGGCTACGCCGTTATGCCCGGCGGCCTTGCGCGCGCGGTGGAGAGCCACTCCGGCGCGCACGAGGCCGTCGCGTCGGGCGGCGTGAGCAAAGACACCTGGGTCGTGTCCGACGCGCCGGTCAGCGAGTTCAGCCTCCTGCCCTCGCGCGGCGGCGCGATCGAATTGAGCCGAGGCGGCGGCGATCTGCCCAGCCGCGCGGCAGATAACCTTTTCTGGCTCGGCCGGTACGCCGAACGGACCGACGCAATGATCCGCATCGCGCGCCTGCTCCTCATCCGCCTCTACGAGCGCCCCGAAGGCGCCGCCATGCCCCATCTGGCCTCATACGCCGCCGCGCTCCGCGAGGCGCCGCCGACCTCGCTCAACGACGAGGAAGACTACCAGGCCCTCGAAGCCGCCACGATGGCGTTCCTCTTCGACGACCAGGTGCCCGGCGGCTTGCGCCAGACGGTGGACTCCGTGCGCCGCGTGGCCGGCATCGCGCGCGACCGCCTCTCGGCGGAAACGTGGCGCATGCTCAATCGAATGGAACTGAACCTCGAAGAAATGAGCCGCTCGCGCCGCTTTGTAGCGGGCGATGTCGTGGATATGCTCGACCGCATGCTCATCCGGCTCGCCGCCTTCGCCGGTACCAGCCTCGAAAGCATGACGCGCGGACATGGATGGCGCTTCCTCGATGCCGGGCGCCGCCTCGAGCGCGCCGTTCAAATCCTGACACTTCTGCAAAAGAGTCTGATCCGGCCTCCGACAGATCACGAACTCGCCGCGCTCGACGACGTCCTCCAGATCGCCGACTGCTCAATCACCTATCGCCGCCGCTACCTGAGCAGCCTGCACGCCGCGCCGGTCCTCGACTTGCTCTTGACCGACGAAACCAATCCGCGCTCGCTGCTCTTCCAGCTAGAAGCCCTTGCCGACCACCTTGACCACCTCCCGCGCGACGCCGGCGCAGTGGGCCTCTCCGAGGAGCAACGCCTGATCGTGCGCGCGCTCACGCGCACGCGACTGATCGACATCACGCGGATCGCGGACCTTTCACCCTCCGGCGAACGCATGGAATTGGCAGCGGTTCTGCAGGAGATCATCGACCTCGTGCCCCTGCTGTCCGATGCGCTGACCCGTCATTATTTGAGCCACGCGCACCCCGCCCGCCAGCTCGACACCGTCCGGCTCGGCGGCGCCGGGCCCTTGTAAGGCGACCATGCGCTATCGCGTCCGCCATCGCACCGAATACCAGTACGCCGAGCCGGTTCTCGTCTCGCTGAATCAGGCCTGCCTGACCCCGCGCGATACCGCCTACCAGCGCGTGCTCGAACATCGCGTCGAGTTTCACCCGCCCCCCCATTCGCAAATGGCCTGGACCGACAGTTTCGGAAACCGCCAGCATCAGTGCTGCTTCAGCGAACCGCATGCGACGATGCTCGTTGATGCAACGAGCGTCGTGGATGTGGTGGCACCTGTTCGTCCGCCCGCCAAACAAGCCCCCGCATGGGAAGACGCCGTCCGCGCCGTACGCAACCACGCAGAAGCCGAGACCCTCGACGCGCTGCAATTCGTTTTCGACTCTCCCTACATTCGCCGCGCACCGGAGTTTCGCGCGCTCGCGGAGCCGGATTTTGCGCCCGGAACGCCGTTGCCTGTCGCGCTCGCGGCTTTCGCCGCGCGCTTCAAACGAGAGTTCACCTACGACACCGGCGCAACGAATCTCAACACCGCGATTGACGCCGTGCTCCATTCCCGCCGCGGCGTGTGCCAAGACTTCACTCAGCTATCCATCGCCGCACTCCGCTCCCTCGGCCTCGCCGCGCGCTACGTCAGCGGCTACCTGCGCACCATCCCGCCGCCCGGCAAGCCCCGCCTCGTCGGCGCGGATGCGTCCCATTGCTGGGTCTCGGTGTATTCCCCCGGCTGGGGCTGGATCGATGTCGATCCCACAAACGGCTGCCTTGTGACCGATCAGCACATCACCATCGCGTGGGGCCGCGACTACGCCGACGTCACCCCCGTCAAAGGTGTGATCCTCGGCGGCGGCGCGCAAACGATCACCGTCGGTGTCGATGTTGAACCCTTACCCGATCCCGACCCCGCCATCTAGCCCCACCTCGCAAATCGCAATCGGCTGCGGGATAGATAGCGGGATCGGGATCGGGATCGGGATCGATATCGGTATCGGTATCGGGATCGGGATCGGTATCGAATTATCGCCACCCTCCGAAGGGTTGGTTCGACTAAATGCGATTGCGGCACCGATTCCGACTGTGAATCCGGAGCGTTTATTTTTCTTTGTGCCAGATGTCGCCTTCGCCCTGCCTGAACCAGCGCCAGGTCGTCACCTTCTGGCGCGTGTAGAACATGATGCCCTCGCGGCCCTGCAAATGCAGATCGCCGAAGAAGGAATGATCCCACCCGCTGAACGGAAAATACGCCAGCGGCGCGGGCACGCCGACGTTAATGCCGACCATGCCGGACTTGATCCGATGCCGGAACTCGCGCGCGGCCTTGCCGGATTGCGTGTAGATGCAGGCCCCGTTCCCGAAGATCGTCCGGTTCGCCATCTCGATAGCGGATTCAAGATCCTCAAAACGCATCACATTCAGCACGGGACCGAACACTTCCTCCTTTGCAATCGTCATATCCGCCCGCACCTTGTCGACGATCGTGGGACCGAGGTAGAAACCTTTCGGATAGTCCGGCATCTTGAGATGGCGGCCGTCCACCACAACGTGGGCGCCTTCTTTCTCGCCGGATGTAATCAGGCCCGCAACTTTTTCCCGATGCTGCGCGCTGATGACCGGCCCCATATTCGCCGTCGGGTCGCACGAGGTCGGGCCGACCTTGATCGCGCGCACCGCCTCCGCAAGCGGCGGCAGCAGCTTGTCCGCTGCGGGCCCGATCGTGACCGCGGTGGAGCCGGCCATGCAGCGCTGGCCCGCGCAGCCGAACGCCGCGTCCACGAGGCCCGTCACGGAGTGCTTGAAATCCGCGTCCGGCATCACGAACACATAGTTCTTTGCGCCGCCCGCCGCCTGCACGCGCTTGCCGTGCTGCGTGCCCGTTTCAAAAATATACTTCGCCACCGGCGACGAGCCCACGAACGAGATCGCGCGGATTTTGGGGTGCGTGAGCAGCGCGTCCACGCACGCCTTGCCGCCGTGCACGATGTTGAGCACGCCCTTCGGCAATCCCGCCTCCTGCAGCAGCTCGATCAAGCGTACGCCGGTCAACGGCACCTTCTCGCTCGGCTTGAGGATGAAGGTGTTTCCGCACGCGAGCGCGAGCGGATACATCCACATCGGCACCAGCGCGGGAAAGTTGTAGGGACAGATACCGGCGCAGATCCCGACCGGCTGTTTGATGACATCGCAGTCGATCCCGCGCGCGATATTTTCGAGCGACTCGCCCTTCAGCAGCTCCGGCGCTCCGCACGCGTATTCGACGACCTCGACCCCGCGCCTGACATCGCCGCGCGCTTCGGTCAGCGTTTTGCCATGTTCGCGAGTGACGCTCTGCGCCAGCTCCTCAAAGTGATCCTCCAGCAGCATTTTGTAGCGAAAGAGAATGCGCGCACGTTCGACGGGCGGCGTTTCCGCCCAATCCAACGCGGCCGCATCGCACGCCGCGACGGCCTGGTCAACGATGTCCGGCCCGCACATCGGCGTCTGCGCGATCACCTCGCCGAGAGACGGATCGCAGACGGGGGTGTGCGAATCCGTTTGAGGAACAAACCATTCGCCATTGATAAAAACAGGAACTCCGGCTGTTTTCGCATTCATAATCTTGTCTCCCTTTTTCCCTTCGCCTTGCACAGCCCGTTAGGGCGCGGCATCTCAACGCGCCGCGCTGCCCTCACCCAAGCCCTCTCCCACGGGGTGGGAGAGGGAGTTGACTGCGTCGGTCTTTTCCCTCGGCGGGTCCGGCTTCAATTCTTGTGATGACTCCTCAGGGATGCGGGGGAATAGGCTCCATCGTTCCCGCCGCCAGCGCAGCCTGGTAATCCCTCCAACTCATCGGCTTCTTGCCTGTTTTCACATCGACCATCTTGATGCAATCATCCACCGGACAAACGATCGAGCAGAGATTGCACCCGACGCAGTGATCCTCCTTGATCTCCGGGATCGGCTTGCCCGGCAACCGCCCGGGGCCCAGCCCGCGGCCATTCGGTTTGACGAGCGCGATCGCTTGATGCGCGCCGTCCTCGCACGCGATGTAGCAGAGGTTGCACCCGATACATTTGTCGTAGTCGATCGACGCGATCCGCTTGTAGTTCAGGTCCAGCGTTTCCCATTTGTCCACGCTGCGCACCGCGCGGCCCTGCAAGTCCCGCACGCTCGCCAAGCCCTTCGCATCGAGGAAATCGTTCAGCCCTTCCAGCATGTCCTCCACAATCCGAAATCCGTAATGCATGATCGCGGTACAGACCTGCACGCCGGTCGCGCCAAGCGCGATGAATTCGGCGGCATCCTTCCAGGTCGAAATCCCGCCGATCCCCGAAATCGGCAGGCCGATCTCCGGATCGTTCGCCACCTCGTGCACCATGTTCAGCGCGATCGGCTTCACCGCGGGGCCGCAATAGCCGCCGTGCGTACTCCTGCCGGCGACGTAGGGTTCGGGGCACATCGTGTCGAGGTTCACCTGCGTGATGCTGTTGATCGTGTTGATGAGCGAGATCGCATTCGCGCCGCCCTTCTTCGCCGCGCGCGCGGCGTGCGCGACGCTGGTGATATTCGGCGTGAGTTTCACGATCACCGGAATCTCCGCCGCCTCCATCACCCAGCCGACAATCGTCTCGATGACATCCGGATTCTGCCCGACCGCCGACCCCATCCCGCGCTCGCACATCCCGTGCGGACACCCGAAATTGAGCTCCACGCCGTCCGCGCCGGCGTCGCGCGAACGCTTCATCATGTCGTGCCAGTGCTCGCGCGTGTCCGTCATCAGCGACGCGACGACCGCGCGGTCGGGCCACCGCTTCTTGCACTCGGCGATTTCCTTAAAATTGGTCTCGACCGATCGGTCGCTGATCAGCTCGATGTTGTTGAACCCGACCATTCGGATCCCGCCCACGTTGTGAGCGGAGTAGCGCGAGCTGACATTCACGATCGGATCGCCGATGGTTTTCCAGACCACCCCTCCCCACCCGGCCTCAAACGCGCGATGACACTGGTAGGCGGTGTTCGACGGCGGCGCGCTCGCGACCCAGAACGGATTCGGCGATTTGATACCCGCTAAATTGATCGATAGGTCTGCCATTTCTTCTCCTTTTCGCCCTCCGCCTCGGCCTCCCTCTCCCCCTCTTCTCCCTCTCCCCCTCCACCTCCCTTTCCGCCTCGAACCGAGACCGAAACCGAGACCGAGGCCGAGACCGATTATCGTTTGTAATACTCCGCCTCCAACTCCGGCACGCGCACCGGGTGGTCGAGACCCGAACCGAACGGGGGACCGGCAACGCCCAGCCGCGTGGTCTGGATCGGGCCGGCGACGCGCTCACCGGTCAACCACCGATGAATCCCGCGCGCGGCCTTTTTGCCCTCGCCCACCGCATTCACCACCTCGCGCCCGCCGTTGGCGCAATCGCCGCCGACAAACACGTGCTTGAGACTCGTCTGACCGGAGGCCGGATCGCGCACAACAGTCCCGTCCTTTGCGAGCTTCAGTTTCGGAAACAATTTCTTGAGCATCGCCGTCTGCGGTTCTTGGCCGAGCGCCTTGATCACCATGTCGAACGGCTCGATGAATTCGGACCCTTTGACGGTCTCCAGCTTCCCTTGCGCATTGAACCGCGTGCGCGCCAACTTCAACCCGGTCACGCGTCCCTTCTCCGCCAGCACTTCGACCGGCGCGGTGTGAAACATAAACCCGCATCCGTCCGCCTTCGCGATTTCATACTCGTATGGATACGCCGGCATGTCCTTCTCGCCGCGCCGATAAACAATAACCGCCTCCTCCGCGCCGAGCCGCTTGGCCTGCGTGACGGCGTCGATCGCGGTGTTGCCGCAGCCGATCACGGCGACGCGCCGGCCAACAGGCACTTTGTGCAACGGCAGCGTGTGGATCAGACGGATGAAGTCGAGCGCCTCGAACACCTCCGGCAGATCCTCGCCCGGAATATTGAGCCGATACGTGCGGCCCAGACCCACGCCGACGAAAATCGCGTCAAATTTCTTTTCGAGGTCCGCGACCTTGATGCGCCGCCCGACTTCGGCGCCGGTCCGAATCTTCACGCCGAGGCTCTTGACCAGCTCGACCTCCGCGAGGCTGTCCTCGGGCCGGAGCTTGTAGTACGCGATTCCGTACGTGTTCAACCCGCCCGCCTGCTGTTCCTTCTCGAAAATGGTCACGTCATAGCCGAGCTGCGCGAGTTCCGCCGCGCAGCCGAGGCCCGCCGGCCCGCCGCCGATTACCGCGACGGATTTGCCGATCTTCTGCGCGGCGGGTTTCAACACCGCGATGTTGTTCTCGAACACGTGGTCGGTCGCGTAGCGCTGGAGACGTCCGATCTTGATTGGCTTCTCGTCGCGGTCGAGCATCACGCACGCGCCCTCGCACAGCGCGGATGTCGGACACACACGCGCGCAGGAAGCGCCCAGCGGGTTCGCCTGCAAAATTGTCCGCGCGGCGCCGGTGAGGTTGCCATGCGCGATTTTCTTGATGAAGGCCGGTATATCGATCCCGGTCGGACACGCCATGATGCACGGAGCGTCGAAGCAGTAGAGGCAGCGCTCGGCCTCGACGAGCGCCTCCTGCGGCGAGTACCTGGGTTCGATCTCCGCCATGTTCGCGGCGGCTTGCTTCGCGCTGAGGATCGGTTTGAGTTTCATGGTGGTGTGAGTGGTAATGCGGATCCGACTGATCCGGCGGATCCTGTTTGTCCTTTCACGGCACAAATTCCTTCCACGGCATGCCGTGCGCTTCCGCAACCGCCTTGTACGTGACGTGGCCGGCGTGCGTGTTCAGACCCGGCACCAGCTCCGGCACTTGCGCCAGCGCCTCCTCGAAGCCGAGGTTTGCGAGTTTCACCGCGTAGGGGATGGTCGCGTTGGTCAGCGCTTGCGTCGCGGTGCGGCAATAGGCGCCGGGCATGTTGGCGACGCAGTAGTGGAGGGTGTCTTCCTCGACGTAGATCGGATTTTCGTGCGTGGTCGCGCGCGAGGTCTCGGCGCAGCCGCCCTGATCGATCGCGATGTCCACGAAGACGGTGTTTTTCTTCATCGCCCGAAGCATGTCGCGGCGGATCAGCTTCGGGGCCTTCGCGCCCGGCACGAGCACCGCGCCGATGAGCAAGTCCACCTGCGGGAGCATGTCCATCAGATTTTGCTCGTTCGAAAAGAGCGTGTGCGCGGTGCCGCGCAGGCTGATGTCGAGGAAGCGCATTTGCTGAAGGTCCACTTCGAGAATCGTGACCTCCGCGCCCATGCCGGCGGCGACGCGGCCCGCGTTGATGCCGGCGGTGCCGCCGCCGATGATCAGCACGTTGCCCGGCAGCACGCCGGGCACGCCGCCGAGCAGGACGCCCTCGCCGCCCTGCGCCTTGCTCAAATAGTACGCGCCGACAATCGCGCTCATGCGACCGGCGATTTCGCTCATCGGTTCGAGCAGCGGGAGGCGGCGCCCGACTTGCACGGTCTCGTAGGCGATGGCGGTCGCGCGGGAGCGCACAAGCGCTTCGGTTAATTTTCGGTCGGCGGCGAGATGCAGATAGGTGAAGAGCAGAAGGCCCGGCCGCAGAAATCCGTATTCCGATTCGATGGGCTCCTTGACCTTGAGCACCAAGTCCGCCGACCAGGCGTCGGCAGGCGCAGGCACGATCTTCGCGCCCGCTTCGGCATATTGCTCGTCCGTGTAGCCGCTGCCGACACCCGCGCCCTGCTGAACGAGGACTTCGTGGCCCGCGCTCACGAGCATCCGCACACTGGCGGGCGTGCCGGCGACGCGGTTTTCCTTGACCTTGATTTCCTTCGGTATGCCGATCTTCATGTTGCCTTTTTTCGGCAGCGCGGCGTCTCGACGCGCCGCTGTCTTTTTCACCGGCGGGTCCGGAGGCCCCGCCCTACCAGGATGACCTTTCGTCTTCCGTTTTCCGTTTTCCGTTCAGATCTCCGCCAACGCCGTATCCAACACCTCGAGCAGGAAATCGATGTCCGCCTCCGTCACGCACATCGGCGGGGTGATGCGAATGATGTTGCCATAGAGTCCGCCCTTGCCGACCAGCGCGCCGAGCTCGCGGGCGCGCTCGAAGACGTGGACGCACGCGGCCTTGTTCGGCTCCTTCGATTCGCGGTCGGCCACGAATTCCATCGCCGCCATCAGACCCGCGCCCCGCACGTCGCCGATGACGGGGTATTTGAGATGCAACTTGCGGAACCCGTCGAGCAGACGTCCGCCGAGCACGCGGCAGCGCTCCTGCAGACCCTCGCGGTCGATCACCTCCAACACGGCCTTGCCGATCGCGCAGGAGACGGGGTTTCCGCCGAAGGTGTTGAAGTGGATGCGCTGCGACAGGGTCTTGGCGATCTCCGGGGTGGTGACAACCGCGGCGAGCGGCGCGCCGTTTCCGATGCTTTTGGCCATCGTGACGATGTCGGGAATGACGCCTTGCCGCTCGAAGCCCCAGTAGTGCGTGCCGGTCCGCCCGAAGCCGGCCTGGACCTCGTCCGCGATGCAGACGCCGCCGTGCTCGCGAACGATGCGATAGGCCTCCTTCAAGTAGCCGTCGGGGAAGACGACCACGCCGCCGACGCCCTGGATCGATTCGGCGAAGAAGCCCGCGACCTTGCCCGGCGTCGCGTTCATGATGAGGTCCTTGACGTCGGCGGCGTATTTTTTGCCCGCCTCGGGATCGTTGCGGCCCCACGGGCCGCGATACGGGTCGGCGGTCATCGCGTGGTGGACGCCGAACGAGTGGGGCACATTGAATTTCCACGTGCTGTGCGCGGTGAGGCCCATCGTGGACGCGACGCCGCCGTGGTAGCAGTTGCGCAGCGCGATCAGGTCGTAGTTCCCGGTGTAAGCGCGCGCCATGAGCATCGCGAGGTCGTTGGCCTCGGAGCCGGAGTTTACAAAATAGATGCACTTGAGGTTACCGGGCATTTTCGACGCAAGCTTCTCCGCGTATTCGCAGATGACATTGTTGAGGTAGATCGTCGTCGTATGCGCGATGGTGTTGAGCTGGTTCACCGCCGCCTGCGTCACATGCGGATGGCAGTGGCCGACGCTGACGGTGACGATGCCGCCGAACGCATCGAGATAGCGTCGCCCGCTTTCGTCGAAGACATATTGCATCTTTCCTTCGACGATCATCAGCGGCTTGGAGTAGTAGAGGAACAACCCCGGCGAGAGGAACTGCTTCCGCAGCGCGAGGGTTTCGTCATACGACGGGCCGCTATAGGGCTTCGGCGCGTACTCGAACGGCGGCAGAACTGGCGCATACCCACTCATGATGTCTCCCCCTGCGCCTCGGGCGCATGATTCGGACGATAGGACGCCATCAGCAGATAGTACAGCACGAACGCAATCAGGAATCCGATGAACCACGCGTAGTGGTATATGCCGGTCCACAACTCGTTTGGCGCCATTTTCCCGATTTTGATCAGGAACCCCGGCGCATTCGGCGCGATCGCCAGCGCGAGCGCGATCAGCGCGCGCAGGTTGTAACCGCCTTGATAGCGGTATTCCCCGCGCGGGTCATACAGCGCAGCGAGGTTCAGCTCGCGGCGGCGAATCACGAAATAGTCGCAGACCAGGATGCCGCCGATCGGACCGAGCAGCGCGGAATAGCCGATCAACCAGGTGAAGATGTAGCCGGTCGGGTCGGCGATCAGTTTCCACGGCATCATCGCGATGCCGATGATGCCCGTGATCATACCGCCGACGCGCAGGCTAATCGCGCGCGGCAGAAAATTCGAGAAGGCCGTCGCCGGCGCCACCGTGTTCGCGGCGAGGTTCGTCGTCAGCGTCGCCAGCGTCAACGCGAACATCGAGACGATCATCAACCCCACGCTGTCGAAGCGCGCGAGCAACTCGACAGGATTCCAGATCGCCTCCCCAAAGATCACCACAGTCGCACTCGTCACCGCGACGCCGATGAAGGCGTAGAACGGCATCGTCGTGTTCAGGCCGAGGAACTGGCCCCACATCTGCGCGCGCTGGCTTTTCGCCTCGCGCGTGAAGTCGGGAATGTTCAGCGACAGCGTCGCCCAGAACCCCACCATCGCCGTCAGACTAGGAAAGAAAAAACTCCAGAACTCGCGGGACGACGCGAACCGCGCGGGCTGCGACAGCATGGGGCCGAATCCGTCCGCTTTGATGTACGCCCACGCCAGCAGCGCCAGCCCAAGCGCGATCAACAGCGGCGCGCCCCAGTTTTCCACCTTGCGGATGCTTTCCATGCCGCGCCAGAAAATCGCGACATTGATCCACCAGAAAAAGAGGAAGCACGCGAACTGCGCCGTGTTGACCGGGGCATGCTCCGAGCTGAAGATCGCGATCGTCGCGGTGTCCGCCAATCCGGGCCACTGGAGCAGCAGCAGCTTGTAAATCGCAAACCCGCCAATCCATGTTTGAATGCCGAACCACCCGCACGCGACGATCGCACGCAGGACAGACGCAATGTGCGTGCCGGCCGTCCCGAACGCCGCCCGCGCAAAGACCGGAAACGTGATGCCGTACTTCGTGCCCGCGTGCCCGTTCAGGATCATCGGGATGAGCACGATCAGGTTGCCGAGCGCGACCGTCAGCACCGCCTGCCACCAGTTCATCCCGCCTTCAATCAGGCTGCTCGCCAGCATGTAGGTCGGAATGCACACCGACATACCGACCCACAGGTGCGCGATATCGACCAGGCCCCACCGCCGGTCTCGGGACCGCACAGGCGCGAGATCGTCGTTGAACAGCGGACTGTGCCGCAGACGCGCCAATTCATCGGGCGACAAATCGGACCGCAACGATTCGGACATGGTCAGAACGGCCTCCCCAGCATGGCGCGGGCTGCCACGCTCCTAAACCAATCCCCCCGTTGGCCCGCAACGTATCGGGTCAGCGCAGCGGCACAAGAACGATGTCCGATGCGGTTCATAGACTCAAAAAATAGTATGCTCGCGCGCCCGCGCGCCGGTCAACACAAAATAGGGGAAAACCTGATAAAGAAAATGTTAGGCAAATTGCGCCCTCCGTGCGACCACCACAAGGCTGCCGCTTGACAAGCAAAAATCTTGTGTGCATCTGGTCTGAAGGGCAATCGGCGAATTTCGCCGGTTCGCCGGCGCGCTTGATTGCGGGGCGGGCGTTTGGGATAAGGGCGCCCGATGGCTTCCATCAAAAAACGCGATGTAGTCCGCCTGATCCTCGGCGAGCGATTCGGGCGCATGCCCGTCAAATTCTGTTCGACGGCATACGCGCCGGCAAATATCGCGCTCTGCAAATACTGGGGCAAACGCAACGAGGAATTGAACCTGCCGATCACCGCCTCGCTGTCCGTGTCGCTCGGCGCGCTCGGCACGACCACGAAGGTATGCCTCTCCACCGTCGCGCGTGATGAAGTGATTCTGAATGACCAGCCAGTTCCCGTACGGTCAAAATTCACTAAAGCGCTATCGACCTATTTGAACCTGTTCCGCCCGTCGCCGACGGTTTTCTTTCGCATCGAGACACGGAACACCGTCCCCACCGCGGCGGGGATGGCCTCGTCGGCATCGGGTTTCGCCGCGCTTGTTTTCGCGCTGGACGATCTGTTCGGATGGGGACTCTCGAAGCGGCACCAATCGATCCTCGCCCGGCTTGGCAGCGGCAGCGCGTGCCGCTCGGTTTATGAGGGCTTCGTCGAATGGGAAGCCGGGGCCGACGAAGACGGCATGGACAGTTACGCTGTTCCCGTTCCCGGCGTCTGGCCGGAACTGCGTATCGGGGTGTTGACCATTTCTGAGGACCAGAAGCCCATCAGCTCGCGCGAGGCGATGAAGCGCACGCGGCGCACGTCGTCCTTTTACGAAGCCTGGCCCGTGAAAGTGGCGCACGACCTTGAACTGATCAAGAGCGCGATCGACGCGCGCGACTTCGAGCTGCTCGGCCGCACAGCGGAGTCCAACGCGCTTGCGATGCACGCCACCGGGCTCGCGGCGTGGCCGCCGGTGCTTTTTTGGTATCCGCAATCCGTTGCTGTCATGCACGACATTTGGGCCCTGCGCGACGCCGGATTACCGCTTTATTTCACAATGGACGCAGGTCCCAACGTAAAGCTGCTCTTCGCCGCCGATAATGAAAAAGACGTGCTAGCCGCCTTCCCTGCCGTCACCCTCGTCGCGCCCTTCGCCGAAAAAAGGTTCGGTCCTTTAGGGGCTGCTGCCCCAACGGGTTGTTGACACACGTTCAATTGAGTTGTTCAGGAAACAGCGGATTCCCTAAAGGATTCCCAAAAGGGGTCAAACGATGAATGTTAACATCGTTGTGTCAAAAGGGTCAAACGATGAATATTAACATCGTTGGGGAGGAGCCAGGTAATTAATGGGGGGTGGAGATTCGCAGACGAGGCAAGGGGAAAGAGGGCGGTCTTAGATTCGTGGCGTGAACGCGCCCGCATCGTTCTTGATTGTTGTGACGTATCGCATCTGTCCGGTCAAAGTGCACTTCCGTTTCGCATCCAAGGTCGAACCACGAGCAGCACTCGTCGGCCCGCGACAAAGCCTCATGAATCTCGCGCCCACTCGAAGCCTGCACGCCAATTTTTGGCCACACCGAGGGCCGCCAAAGACTCTAAACCCACCATTTTCTCTCATGCCTCGCCAGCATCACAGACCGACTGTGGTCCGCCCCCGATGCAGCCCGAAACAAGAATACAGAGATCAACAAGCCAAAACCCAAACCATAAATTTATTGACTAAAACCCTTAACCCGCACGTGCAATTGCGTTAGGTTGTACGGGTGAACCGGGGTGCTTTGATCGGGACCGCCGTCCGGCTGGTCTGCGGGTGCGCGTGTTTAAGCACGACGCGCGCACAGCCGCCGTATCCCGAGTCCGGCGGTGTAATCCAATTCGAGGCGGAAGGTTTCTCCAGCACTACGCCGCGCGGGGCGCATGCGTGGGTCGCCACAAATGATTTGGCGGGCTTCCACGGGTCCGCCTTCGTGCGCGCGCTGCCGGACATCGGTTCGAATGTGATCGCGGCATGGACCTCGACCAGCCCGCAGATCGATTACACGGCGAATTTCACGACCTCCGGCACGTACTACGTATGGCTGCGCGCGCGCCCCACGGACGGCAACGACGATTCGGTGCACGTCGGCCTGAATGGCCAGACGAATGCAGGCGGACCCATCGTGTGGTCGGCTTACGGAACCTGGGGCTGGACGAATGCCAACTTGTCGGGCGGCGCGGCAGCGATTCAGGTCCCTTCCCCCGGCATGCACACATTCAATGTGTGGATGCGCGAAGACGGGATTCGAATCGATCGGGTGGTCCTCACCCGCAATGCGTCCTTCCGTCCGCGCAAGGGCAATGCCTGGCACATTCCGCATAACCACGAACCGGGCGTGGGGTTCATGCGCGCGCCAATTTTCGAAATCTATTCGAACACCGCCGTGACGATTTTTAGCGGCAATCAATTTCAAGGCGGCGGGGAGGCGGGCAATCAACTCCAGACCGGCAGCGCCGTCTTCTACAAACACGCGACCGGCACGGTGTGGAACAGCGCGCCGATGCTGTTCCACAGCACGAGCACGAACAACATCTACTACAGCGGCACGATTCCCGCCGGCTCGTTCGCCGCCGGCGATACGGTCGAGTACTACATTCGCGTCCCGTACAGCGACTTCCTCACCACGTTTCTGTGCCGGACGGGGACGAGTTCGACGGCGGTCGAAGATGAAACCTACGCGCGCGCGAATCCGTTCGTCTATCGCGTGCTCGCGCCGACGCGCGCGGGACATCCCTCGCCGGATGATTGGCGGGATCAGAATTTCTACTTCATCTTCACCGACCGCTTTTTCGACGGCGATCCGTCGAACAACACCGCGAACCCGCAGTCCGCCTATAACCCCTCGAACAGCCGGCGCATCCACGGCGGCGACTTCAAGGGCATCCTCAAGAAGCTCGATTACATCCAGGCGCTCGGCGCGACGGCGCTCTGGATCACGCCGATCCCGCAGAATGTCGGCAATTCCGGCTATCACGGCTACGGCGCGTACAACTTTTATGCGCTGCAGCCGAACTGGGGCTCGACGAACGACCTGATCGAGCTCGTCGAGGCGGTGCACGCGCGCGGCATGTATATCTGTCTCGACATCGTGCTGAATCACCAGGGCAACCGGATCGACAGCGCGAATCCCGGCTGGAGCACGAGCTTCAATCTGGCGGGCTATCCGCCGCGGTGGACGACCGGCACTCCCTACCCCCCGCCCTTCAACCAGCTCACGAACTTCCACAACAACGGGCATATCCAGAATTACGTCGATCCGGATCAGGTCCTCGGCGAATTGAGCGGACTGGACGACTTGCGCACCGAGACGCTGCATGTGCGCACCAACCTGGTGAACATCTACAAGCACTGGATCTCCGCCGCCGATTTCGACGGGTTCCGCCTCGACACGGTCAAGCACGCGGATGTCGGCGTCTGGCAGTTCTTCAACTCGGAGATCCGCTCGTTCGCAAGCGCGATCGGCAAGACCAACTTCTTTCAGTTTGGCGAGGTCTACGACGGCAGCGACGCGAAGTGCGGCTATTACACGGGCACGCGCGCGGGCGGCGCGTTCGCCAACGATAGCGTCGTCGATTTCCCGCTCTACTTCCGCGTGAACGATGTCTTTGCAAGCGCAGCGGGCAATACGAAGCAGATCGAGGATCGCTACAACGCGATCGCATCGAACTACGACCCCTACGCCCACTACCGGCTCGTCACCTTCATCGACAACCACGATCGCCCCCGCTTCATGAGCGCCGCCGCGAATAACACCAATCGCCTGGCGCTCGCGCTGTCGTGGCTCTACTCCGCGCGGGGGATTCCGTGCCTGTATTACGGCACCGAGCAGAACTTCAACGGCAACAACGACCCGGCCAATCGCGAGGATATGTTCGACGGCCAATACGAGCAGGGCCCGTCGCTCGGCGACAACTTCAACATGACCCAGGGTTCGTTCCTGCGGGTGGCGTTTCTTAACAACCTGCGCCGCCTGTATCCCAGCCTGCGGCGCGGCACGCATGTCAATCTCTGGAACAATTCGTCCGGCCCCGGGCTCTTCGCCTATGCGCGGCGGCTGGGCAGCGAGGAGGTCTTCGTCGTGTTCAACACCGCGGGCGGCACGCAGACGCTGCCCGCGCGGCCGACGAGCTATCCCGCGGGCACGGTCCTTGTGAATCTCTTCAACACCAACGAGACGCTGACGGTGACCGGCGCGACGGACGGCATTCCGCCGGTGAACGTTCCTGGCGGCGGGTTCAAGATGTTTATCGCCGCGGATCGCATCCTTCCGCTCGATCCGGTCGTCATCGCGCAAACGCCCGCGCACTACAGCACCAACGTCGTCGCAACCGCGCCCCTCGCGCTGACCTTCAGCAAGTCCATGAACACGAGCGCCGCGCAGGCCGCGTTCACGGTTTCTCCGCCCGTCGGAGGCTCGTTCACATGGAACGCGGCCCGCACGGTGATGACCTTCACGCCGTCGCCCGGCTTCGCCGGAAACACCGCGATCGTCGTGCGCGTGAACACCAACGCGATCGATGCCGAGTCGGGCAATCGGTTCCACGCCGCCTTCGAGACGTTGTTCCACACCGCGCCGGCTTCCTACACCGATAGCGTGCCGCCCGCGATCTGGGTTCACTCGCCCGCGCACGGCAGCGTCGTCAGCAATGTGCTGGCCATCGCCGGCGTTGCGACCGACAACGTCGCCATCGCCGCGGTCGAGGTTCAAATCGATGGAGGCGACTGGGCCGCCGCAACAGGCGCCTACGCGTGGACCTACACGATCGATACGCGCCACTTCCTCAACGGCACGCGCCAAATCGCCGCGCGCGCGCGCGATTCGTCGGGCAATCTTTCGGCCCCCGCCCTGCTGGACGTGCGGTTCGTGAACATCCCCGGTCCTTATGAAGCCCGCCTCGCCGCGGGCAATTTCACCGCCGCAACGAATTGCGATGCCCTCGTGTGGACGCCGGACCAGCCCTGGCGGCCCGGTTCCTTCGGCTGGCTCAGCGGCACCAATGGATTCATCGGCAGCACCATCTCCAATTTGTGCGCCGCCGCCCAGCCGCTCTTCCAGCGCGAACGCTACAGCACCACCGCTTCGACACTCGACTACCGCTTCGACCTGCCCGAGGGCCGCTACGAAATCACGCTGCTCCAGACGGAGACGTGGGTCACCGGGGTAAACCAGCGCGTGTTCGATCTATATATTGAAGGCGTCCGCACGCTGACGAATTTCGACATCTTCGCCGTCAGCGGCGGCATGAACCTGCCGCTCGTCCAGACGTTCGAGGTTGACGTGGACGACGCGCGGCTCGACCTGCATTTCATCCCGTGGGCGGACAACGCCCGCGTATCCGGCATCGGCGTGCGCCGCATCGGCGAGGTGGACACCGACCACGACGGCATTCCGAATTGGTGGATGCTCGCCTGGTTCGATCATCCGACCGGCCAGGAGTTCGACCAATCCCTCGCGCACCAGGACGCCGACGGCGACGGGTTCACAAATCTGGAGGAGTTCATCGCGCAGACCTCGCCGCTCGATCCCGACGACCATCCCCACATACGCGATTTTGTCCTCGACCCGCTGCCGCGCGCGTTCGTCCCGTCATCGCCGAATCGCCGGTATGATCTGCAGTGGAAGCCCGATCCCATCGCCACAAGCGATTGGATTACCGTCGCGGCTGACCAACCCGGGACCGGGGCGTTGCTGCCGATCATCGACACCAACGCCCCGCCGCAAGGCGTCTATCGCATCCTGATCCGTATTCCCTGATCGCGACGAGTCGCCCATTAAGAAGCGCGGGCCGGGCAAAATCGCCCGGCCCGGCCAATCGATTCGTGTCTATGCCTTAAACGGCCGGCGCGAGGCGCCAATCCGGCAGCCGCACACGGCGCGCGATCTTGGCGGTTTTCCGCTTGCGCAACCGCTGTTCCACCTTCTCCACCAGCAGATCGACCGCCTCCAGCGGTTGAGACGCCTTTTGCACGGCGTTCACATCGTTGCCCGGCACTTCCATCAGCACGTGGGCCTCAAACTGGCGCGGCGACGGGTGGGCGCTGACGCGGCGCAACGTCACGCGCGCGCGCAACGCGCGGCCCGCAAATTGCTCGAGCCGTGCCACTTTGTCGGTCGTCTTTTCCTTGAGGTCATCCGTCAACCGGAACCCTTCCGCGTGTACCAGGATGTCCATGCTCATGCCTGCTCCCTTTCTTTGTTTCGTACTCGTTGCACTCCCAATCGGTCCTCGCGCCCAGCGCCCGATCCCCTTATCGCCCCCTGTAGTTGAAGCAATCCTCGTGCCGAAGCGGCGACTTCACGCCCGGCATGGCGTTCAGCGCGCGAAGTATCTTTTCTTGGATATTCATCGTGAGCCGCCGACCGCGGCGCGCCTTGGCGACCTGTTTGTGGGTGAGACCTGTTCCCGTCGCGTGCGCAACCAACTCGTGATTGGTAAGGCCGTTGCGCAGCATGAACGCATCGAGCGGCTGGAGTCCGACGTCCATCACCGTATTGGACAGCGGGCGCGGAATAGTGTTCAGGGCTTCCGGCGAGCCCGGATTCGATTCCGGGCGCTGCGCATCCGCGGAGCGCAAAAGGACTGACATGCCGAGATAACCTCCCGCTTGACAAAGTTCACTGTACCCCGCGACGGAACAATTGGCAAGCTGACATAAAATCGATTTTGAAGATTGCGGCATGCACGCGACTTCGGATAGACAAGACACATGAAGCGATCCTTTGCTACAGCCCTGTTAATGCTCACATCAGCCGGCGTCTTTCCCGCGCGTGCGCAGGAACCCGATCTCTCCAATCTTATGGGCGCGTTGAACGCGATGATGAACGCGCGCACGAACCAGCCGACCGTCACGGTGGTCGATTTCCGAGAACTGCGCGCGCTGTTCCCAGAATCGATCGGCGCCTACAAGCGCACGAAATCGAGCGGCGAAAAGAGCGGCGCCATGGGCATGGCCATTTCCCAAGCGGAGGGCCGATACGAGAACAGCGCCGCCCTGCTTCAGATCAAACTCGCGGATTACGGCGCGATGGGCATGGCCTCGATGCTGTCCGCCGCGTGGGCCGTCGGCGAAATCGACCGCGAGTCCGACTCCGGGTTCGAGCGCACATTTCAGAAAGACGGCCACCGCGGCGTGGAGCGCTATGACGCGGACGCAAAGTACGGCGACCTGCAGCTTCTCGTGGCCAATCGATTCATGGTGGAGATCGAGGTCCGCGACGGCGCGCCCGCCGATCTCCGCGCCGCCCTCGACGCGCTGGACCTGAAAAAGCTCGCCGCGCTCGGAAAATAAGCCGGTCGAGCGGAGGCTCGATCAACGTCCGCTGGCGCGCATGGATTCGATGTAGGGGAGTATATTTTCCCGCTTGCGGATCTCGCCCGCCGACACGCCGCGCTCGGCCAACGCCCCGGTGGGGCATACTTGCACACATTTGCCGCAGGTGGTGCAGGTGGGCGATTCGCCCCACGGCTGGTTGAGGTCGGTCATCATGTCGGAGTGAATCCCGCGCCCCATCACATTCCACGTGCGCGCGCCCTCGACCTCTTCGCACACCCGCGCGCAGCGCGTGCAGAGGATGCAGCGGTTCGAATCGTGCAGGAACTTCGGGTGCGACGCGTCGAGCTGATAGCGGGGATAGCGGTACGCGTAGCGCGTGTGCACGACGCCCAGCCGCTGGGCGAGGGCCTGCAGCTCGCACTGTCCGTTCGCCACGCAGAAGGAACAGACGTGGTTTCGCTCGGCGAACAGCAGCTCCAACATCATGCGCCGGTAGCGGACCACTTTCGGCGTGGCGGTTGCGACCTCCATGTCCTGCGCAACTTTGGTGACACAGGCGGAAAGCAAGCGCGGCACGCCCTTGATTTCCACGAGACAGAGCCGGCATGCGCCGACGGTGGAGAGGCCCGTGTAGTAGCAGAGCGACGGAATGAAGATGCCGTTCGCCCGCGCGGCGGCGAGGACGGAGTCGTTCTCATCCGCCTGAACCTGCTTGCCGTCGAATTTGAGCGCGACCGGCTTTTTCATGCGCGATGCCCTCCCGCCGCGTGCGCGGCGCATGTTTCTTTCACGTCGCACCGGAGGCATCGGACGCACTCGGCGATCGCTTGGTCGGGCGTAAAGCCCGCGGCCACCTCCGCAAACGAGCCTCGGCGCGCGTCCGCCGGCAGGTGCGCGGACTCGTTGCGCGGCCCGCCCGGCGGGTCCACGCTGAGTTCCGGCGCGATCTCAAACGTCCCCAGCAGCGCGGACATCCGGTCCTGATGCATCAACTGCCGATCGATCGCGGCGGCCGCCGCCTTGCCGGTCGCCATCGTGGACGACACATTCGAAGCGCCGGTGACGAGGTCGCCGCCGGCATACACCTTCGGGCGATTGGTCTGATAGGTGACGTAATCGGCGGCGGCGGTATCGTTTTCGCGCACCTGAATCGCCGACTGGCGCAACGGCGCCGCGTCGGGCCGTTCGCCTACGGCCATGATGATGCTGTTGCACGGGAAGATGACCTTCTCGTTCGTCGAGACCGGCGTGCGTCGGCCCGAAGCGTCGTAGTCGCCCGGCTTCGTGCGCAGACACTCCAGACCAGCGACGCGCCCGTCGGCCTCGCGCACGACGCGCAGCGGCGTGTAGAACAACTCCAGCCGCGCGCCCTCGCGGAGCGCGTCGTCCACCTCCGCTGAAATCGCGGGCATATCGCGGCGGTCGCGGCGATAGACAATCGTGACCTCGCAGCCGAGCCGCAGGCAGGTGCGCGCCGAATCGATCGCGGCATTGCCGCCGCCCACCACGACCACCGCGCGGCCCATCTCGGGCGGCTTGGCGCGCACGACCTGTTCGAGAAATCCGATCGCATGCCAGACGCCGGGCGCGTCCTCGCCGGTGATGCCCGCCGCATGGCCTTTCCATGTGCCGATCGCGAGAAATACGGCGTCGACGTCCGCCGCCAGCGCGTCGAGCGACAGGTTGCTGCCGAGCGTCCGGTTGAATTCAAAGGCGACTCCGAGCCGCTCGATCGCGCGGATCTCCTTCGCGAGCATTGCCTTCGGCAGGCGGTACTCCGGCAAGGCATAGCGCAGCATGCCGCCCGCCTCCTCGCGCGATTCGTACACGGTGACCGCGTGCCCGAACAACGCAAGGTAGAACGCCGCGGCGAGACCCGACGGACCGGCGCCGACGACAGCGACGCGCCGCCCGGTTGCGGGCAGCTTGCGCGCGAGCAGGCGCGCGAGGACGCCGTCGAGCATGTCGCCCTCCAGTACGACGTCCGAAATATAACGATGCACCTCGCGCATGTTGACCGCGTCATCCACACCCGCGCGGCGGCACTGATTTTCGCACGGGTGCTGGCAAATGCGGCCCGTCGATGCCGGCAGCGGATTATCGAGCCAGACCAACTCCGCGGCATCCTCCAGGCGCCCCTCTTTGAGCAACTGCAGGAACCACGGAATCCGCATGTGGAGCGGACAACTGTTTTCGCACGGCGACAAAAACATCTGCTCGCAGATGCCCGCGCGGCATCGTTTCGCGCGCAGGTGCTCCTCATACTCGTGCCGAAAATGCCGGAGCGTGGTCAGCACCGGATTCGGCGCCGTCTGGCCGAGCCCGCACAGCGAGCACTCTTTGATCATCTGCGAGAGTTCCTCGAGGTCAACGAGGTCCTGATCGGTCGCCTGTCCGGCGGTGATGCGGTTGAGCATGCGAAGCGCCTGATCGAGGTCGACGCGGCACGGAATGCATTTGCCGCACGACTCGGCATGCGTGAACTCGACGAAGTAGCGCGCGACATCGACCATGCAGTTGTCCTCGTCCATCACGACCATGCCGCCGGACCCCATGATGGCGCCGATGCCCGCGAGGGCCTCGTAGTCCACCGGCGTGTCGAACAGCGATGCGGGAATACATCCGCCCGACGGACCGCCGGTCTGCACGGCCTTCACGCGCTTGCCCGAAGGCGCGCCTCCGCCGATGTCGTACACAATTCGCTTCAGCGGCGAGCCGAGCGGCATTTCAACCAGGCCGGTGTTCTTGATTTTGCCCACCAGCGAGAACACCTTGGTGCCGGAGCTGTTGCTGGTCCCGATCTCCGCAAACCACGCGCCCCCGCGCGCGATGATGACCGGGATATTGCACCACGTTTCGACGTTATTGATGTTCGTCGGCTTGCCCCACAGCCCCCGTTGCGCCGGGAACGGCGGACGCGGGCGCGGGCGTCCCGCGCGCCCCTCAAGCGACGCGATCATCGCCGTCTCCTCGCCGCACACAAACGCGCCGGCGCCTTCGACGAGTTTCATCTCGAAGCAGAACCGCGTGCCGAGAATATTCGCGCCGATCAGGCCCAGCGCGCGCGCCTCGTCCACCGCGCGTCGCAACCGCTCGACCGCCAGCGGATACTCCGCGCGCAGATACACGATGCCCTCGGTCGCACCCGTCGCGAAGGCGCCGATGAGCATCCCTTCAAGCAACATGTGCGGGTCGCTTTCGATCTCGTTGCGGTTCATGTACGCGCCGGGATCGCCCTCGTCCGCGTTGCAGATCACATATTTGATGTCCGCCTCCGCCTTCTGCAGCAGCGCCCACTTCGTGCCGGTCGGATAGCCCGCGCCGCCGCGCCCGCGCAGCTTCGAGCGTTTGACCTCCTCGATGATTTCGAGCGGATTCGGTTTTTGCAGCGCGTGGTAGAACGCGTGGTAGCCGCCGATCGCGATGTATTCCTCGATGTCCGACGGATTGATCAGCCCGCAGTTCCGGAGCACGATCTTTTTTTGTCCGTGGAAGAACGGGATGTCGCGCCAGAGCGGGATTTGCGGAAACCCGCGCCCGAAATGCGTCTGCGAGGTAAAGTGATCCCAATCCTCGATCCGGCACAGTGCGCGCGACTCCGGAATCGTATGTGCGGCGATCGCAGCGACGATGTCCGGCGCCTCCTCCGGCCGCACGCGGTCCAGCAGGACCAGCGGTCGGCCGGGCAGATGCACACTGACCAGCGGCTCCGCGGCGCAGAAGCCGAAACAGCCCACCGGCACGAGCATCGCGTCGAGCCCCGCGGCACCGATCGCGCGCTCCAACGCCGCGAAGACCGCCTGCGCTCCGTTACCGATTCCACACGTGCCGAGTCCGACGCCGATGCGCGGCTTGCCGGGCAGCAGCTTGCCCATTCCGATCTTGCGGATGTCGCTCAACGAATCGAGATCCAGCAGTTTCATGGTCGCGCCTCCGCCGTCAGCACGTGGTCCGCCAGCGCGCGCAGCTTGAGATCGGTCATATGCCCGTGAATCTCCTCATCTGCCGCAACAACCGGCGCGAGAGCGCACTGTCCGAAGCAGGCCACCGTGCGGATGGTCACTTCGCGGCCGGGGCTGGTGAACGTCGCCTGCTCGCGCTCCGCCGGCGGGATGCCGAGCCGGTTCGCGAGCGACTCCAACAGGCCGCGCGAGCCGCGCGTGTGGCACGCGGTGCCGCGGCACACCGCGATCGTGTGGCGCCCCTGCGGCTTGAGGTTGAAGAAGGAGTAGAACGTGACGACGCTGTAAATCTGCGAGCGCGACAAGCCGGTCTTGCGCGCGACCTGCTCCAGCGTCGGGCGCGGCAGGTACCGGTGCGGGTGCCGGTGCTGCAGCTCCTCCAACATGCTCAATACATCGCCGGTCGCGTCGGGGTACCGCGCGATTACCTCATCGACGATCGCTTCATCAAGTATCGGCTCCGCAGGCGCATGCATGATTCACTCCGGGTTGGGGGTGTTGGTGAATCAACGTCATGATCTGTTCGAGAATGTCCGCAAGGCCGCGCCGCGCGCCCGCTGAAAGCTCTTCGCCAAGATCGAATTCGAAACCCGGAATCGCCGCGAGCCACGCGTCGGTTTCCGCTCCGTAGAGGTCGGCGGCCATTCGGGCGATTTCATGCGGCTGCATCGCATGCCCAAAGCACGAGCGGGGCAGCGCAATCGCCTGCTGTCCGTGTAGCGGCAGCAACATCGCGCCCTGGCCGGGCGCGGCGGGATAGGCATCGAGAAAAATGACGCGATCCGCGCCGACAAGCAGCTCGCAGTGCTCCGGAACGAGCTGGTTGAAGTCGTGCACCTCCACGCCGGGCAGCTCCATCGCGCGTAGCGTCGCCGCCGCCCGGCGGCCCGCCCCGTCGTCGCGGTGAAAGTCATTGCCCCATGCGAGGATGACCGTGCGGTTCATCGGCTTTTCCTAGTATCGCGTCAGTTCCCGTATCGTTTCGCCCCGCGCGTTCACGATCGACAGCTTGATCGGCATTTGCCCCAGCGCGTGCGTGGAGCAGCTCAGGCAGGGGTCGTAGCAGCGGATGACCGCTTCGACGCGGTTAAGCGCGCCCTCTTTCACGTCCTTGCCGTTCACAAAAAATTTCGCCGCCTGCGCGATGCCTTTGTTCATCGCGAGGTTGTTGTTCCCCGTCGCAACAATCAGGTTCGCCCACGTGATGAGGCCCTGCTCGTTGATCTTGTAATGGTGGAACAGCGTGCCGCGCGGCGCTTCCGACACGCCGACGCCCTCGAACTTGTTCGGATTCGCGACCGCGCGCACATGCGTGTTCATGATGTTCGCGGTGTTGCACAGCTCCTGCATCCGCTCCAGCGCGAAGAGGATTTCGATCAGCCGCGCGTGGTGGTAGTAGAATGAACTCAACACCGCGCCGTCCTTTCGCAGCGCGCGGAACTCGAGCAGCTCCTTGTCCGCCAGCGGCGTGCCGCACGCGTCGCAGCAGTTCAGGCGCGCGAGCGGGCCGACGCGATACATGCCGTCCGGGTATCCGAACGGCTTGAAGTACGGCGCCTTTAAATAGCTGTCGCCGAGGCTCGCCTCGCCGATGTGGTGCTGGTAGGCGGTCGGCTCCAGTTTGTCCGCGATGATTTTGCGATCGGCGTCCACCACGCGGATAAAGCCGTCATAATGTTCAAGATGTCCTTCCGGCGTGACCAGGCCGAGGAACAGCGAGGGAAAATTCGCGAAGTGTTCGATCTCATCCGCGAACCGGCCCTGCGTGTTTTTCCAGAAATCCAGGGTCCGGCGGACGATCTCGATTCCATGCGGAATACCCTCGAGGATCTTCTGCCGCACCTCCTCGGACAACGGCGCATTCACGCCGCCCGGCACGGTCCACGCGGGATGAATCCGCTTGCCGCCGAGCCACTCGATCACCTGCTGGCCGTATTTGCGGAGCCAGATGCCGTCTTTTGCGATCTCCGGATACTTCGCCGCGACGCCGAGCACGTGGCGCTGCGCAGGATCGGAGTCGAATCCGAGCAGGAAATCCGGCGAACTGAGGTGAAAGAAGCTCAGCGCGTGCGATTGCGTGAGCTGCGCGAGGTTCATCAGCCGGCGCAGCTTCACCGCGGTCGGCGGGATCTTCACCGCCATCAAATCGTCGCACGCCTTCGACGACGCCATCAGGTGGCTGACCGGACAGATGCCGCAGATGCGCGCGGTGATCGCAGGCATTTCCTGGAACGGCCGGCCCTCGGTGAATTTCTCGAAGCCGCGGAACTGCGTCACATGGAAATGCGCGTCCGCAACCTGGTCCTGGTCGTCCAGGTACACCGTGATTTTCGAGTGACCCTCGATGCGGGTGATCGGATCAATGACAACTGTTTTGGCCATGGTGCGCTCCCTTCAATCGGGCGGGTGGGAGCCGGAAGACGCCGCGCTCCCCACGCCCACCTCCAATGGTCTCACGATCTCGTTGCTCATCCGAATTTTCCCATCTTCATCGGGTCGGGCATTCGGCCCTCGAGCAATTCCGCAATAGCGTAGAAAATGACGTCGGCGTGCGGCGGGCATCCGGGCACATACACATCCACCGGGACAACTTCGTGGATCGGACGCGTGCGGTCGAGCAGCCGGGGGACAACGGCGCCGGGCACCTGCTTTTCGGCGTCGGCGTTCTCGACATACGCCCGGTTGTAGAGGTCGTCGATCGCAAAGGTGTTGCGCATCGCCGGCACGTTGCCGGTGATCGCGCAGTCGCCGAGCGCCATCAGCAGTTTGGTGTTCTTCCGGAAGGCGAGCACCTTGTGCAGGTCTTCCTCGTTCGTAATGGCGCCCTCGACGATCGTCAGATCGATGTTCTCCGGAAATCCCTTCACATCCATGATCGGACTGCTGACGAGTTCGATCCGGTCGGCGATATCGAGCAGCCGCTCGTCGATATCGAGCAGCGACATGTGGCAGCCCGAGCATCCGTCGAGCCAGACCGTGGCCAGTCGTATCTTCGCGCTCATTCGCGTTCCTCCCGCATCGCTGTGAGATAGGGCAAAAACTGCTGGCGCTTCTTCATTTCCGCCGCGGCGACTCCTTTTTCGGTCAACGTGCCGGTCGGACACACATGCACGCATTTTCCGCAGGACGTGCAGGTGTCGGACTGGCCCCACGGCTGGTTCATATCGGTAATGACGCGGCAGTCGATGCCGCGCCCCATGATGTCCCACGTGTGCGCGCCTTCGATTTCGTCGCACACGCGAACGCACCGCGCGCAGAGGATGCAGCGATTATGATCGGCGCTGAACCGCGAGTGCGTCGCGTCCACGCCCAGGCGCGGGTGGCGATACGGCACACGGACGTGCGTGAGCCCCTGCGCGCGAGCCAGCGACTGCAGTTCGCAGTTGTTGTTGCTCACGCAAATGGAGCACACATGGTTCCGCTCGGCGAACAGGAGTTCGAGAATCGTGCGGCGATACTCCCGCAGACGGGGCGAATCGGTCGTGACCTCCATGCCCTCGGCCGCGCGGGTGACACACGCGGGCAGCAGCTTCGGCACGCCTTTGATCTCAACGAGACAAAGCCGGCATGCGCCGACCGGCGATAGCCCCTTGAGAAAGCAGAGCGTCGGAACGGCAATGCCGTTTTCGCGCGCGACCGCGAGGATCGTCTGTCCTTCGACCGCGCTGACGTCCTGGTCGTCGATCTTGAGCGTGAGAATATGGGGGGCGTCGCTCATGCGTGGACCTCCGCCGCTGCCTTGATTTTGCACACGCCCGCCGGACAGCGTTTCTCCTGAATGTGCGCGAGATATTCGTGCCGGAAATAGCGAAGCGTGGAGAGCACCGGATTCGGCGCGGTCTGTCCCAGCCCGCACAAGCTGGTGTTTTTCACCACCTCGCACAGATGCTCGAGCAACGCGAGATCGTCCATCGTCGCCTCGCCGGCGCAGATTTTCGACAGCAGCCCGTGCATTTGGTCGGTGCCCGCGCGGCACGGCACACACTTGCCGCACGACTCGGATTTGCAGAACTCCATGAAATACTTCGCCACGTCCACCATGCAGGAGGTCTCGTCCATCACGATCATGCCGCCGGACCCCATGATCGATCCGACCTTCGCAAGCGAGTCGTAATCCACCGGCATATCGAGGTGCTCTTCGGGAATGCAGCCGCCGGACGGGCCGCCGGTTTGCACCGCCTTGAATTTCTTGCCGTCGGGGATTCCGCCGCCGATGTCGAAGATGATTTTTCGCAGCGTGATCCCCATCGGCACCTCGATGAGGCCGGTATTCTTTACGCGGCCCGCGAGCGCGAAGACCTTGGTGCCCTTGCTCTTTTCGGTGCCCATGCCCGCGAACCACGCGCCGCCGTTGCGGAGGATCGGCGGAACATTGGCGAACGTTTCGACATTGTTGATCAGCGTCGGATATCCCCACAGGCCGGATTCCGCGGGAAACGGGGGACGCGGGCGCGGTTGACCGCGCTTGCCTTCGATCGACGCGATGAGCGCGGTCTCCTCGCCGCACACGAAGGCGCCTGCGCCGAGGCGCACTTCGATCGTGAAGCCGAACCCGGTCCCGCAAATGCCCTCGCCGAGGAGTCCGACCTTCGTGGCCTGCTTGATCGCGTTTTGAATACGTTTCACGGCGAGCGGATATTCCGCGCGGATATAGGCGTAACCGTGGCTCGCGCCGACGGCGTAGCCCGCGATGATCATGCCTTCAATCACGCGATGCGGGTCGCTCTCGAGCACGCTGCGGTCCATGAACGCGCCGGGGTCGCCCTCGTCCCCGTTGCAGATCACAAATTTCTTCGCGCCCTTCGACTTCGCGACGGTGCTCCACTTGAGGCCGGTCGGGAACCCGCCGCCGCCGCGCCCGCGCAACCCGCTGGTCGTCATCTCCGCGATGACCTCTGCCGGCGTCATTTCCGTCAGCGCGCGCATCAACCCCTCGTAGCCGTCCGCGGCGAGGTAGTCTTCGAGGCTCTCCGGATCGATCCGGCCGGAGTTTTCCAATACGATTTGTTTCTGCGCCGCAAAGAACGGCGCATCGGTGGGGCACGCCAGCCGCTTCAGCGGTTTGCCATACATCGACTCGATCAGCTCCGGCGCATCCTCCGCCCGCACACGCTGGTAGAGCAGATTGTCCGGCTCGACTTGCACCAGCGGGCCCTCGGCGCACAGGCTCAAGCAGCCGACGCCGCGGACTTGCACGCCTTCGAGTTTCCGCGATTCGACCTCCGCCTTGAGCGCCTTGTACACGCTGTCGCCGTGGCAGGACTGGCAACCCGCCGCGAGGCACACGTTCAGACGATACTTAAACTCCTGCAACTCCTCGCGCCGCCGTGCGGCGAGTTCTCTGAGTTCTTCGGGCGTCATGAGGCCACCGCCTTTTCGATCAGGTCGAGCGTCTGTTTCGCAGAGACTTTGCCCGCAATAGCGCCGTCCACCACCACCGCCGCCGCCAACCCGCACGATCCGATGCAGCGCGCGGTGAGCACGGAGAGCGCGTCGTCCTTCGTCGTCTCGCCCGGCTTCACGCCGTATTTATGTTCGATCTCGTCGAGGATGTTCTGCGCGCCCTTGATGTAGCAGGCGGTGCCCATGCACACGACGCACGTGTGACGCCCCTTCGGCTTGAGCGTGAAGAAGTGATAGAACGTTGCGACGCCGTACACCTTGCTGAGCGGCAACCGCAACGCCTGCGCCACGTAGCGAAGGCCGGGTTCCTCGAGATAGCCGAAGCACTCCTGCATCGTGTGCAGCGACTCGATCAGCGCGTCGGGACGATAGCCGTGCTTCCGCATGGTGTTATCCACCATGCGCCATCGTTTGTCGGCGCTGGGCGGATCGACTTTTTTCGGGATTGGCGGCATGGAGTCCTCACTCTTCCTGATGGAGCTGCTTGCGCATCCCGTGGATGCGCTGAAGCATAACCTCGGAGAATCGCCGATACAGCTTGGCGGCCATCGCGACATCGGTGTCCAGCCGCCCGCGCAATTTCGCGGCGTCGATCGCGATCGCGACGGTCTTTTCGAGCGCGCGCGCGTCGAGGTTCCACGTGTACGGCGGCAACATCCACGACCATCCGACCGTGTCGCCGTCCGACAACGTCTGAATAATGATCGCGCCCTTGTCGCCGACGGACGGCGCCTCGATCGCGATGCGTCCGCGCACAAGCAGAAACAAGTGGTTGGCCGACTTCCCCGCGCGCAAGATGAAATCGCCCGCGTCGAATTCCTTCGCCGAGGCGCAGGTGACGAGCCAATCGAGGGCGCCCGCGTCGAGATCCTTGAACAGCGGGTGCGCCTTGATGAAATCGCGGATATGCATGTTCCGTTCCTCCGGTTGCGGTTCGATCATCCTTGCCACTCCGTTTTGTCCACCGTCGTTTTGAAATCCGCCTCGACAAGTTTCGGCGCTTCGACCTCCTCCAGTTTAGCCAGGTCCTTTGCAGCCGGCTTGCCGAAGAAGATGATCCCCTGCGCGGGACACTTTTCGATCGCGACATCGACGCCGGCGAAATGATCCGGGTCGTATTTGTCGTAGTCCACATGCGCGAGGTTGTCGGTCACCGTGAACAGCCCGCTGACTTTCGAGCACGCCTTGCACCCGAGGCATCCGACCTTGCACACCGCGCGCACGTCCTTGCCGAAGTCCTTGTTCGAACAGGCCACCGCGAGCATGCGCTCCCGCTTGAACGGCACCATTGTGATGATGTTGCGCGGACACGCGCGCGCGCAGGCGCCGCAGCCGGTGCAGGCGTCATAATCCACCGTCGCGAGGCCGCGGATGATGTGGATCGCATCGTATTCGCATGCGGCGACGCAGTCGCCGAACGCCAGGCAGCCGTAGGTGCAGCCCTGCACGCCGTTGACGAGATTCGCCGCCGCGCAGGTGCGCTCGCCCTGGTAGTTTCCGATGAGCAGCTTGTCGCCGTCGTGCGCGCGACAGTGCACGATCGGCCGATACGGCCACGTTTCCTGCACCTCGACGCCGAGCACCCGCGCGATCGCCTCCGCGCAGCTCGGCCCGCCGACCGTGCACTTGTTCGGCGCGATCGTGCCCGCCACCACCGCCTCCGCATACAGCATGCAGCCGGTGCAGCCGCACCCGCCGCAATTCGCGCCGGGCAGCACCGCGTTCACCGCCTCGACGCGCGGGTCGATCTCGACGTGGAACACGCGGTTCGCCAGGCCGAGCAGCCAGCCCGCCGTGACGCCGAGCCCGAGCATCGTCCCGCCCGCCAGCGCTATGGTCGCAACGTCCATTCTCCTACTCCACACCCGCCCGCGGCGCCGCCGTCGCGCTTTGTCCCTTCGGCAGCACCGCCGATACGCCGCCCTCGCCGAGCTTCACCAGATTGCGGTCCACGCCCGTGAACCCCATGAACGCCAGCGCGAGGATGCCCGCGGTGATCAGCGTGATGGCGGGGCCGCGCAGCGACTTCGGCACGTCGCACGTGTCGAGCTCCTGCCGGATGCCCGCC
>CALGMT010000029.1 GCA_937958885.1 uncultured bacterium | reverse complement strand
TGCGGCGGGCGCGCGCGACGAGCACGCCGCGCATGCGAGGAAATTGGCCGAGCGCGTCGAAACGTTGACGGCCGCGCAATCGGCGGCGACGGCGCGCGCGCGCGAGTTGGAATCGAAGTTGGCGGAGCTCCGGGCGGAGTCGGAGGCGCGCGCGTCGGAGTTGCGTGCGCGTGGCGAGGAACTGGCGGTCGTACGCGAGGCGGCGGAGCGTCAGGCCCGCGAGCTTCATGCGGAGTTGGAGAAGGCGCGCGCCGAGGCTGCGCAGACGAGCCAGACATTGCAAGTGGAGTTGGGCGCGCTGGCCGCCGCGCGCGACGAGCGGGCGGCGGAGGTAGCGTCGCTGAGGAGCCGCGCCGGCGAACTGGCGTCGGAACTGGATGCGGCGCGTCGCGAGGCTGCGGCGCGGGTGGAGTCGCTGCAGGCGGAACTTGCCGCTGCCTCAAGCGAACTTGTGCGGATTCAGACCGATATGGAGGCAGAACGCGCTGCGGCGCGTGCGGCTTCCGAGCTGGCCGAAGCGCGAATCAAGGAGTTGGAGGATCAACTCAACGACGCGCGCGGCGCGTTGGATGCCGCGCAGGCCCGCATCGGGGAGCTGGATCGCGCGTGGGCCGGCGCCCGCGCGACGGCCGAGCGGCAGGCGATGGTGCTCGGCGAGCGGATTGAGGACCTCAATCGCGCGCGCCAGACGGCCCTACAGGAACTTGAGCAGACGCGCGACATGCTTCAGCGCGAGCGGCGGGACGCCGCGGCGGCGAGAATGGATTTCGACGGGCGCAGCCGCTCGCTCCAACAGCGTATTGCAGAGCTGACCGCCGCGCATCAGACAGCGAACGCGCGGATTGCGGAACTTGACGCGGCCCTGCATCTTGAGCGCGGCGCGCATGGTGAGACGCGCGCCGAATTGGAATCCGCTCGGCAACTCCAGCAGGATACGGCGCTCGAACTGGAACGCACCCAACAGGAATGGGCGTCGACACGCGCGGCGGCCGCGGCGGCGGAAGAGTCGTTTCGTGCGGCGGAGTCCGAGCGATCCGAGCGCATCGCCGCATTGGAAAGCGAGCTTGCGGCGAGGACGAACGAGCGCGATACGCTGCTCGCCGATTTGGATGTCGCGCAGCGGCAGGCCCGGCATGTGCTCGAGCTCAAGCAAGCGGGCGAGCGGGAATCCGCTGCGCGCATCGCAAGTCTCGACTCGGAGCTCGAAGCGGTGCGCGCGGATCGGGACACGCAGGCCCGCCTGCTGGCAGAAGAGCGGGTCGCGCGCGTGGAGGAGCGCGACCGTTCGACGGCGCGCATCAGCGAACTTGAGATCCAGTTGGCCGAATTTATGCGGCGCGCAAATGAGACGGCCGCTGACTTGGTCCAAGTGCGCGCCGAACTCGATCAAGAGCGAGCACGGAACGAGGCGGCGGAGTCGGAATTGCGCGCATCGCTCGCGACGCTTGCGGCGCAGGCCGATCGCCTGAAAACGGAACTAGACGAAGCCGCGCTCGCGATTGAGCAGGCGCGAAGCGAGTTGAACAGCGAGCGGGCGCGCGCGGAGACGTTGCAGCAGGAACGCGACGCCGCTCAAGCCGAGCGCCGCAGGCAGGCGGAATTGGTGAAGGATTTGCTGCTCTCCGAATCGATGAAAGTAGAGCAGGAAATCGCGCAGGAGCGCGAATTTCTCGCAAAGGTGCGCGAGGCCGTGTTGACCAAAGAGCGCTTCGGCAAGGATCGCATCGAGCAGATTCGAGCGCTCGTCGGGAGCGACCTGCAGAGCCACGTCGAAGCCTTTGAAAAAAGACAGGCGGCGCTGGCGCGGCTGGCGGAGCTTGAGGCCGAGCTTGAGCGGGAGAAAGCGCGCCATAACGAGGCGGCCGCTGCGCGCCGGCAGGTTGAGCAGGGTCTGACGCAGCAGGTCCAGAAGTTACAGTCGGAGAGTCAGTCCGCGCGCGCGCGCCTGCAGGCGGCGGAGAGCGAATTGGAGCGGAGTCGGGCGCTGCTCGCCGAAATGCGCGAGCGCGGACGCAAGGCGGAAGAGGATTGGACCACCCGCGTCGAACAGACGTTGGAGGAGCAGCGCGAAACCTCCCGCCGACTCGGCGAGCTGACCGTTCAATTGGATGCGGCGCTCAAGCAACGCGACGATGCGTTGGAGGAACTGCGCCGCCGGGAGGAGGAGCTCAACCAGTATCGCACCGCGGTAGGCGCGACATCGGAGGAGGCGCTGCGTCGGGAACAGCACTATGCGGCGCGCATCGAGCAATTGCAGGCGGCGCTGGACACCGCTCAGGCTCGGGTGGAGCAGTTGGAGTGGGAGGCGCGCGATCGGGACGCGGCGCACGCGGCGGCGGCGGAATCGTGGCGCGTCGAGAAGGATGAAATGGACCGCCAATTGGAAGAGCAGCGCTTGCGCGCCGAGGAGACCGAACGCGCGCTGGAGGCACTGCGCTTGGAAATGGAGCGTACGATCGGCGTGCTCGACGACGCGAATGCGCGCGCGCAGGAAAACGAGGCGGCATTGAGGGCGCAAGTCGCCGAGTGGGAACGACGCCATGCCGAAACATTGGCCGACATGTCCTCGCTGCGAGCCTCCATTGATGAGGAGAAATCCCTGCGTGTGAACGTGGAGGCCGGTTCGCGCGAACGCGAACAATCGCTCTCCGAGCGGGTTGAATCCCTTACGCGGAATCTGGAGTCTCGCGGTGCGGAACTGCAGCAGGCGTTGCAGCAGGTGGAGCAGCAACGCGCGGAGTCCGAGGCCTTGCGCGCACAGCTCGCCGACCTGCAGGCGCAGGCACAGGCGCGAGAGCAGGAGCAAACGAAGGCGCTGGAGGAATTGTCGGCGAAGATCGACGGCCTTCATGCCGAGCGCGATGCCGTGGCGGGCGAGTTGCGCCAGCGCGAACTCGCGCTGGTCGAATTGCGCGCCACCTTGGAGGCGGCGAAAGAAGCCTCTGCAAAACGCGAGGCCGACTTGCAGGCGTCGCTGGCCCAGACGCAGGAACAGCAGCGCGCGCTTGCGGCCGAGCTTGCGCTGGTGCAGCGCCAGTCCAGCGCGGAGTTGTCGCGCGCCCAGCAAAAACTGGAGGAGCTGGATCGCTTGCGCAAGGCCATCCAGGACGAACAGCGGGCCCGCCGCTCGCGCGAACAGGAAATGACGCAATTGCAGACCACCTTGGAGGATTTGCGCAAGACCCTGTCCGATCGCGAGAGCGAGCTGCAGAATTTCCGCGCGCAGGTCGCGCACGAACAGGCGATCCGCAAGCAGTCCGAGGAAGCGCAGGAGCGGTACGAGAAGCGCCTGCAGGAGGCCGAGGAGCGCATTCGCACCCTGTCGGAGGAATTGGCGCAGGAGAAACTGGCGTTCGAAGACTCCGAAAGTCGCTTGCAGCACGAGCGCGACGACCTGATGGCGCGCCTCGAGCGCCTGCAGGAGAGCCAATTGCAGCTCACCCTCAAGCTGGAGGAGACCGCGCAGGACCTCGACCAACATCGCATTTTGCTGGACGAGGAACGCAAGCGCGGCCAGGAGCGCGAAGAGGAATTCCGGCAGACAATAGAGAGTATGCAGGCCGAGCAAGAGCGGCTGCGCGAACAGGCGGAGAAGGAATCGCAGGAACTCGATCAGTTGCGCCTCGAAAAAGAGGATATCGAAGAGCGCGCCCGCCTCAAGATTGAGGACTTGCAGCAGCGGCTGGAGCAGGTGAAGCAGGAAAATGAGGCGATCGCCGTGCGTCTCCAGCAGCAGAAGAAGTTCTACGACGAGGAGCGCGAGCAGCGCCGCCAAAAAGAGCTGGAAATCTTGCAGCTCAAGAAGACGATTCAAGATGACCAGAATGCGATTCGCCAGCGCGACCAGCAGCTCGCGCACGAGAAGAAGATTTTTGAGGACAAGGCGTCTCGTTGGCGCAGCAAGGAGCAGATGCTCACGCGGCGCATCGAGCAGCTTCAGCAGGATTGGCGCGCCCTATCGACGCGTATCGAGCAGGGCCAGCGCGAGACCGTTGCGCGGAAGAACGTGAGTGCAGCGGCCGCGCCTGTACCGCCCGCCGCCGTCCCGCGCACCGAGCGCCCTGCGCGGCGCGTGGTCGTGCCGCCTGTTTCGGATGCCGCCGTCGAGCAGCGTCGCGCGCGTGAAGATGCGACGCCCGGTGAGGATCGGAACCCGGCGCCTGCGCCGCCCGCGCCAGGCGCTGCGCCCACGCCTGCGGCCGAACCCACGGTTCGCGCTCGCCGACCCGTTGAGGACGTCCAAGCCGCGCCGATTCGGCCCGCGGCGCCCCGCTTGGCAGACATTGAAGCGCAGGCGCAGCAGGAACTGTCCGTATGGAAGGGCCAGCAGCGAGACGGGGTCGCCGGCGCAAAGGATCAAGAAGACCCGGGAAAGCCTAAAGACGAACCCAAGCAGGGGCCCGGCCGCGGCAAGTTTTCGCCGATGCCCTGGCTCAAGTTGAAGTAAGCCGAGGCGTGTTGAAGTGGAACTGCCCCCGCAGATTGTCAAGCAGCAGGTACGCAGTCTTGCGACGAGCCAGGATGGACTGGCGCTGCGCGCGGGGGGCGGAATTCAGCCGTTCGGATCCCGATTGCCTGTATTGCAGGCGTTCCAGGAATTCCTGGAAATCGAACGCCGTAAAGCGCGCCGCCGAATGGTGGCGCTGGGCTTGATATTTCTAGGTTTGCTGATCGCGGTGGCAACGACCGCCGCGGTTCTCTTGATCCGCTTCACGGGGCGTGTCGAGGCCGAGGTCCACGAGTTGCAGCGCGCGCTTGCGCGCGCCTATGACGAGCAGGGAGCGATGCGCGTTGACGGCGAAGCCATGCGACGTGCGCTCGCCGACGCGAAGGAGTCATTGGACGCCTTGCACTCACGGTTGGAGCGGGAATCGGCGCGTTCTCCGGCGATCGATCTGGCGACCTTCGCGACGACTCTGGAAACGCTGAGGAAGCTGCAGGATTTACAGCCCGACTTCACGGCACGGGTTAAGGATGTCGATGTATTGGAGCGCGAGGGCAATGCGCTCCTCGCACTTCAGAAGGCGTACACCGAACGGCGTTTGGCATGGCGCGCAGAGCGCCGCGCATGGGAGACGCGCATGGCTGAGCACGAAGCGCACCGCCGCGAGGCTGGCATTCGAATGGCGGAAGCCCTTGCGGGCCTCGAGAAAGCATCAGCCGCGGCAGACTTTGCGCGCACATCGCGCAGACGCGCCCCTTCCGTCGGGGCGCCGCCGCCCGATCCTGGCCCCGCATGGCAGGCCATGGAGCAACTCAACCAATCGAAGTTTAATCTGCCACCCTTGGTTATGGAATTTGAGCGCTTAGAGCGTCAGGCGGACACGCTGGAGGAGACCCGGCGTGAAATCGCGAGTCGGTTCACCGCGTGGCGCGAAGGCGTTCTCGATGTTGCCGCAAAGATTGTCGCATGGCGCTCCGCCGTTGCCGCGATTTCCGGCGCATCGAAGTAAAGGGGTCAGTCCTTTATTCATGACGAGTAAAGGACTGACCCTATTCCGTCAAGAATAAAGGACTGACCCCTTTTGGGGTTGGGGGAGGGCGCGGGCGAGGCGGGCGATTAGATGTTCTACAGGCTCCTGGCCAACAGAGAGGCGGAGCAGCCAACGGGAGACGCCACAGGTTTCGGCCCATGTCAACTCATCGTAATGCGCCAACAGTGTGAACGGACAGCACAAGGTGAAGGTCGTCCCCAGATTCGGGCCTTTGCAGAGTTCCAGCGCATCATAAAAGCGCGCGCTCGTTTGCTCCGGATTCCGCAGGATGAAGGAAAATAAGCCGCCGTATCCGCCGTCGGGGCGGCGGTATCGGTCGTACAACTCGCGCTGCTGGAAAAGCGGGTAGTACACCGCATCTACCGCGGGATGATTGCGCAGCCATTCGGCGACAACCCGCGCAGTCTCGGAGGCGCGCCGCACCCGCGCGTCAGCATCTCGCGAAAGCGTCTCCGCGAGGATGCAGGCCTCACCCCATGCGTCCGCTTCCCATTCCTCCTCAAGCAGATCACGCAGCTGATCCGCAAAGGGACTCGCCGGATTCACGATCGCCGATCCAAGCATGACGTCGCCGCGACCGGTGAACCACTTGGTCAAGCTGGTTGCTATCGCGTCGGCGGCTGGCAGAAGGTTCACGTTGGTCCACGTGGAAATGGTGTCGTCGATGACAATCGGGAACCGATCGCGCAACGAAACGCGACGCAAGGCGTCGAGATCGGCGCTGGTCAAAACCGGATTTGACGGGAATTCGCACATCAAGCCGCCGATCGGATCTCGCGCGGATTCGGCGTCGAGACGCGCAAGATCCGCGGCGTCCGCGCGCGGGAGAAAGATGTGCGGTCCGCCAAAATCCTGGACGATCTTTAGCGTATCCACATAGGGAAATCCGTACTGGGCGATTCGTCGATCCGGAAACAGGCGGCGCAGGCAACGATAGAGCGTGTAGATCGCGGACATGCCGCAGGAAAACAGGTACACGTCTTCGGCGCGCACGCCTACAGCGGCCGCGATTCGCCCGCGCACGATCTCCGCTTCTCGTGCGGCGTCCGGCTCGGGGGCGCCATCAAGCATCGCTTGCGCCTGGCGCGATGAGATCCCGTCGCCCGTGTGCCGCCAATACTTCAAGGCCCACGACGCGGCGGTGGTCGGGAAGCATACCGCATGAACGCCGCGCCATTCGGCGACCCGCGCGACCGCGCCGGACCATGCCGCGATCCGTTCTACGCAGCGGTGCGCGGCGCGTTCGGAGCGGTAGAGGTGACAGTCCTCATCGGCTCGGCATACGTCCGCCCTCGCGCGCGCAAACAGCGTTGCACAGGGCGGCGGGATTACGAATCGCGGATACCCCGCGCGCAAGCGCGACATCACGCGGGGTGCTTTTTCCTCGTAGTCAATCACGTCGCGCCATGTCGGCAGAGACACGGAATTCGCATGCGGCAGATTCGGAAGGGGCGCTCCGAGGTCCTCGGGCCGCCAGCAGGGCGAACGGCACAGATCGTCGGCGCGGCTCATCCGACCTCTACATGGGTTTTCTCGAGCATGTTTTTCAACTCGCGCTCGACGCGCGCCTTCTCGGTATCGGAAAACCCGAGAATGTCCTTGAGGCCCAACGCGAGATGGGGGATATACAGCTCAATGTAACTGCGCTTGCGAGCGGCCTCCATGTCGCGCCGCCGCTTATTAAGAAACACTGACAGGCGGCGGCCGCACTCCTGGAGGGCGAGGGTCATTTCCGCCAGGATTTCTTCGTAGCTTGCGACGGCGTCTTTGCTTTCACTGGTGAACGGCACCCAGACGCTTGCCATGTGGACCATCAAGACCAATGGCCCCAGCGGAAGCGCGCCCTTCGGCTGATTTAAGCCATACGCCTTCCAGTTTACGCCGATGACCGCCTTGGTGATCGCGCATGCGCCGGGCTGGTAGAGGAGGGGGACGCGATTTGCAAAGCGAAGCAGACGAATCGGCTCTTCTTGCCCCATGTCTTCCGCGGCCTTCGTCTCCTCCGGGCGCGCGTAAGCGAGGCCGACTTCGATTTGAAACGGATTGCCCCGATACACCTCGGGCTCGCGCGTGACGGCCGTGTAGAAGTCCGCTTTGATTTCCTTTTGCAGGCCCGCCACGATCTGCGCTTCGCCGATAGGTGAAAGACAGTCCGTCGGCGGACGCATCAGCTTCGTTTCCTGAATGGCCCTGTAGAGCGATTCCGCTTCCTGATGCGCCACGCGCGTCGGGTTCGCCTTCGGATTGAGTCCGGCGCGCTCGCAGATTTGCAATGCCGTTTGGTCGCTTACGCGCGAGAAGTCGGACGCGAGCGCGGAGCGCAGCGTGCGCGCCTCGGTGTCCTTCAGCATCTGCATCAGCAACCCCAGCTCAACACCGTGCGGATGGGGCATGATTTCGCGCGGGATGACGGGCATGTCTTTGAGTGCGCGGACGTAGGATACCCGGTGTTCTTCCATCTGCGGCGGTCGCGATTCAGTCTTCTCTGCCTCCGGCTTTTGAACACGGGGTTCCGGTTTGGGGAGAAGCGCGAGTCGATAGTGGAGCGTGAGGTGCGGATTAACAATCGCGCACTGTTTGACGAACTCGTCCACTGATTGCTTGCCCCGCTGATACTGCGCTTCCATCTCGATGGCCACCGAGGTGCCATGGGCATAGACAGCGGCTTCGCCGACAGACGCGCCCGTCTCTTCGACGGCCTGAAAAGCGGGCCGCCAATCGACTTCTTCGTCCGACAGGATGACCGGTTTGTTGCTTTTCGTATCGATCTGCACTGCGAGGCTGTGCGCGGCTTTTGCGTTCTTTACCTTCGAAAGAATGCGCGTGGCGGCACCGGTGGTGAGTTGGCCGTACATGCCCGCCGCGCTGATCCCGATGCCCTGTTGTCCGCGCGACATGCGGAGGCGGTGAAACTTCGAGCCATAGAGCAGTTTGGCGAATATTTTCGGTATCTGCGCCTTGACGATGCCCGGACCGTTATCCGTGACGGTGACGCGAAAACGGGACTCGGCGATTTGCTGCACGTCGACCGCGATTTCCGGGACGATGCCGGCTTCCTCGCACGCATCGAGGGAATTGTCCACGGCCTCCTTGACGGCGGTGAGCAGCGCGCGCCGCGGGGAGTCAAAGCCGAGCAGGTGGCGGTTTTTCAGAAAGAACTCGGATACCGCGATCTCGCGCTGTCGGGAGGCCATCGATTCGGCCGTTTCGGCACGGGGCGTCTTTTTCCGTGGTTTCGGCGCCGGCGCGGCGTCGGCCTGGGGAGCGCTCTTTTTCTTCATATTCGGCGGAAGGGTAGAGAGGCGGCGTCAAAAATTCACTGAAAATCCCGCATTACCGGCGCAGGCGCTTGAGGATGATTCGCCGATCCTCGTCGGTCAACAGGCGCGTCCACGCGCCCAGGGTGTAGGCCGCGGCGAGAAAAGCGGATGCGCCAAGTTTTATTGCCCACCCGTTCGGAAGCGCAACCAGCGCAAAGCACGCGAGCGCGGCGATTGCGGCGGCGCCGACGCCGCGGAGCGAGGCCCCGCTGCCGGGCGCGCGGCGCGCGGCCATCCACGCGGTGGCCCCAAAATCCAGCGCGGCGCGCAGCACCCACGCCATCGATGCGCCGATGATCCCGTAGGCGTGAATCAAGGCCGCCGCCGCCGCGAGGTAAATCGGCAGCTCGATCGCGTGCAGCTTGGCCGTCAGATCGGGGCGCCCGGTGCCCTGCAGGAGGGAGGTCGGCACAAACGCAAGCGAGTAGATGAAAATCCCCACGGCGAGCCAACGCATGACCGGGGCGCTCCGCGCCCCGAATTCTGCGCCGAGCCAGAGCGTCAGTCCCTCGGGCGCGAAAGCGACGATGAGGAGCACAACGGGAAAAATCACCACGAGCAACAAGCGCACACTCTGCGCAAACAGCGCGCCGGTCGCTTCAGGACGCGCCTTGAATTCTGCGGCGAAGGTGGGAAACAACACCGACACCCATGCGCGCGGCACAATCAGCAGTTTGACGACGATTTCAGCGGAGGTCACATAGTATGCAACCTCGCCGACGGTGCGAATCGCCCCAATCAGAAATCGGTCGATGTGAATCATCAGCGGCTGTATGACGTTGGAAACGGTCATCCACCCGCCGAACCCGAGGAGATGCGGCGCCTCCGCGCGATCAAAGCGCCAGCCGCCTCGAACGCCGGGGACCATGCGCAGGCACGACACGAAGAACAACAGCCACTCCGCGAGGCGGCCCGCCAGCAGGATGAGGACGACGGGGTACAGATTCCGGCTGAATGGCAGCACGAGCAACGGGCCCACGAATGTGAAGGCGCCCATCGGAATCCGGATGAGGTTGATGAGCGGAAACCGGTGACACGCTTCGAGCGAGCCGACAAGTCCGGTGACGGTGATGAGGACCGGCAGGCCGAACGCGACTGCGCGAAACGCGCGCAGCGTTTCCGGCTGCAGGGCCGGCTCGATGTTCAACGCGCGGGTGGCGAGCCACGGCGCAAGCGCATAGACCAGCGCGCCCGCCAGGAGCCCAAGGCCCAGCATCAAGGTCATCGCGGTCCAAAACGTGGCGGCGACATCGTCGGCGTTGCTCCCCAATTTTTCGGCAATCAGTTTTGTCATCGCGCGGCCCAGCCCCAGATCGAAGACGCTGAAATAGCCGACCAGCATCCACACCAGCGAAAGCAGACCGAAGCGCTCCTTACCGAGACCCTCGATCAGCAGGGGGATGGCGACGAGCGCAACGAGCATCGGCGCGCACATGCCCACAAGGTTCCACAGGGTGTGCCGCGCGAGGCGCGCGCGCGAAGGGGGCGACGTTTCGCTGTTCATGTGCGCAGCAGCGATCGAAAAAGCGATTGGTGTTGAAGGGCGACTTCGCGAATCGAGAACTTTTGGCGGACGGATACGGCGGCATTCCGCCCCCAGCGGGCCGCCGTCTCAGGGTCGTTCATCACCTTGATCATCTCGCTGCGCCATGCCTCTTCGTCGCCAACCGGAAGAAGCCTGCCGTCCTCCTGATCGGCGATAATATCGAGGATGCCGCCCGTTGCCGAGGCCAGAGCGGGCAGCCCGCAGGCCATGGCCTCGATGAGCGCGAGGCCGAGCGACTCGCTCTCGGAAGGGAACACAAATGCGTCCGCCGCGCGCAAGTAGTCGGCGACGCGATCGGTGTAGCCGGTGAAGGTGACAGATGCGGTCAGGCCATTCGCCGCGACGAACGCGCGCAGTTCATCCTCGCAAGAGAGGAACTGTCCGCCGCCGCCGCCGATCAAGAGCAGGTGTGCACGGGGCGCCTCGGGTACGACGCGCGCCCACACGCGGAGGAGTCGGTCGAGGCCCTTGCCGCGATTCAATTTGCCCGAGTAGGCGAACACGAAGCGGTCGACGAATCCGAACGCCGCGCGCAGGCGCTCGCGCGCGGCGGCATCCGGAGGTTCGAAGGGGCCGAAATCGATGCCGTTCGTTATGCAGGCGATCTGTCCTTCCGGGATGCCGCCGGCGCGAAATTCGTCGCGGACGGCGCTTGAGATGGCGAGGAAGCGGTCCGCCTTCCGCAATATCCGATTCCGGATGCTGAGCAGCGCGCGCAGCGGAAGCGGCAGGTTGCCCCCGCGAATAAAGGCGCCCGACCACTCGCCACAGGCCTCGGCGCGCAGGACCACCCGTTTGCCGCAACGCCGCGCCGCAATCACGCCCGCCACGCCGAGCACGCGGAACGCGCAAACGTAAATAACGTCATACTCCGAGCGCAGACGAATCAGCTCCGCAATCGCGCCGGGGATCATGAGGTACTTCCCCATACGCGGAAAACCGGACGGCCCGATGCGGCGCACGCGGACGCCGTCCACGAGATCGTGTAATGGGAGTTTCCGCTCATGTCTGCGGGTCAGCACGAAGGTGGGGACGCCGAGCGCATTCAGTTCGCGCGCAAGCAGGCGCGCATGCGTTTCGCCTCCGCCGACGCGCGGGTGGAAGGCCCCGATCAGCAGGCATACGCGCGGCTGCGGTTGGGCCGGTGGCTGCTGGCTATGCGGTTCGATCATCGACCGTGAGCGAGGGGAGGCGGCGCTTTCGGTACCAAACAAACCCGATGAGATCGAATGTGGTGCGAGGGAGGCGGGAAAGATTGGTGTATTTGGATGCGCCTGCCGATCGCGGTCGATGATCAACAGGGATTTCCTCGATTGTGCGCCCGTGCAACTTGAAATAGGCGGCCATGAATCGGTGAACGCCGTTCAGCGGAGGCAGATCCTCGCGGCAATCGCGCTTGAACGCCTTGAGGCTGCACCCGGTATCGCGCAAGCCGTCCCGGGTGACTCGGTTGCGGATCGCATTTCCGATTCGGGAGCCGATTCGGCGCGACCAGGAATCGCGCCGCCTGGCTCGATAACCGCAAACCACATCCACCGGCCCGATGCGCTCGACCAAGCGCGGGATGTCGGCGGGATTGTTTTGTCGGTCGCCATCCATCGTCACGAGCACCTCGCCGCTCGCTTCCGCGAGCCCCATCAGCATCGCGGCGGACTGTCCGCGGTTGCGCGCGGAGCGAATGCCGCGAATGAACGGATATTTAGCCGCGGCCTCGCAAATACGTCCCCAGGTTCGGTCGCGGCTGCCGTCATCCACCAGCAGAACCTCAAAGGGGCCCGGCGCCGCGGTCAGCGCCGCGCATTCATCGGCGAGGGGAAGGATGTTGTCCTCTTCGTTGAATACGGGAATGACGACGGAAAAACGCATAAATGGAGATAAAGGCAGAGCGGAACGGGTGCGTCAAGGCGCGAGGCGGGCGGCGGATTCGCGCGCCGCGGCCTGGTCCGCCGGGCTCAGCGCCGGCAATTTGATCTCGATCGACCGTCCGTCGGCGCGCTCGAGTGTCACGGTGTCGCCGCGGAGGGCGATGAACCGCGCTTCGATTGCGCGCCCGCGCGCGTCGGTCCATGTGCGCAGCGGGGCGGCGGTCGGCGGCGGGGTTTCGTTTATATGCTCGATGGAGAGCGAGAGAGTTTCCTCATTGAAACGAATGCGGTAGCTGCCATCGAGCGGCGCGCGAATGTGCAGGTCGTCGCCAAGCCGCTCGGCCGAGGCTTCGAACGGAAGTTGGGCGAGCGGCGTGTAGGGGACGCCCCAGTAGATCACGCCGTCATCGTTCGCGGCGAGACGAAGCGAGCCGCCGGTAACGCCGGTGAGCCGCAAGATGCCCTCCCATAGCACGCCGGTGCGTTTGAGCGGGACCTCGAACGGCGCGCCGTTTTGGTTGCGGCCGACAACGCGGATGCCGGCGTACATCGAGAACCCCCCGCCGGGCGGGGGCGGAATATTCCGCTCGATCGGCGGCGGCTCAATCGGTCGCTGGGCGGCGGCGCCCGGCGAGAGGGCGAAAATACGCGCGCTGTAGGGCGGCAGCGTGATCGATCCGCGCGGGGTGATCCCCTTGAAATTGAACGCTGCCGCCTCCTCGCGCACGGCGCCGCCGTATCGCGTCCACTCGGAGTGAAACCGCGTAATCCAAGGACCTTCGGAAGGGAACGGTACCGCGATGTTCGCCTGCTCGTTGCCGGAAAAATTGATGACGACCACCATGCGATCGGCGGGGTGCGTGTCGTTCCAGCGCCAATACGCCAGAACTTGGCGCACATCGTCGACCACCGGCGTCGCAATCCCTCTGCCTTTGAGCGCGATCCCCGCGCCATCGAGATTGCGACGCAATCGAATCAAGTCCCGGTGAAGCGCGAACACGCCGGCGAAAGTGCGGCGCTTGCTCCAATCGAGAGGGCGGTCCTCGTGGAAGGTTCCGCTTTCGAGGAACTCATTTCCCATGAAGAGCAACGGAATGCCCGGCGCGGTGAACGTGAGGACCGCGCCGAGTTGGGCGATTTTGCGCGCGCGATCGCTGCCTGGATTGGCGGGATCGATATCCGACGCGATGCGAACCTGCCCGTTGAGTTGTCCCGCCTCGTCGTGGTTGTCCACATAGACGACGCGCGGCATCCTGTATTCCGCCGTCAGGGCATTGGCGAAGATGCCCATTCGCCGCTCTCCATCCGGGCGCTTTAGCTCCGGCATCACCGCGTGGTGGAACTCGTAGTCCCACGAGGCATGAAAATTGCCGATGTCGAGCGAGTCCTCCGCGATGCTGTGCACATGCGGGAATCGCGCTCGGATTTCGCGGTTAATCTCCTCGAGCATGCGCGCGCCGGCGGGAATCGCGTCGCGCCCCTCGTTGTACGCGCGGATATTCACTGTCGAATCCCAGCGGAAGCCGTCGATGCGGTATTCCTCCAGCCACATCAGGGCGTTGTCGCGGATGTAGCGGCGCACCATCGGTTCGTCGAATCGGACGCGCGGCCCCCACGGGGTCATATCGAGGCCGGGCTGGTCATAAAAATAGATGCCGCCGTTTTGGTATCCCCCGACGCCGTCGAAGCGCAAGAGATCGAGGTTCTGCGGCCCGTAATGATTATGCACGATGTCGAGGTGCACGGCGAAGCCGCGGCGGTGGCATTCTTTGACGAACGCCTTGAACGCGTCGGGTCCGCCGTACGCCTGCTCCACGGCGAACGGGTCGCTGGGGTTGTAGCCCCAACTGTGGCGCCCGTAAAATTCGTGCACCGGCAAGAGCTGGATCACATTGACGCCGAGCTCCTGCAGATGGTCGAGTCTGCGCGCGACGTCGGCGAAACGGCCCGGCTGTCCGTCGCGCAGGTCCGGGTCGAAGAACGAGCCGACGTGCAGCTCATAGATCACCAAATCGTCGAGCGCCAGTTTAGGCGGCGTGTCGCCGGTCCAATCGAACGCGGACGTATTGTAGAAAAGCGTGGCCTTCTCATCCGCCGACACGGCGCGTCCGTAAGGATCCCGCCGATTCAGCGAGCCATTGATCAAAAAGCGATAACTGCCGCGCGGCAGGCTGCGCTTGAGAAAGGTGGACCAAACGCCCGAATCGCCCTCGCGCGCAAGGCGTTCGGAGCCCATCGCGCGCCAATTATTGAAATCGCCGATGATTTCGACCTGATGGGCATTCGGCGCCCATACGCGCACGCGCAGCCCTCCGGGTTCCGCGGTCACGCCCATCGGTCCGACATCCTGCGCGTGCGCCGCACAGGCGATGAGCGTTGCGAGAATGGCCAACCGATCGGCTCGCATGGAGGCATCCTGTCGCGGGGCGCGTCGCCCGTCAATGCGCATGAAACGCGCGGGCGGCTCTCACAAAATTTTTACAGAGCATGGAACTTTTAAAAAAAGTTTTTACAGAGCATGGAACTTTTTGGGCGCGGCGCGTTCAGGCTTTCGGCGCGGCGCGGTCGGCGCGATAGGCCTGAATGATCTTCTGCACGAGGGGATGGCGAACGACATCTTCCTCGGCCAGCTCGACGAGCGCGATGCCCTCCACATTGCGCAGCGTACGGCGCGCTTCGAGCAGGCCGGAGGTTTTGTGCGAGGGGAGATCCACTTGCGTGAGGTCGCCGGTAATGACGCACTTGGAGTCGAAGCCGAGGCGCGTGAGGAACATCAGCATTTGTTCGGGCGTGGTGTTCTGCGCCTCGTCCAAAATCACAAACGCATGGTTCAGCGTGCGGCCGCGCATGTAGGCGAGGGGCGCAACTTCAATCACGCCGCGCTCGGTGCAGCGTTCGATTCGTTCGGGTCCCATCATGTCGTAGAGCGCGTCGTACAACGGGCGGAGGTAGGGCAGCACTTTTTGCTGAAGGTCGCCGGGCAGGAATCCGAGGTTTTCGCCCGCCTCGACGGCGGGGCGGGTGAGGATGATCCGACTGACCTCCCCCCGGATGAGTTCCGACACCGCCATCGCCATGGCGAGATACGTTTTTCCGGTGCCGGCGGGACCGATGCCGAACACAAAATCGTGCCGGCGGATCGCTTCCAGGTAGCGCAGTTGGCCGAAGGTGCGGGCGAAAATGGCGGGTTTGCCGTCGGCGACTTCGATGCGATTCTCGTACAGCCGCTCGAGTTCCGTTTCGCGTCCGTCGAGGAAGGCTTGCACGGCGTACGCAATGCCGGGTTCGCGCAGGGAGACGCCGGACTGGCGCGCGACGCGGAGGGTGTCGACGAGGCGTCGAACCCGTGCGACGGCGGCGGCCTCGCCTTCGATTTTGAGCCAGAGATCGCGCGCGGTGAGGCGGACGCCGAACGCCGATTCGAGTTGAGGCAGTAGTTCTGCGCGGCGGCCGAGCAGCTCCTGGACCTCGCGGGTGTTGTCGAAATGGAGCGTGACGTCAGGCATCGAAGTCGGGTTTGAGCGCGGCGTAGAGGTCATTGAGCGCCTGCGGGACCACGGTCACACCGCCGAGCACAGGCATCAGGTTGGTGTCGCCGATCCAGCGCGGCACGATGTGCTGATGAAGATGATCTTTCAGACCCGCGCCGGCGGCGTAGCCGAGGTTGTAGCCGATGTTGAAGCCCTGCGGCTTCATCCGGCGGGTTAGAATGGCAATGCACCGCTCGGTGAGGTCCATGATCTCGATGCGCTCCTCGCGGGTGAGGTCGGTAAATTCCGCGATGTGTCGGTAGGGACAAACCATCAGGTGTCCGCCGGTGTAGGGGTAGCGGTTCATTACGACGGCGCACGTAGGGCCGCGGTGGAGAATCAGATTCGCGGCATCGCTCGTTTCGGCGAATATTTTGCACAAGAAGCATTCGCCATCGCGCGGGGCCAGGATGTATTCGATGCGCCAGGGCGCCCACAGGTTGTTCATACCGTCGGGCGGAGGGGGTGGGCGGGTTTGACGGGCTGCTGCATTTGATGCAGTCTAACGGGCCGCCTAGAGGAGTCAAGATGACCGCCCTGCCATCCCGACCGCGCGTGATCGCGGTTTCGCTGCTCGCGTTCGCGCTTTTCGCGACGGCGTGGTCGGTGCGCATGTGTGCGATACGGCGGAACGTCCCAGATCTCTCGCCGCTGGCCCGGCGCGCGGTGCGCGAGAGCCCCGAACCGCTTCGCGCGGTCGCGGGCGCGGTGTCGGTGGTGTATGCGGCGGACCCGCGGGCGGCCGCGGCGATGATCGAGGAGGCGGACTACGCCGTGATTGAAATCAGCCGGCGCCTCGGCGTCGCCGCGCCGACGTCAACGGTCCATATTCTGCTGACGCCCGGCGTGTCCACCTGGACCACGCTGGCGCGCGCAAAAGGGTTCCGGCCCGACAGCCTGGCGTTGAATGCGGGTCGCGAAATTCTGCTGCGCGACGACCCCGAACAGTCGGCGCGTCCAGATCGACTCGCGCACGAGTTGACGCATTTTGTTCTCCGGGAGACGTTCGGCGAGGGGATTCCTCTCTGGTTGGACGAGGGGTTGGCTGCTCATGTCGGGTTCGCGGTCAGCCGCGCGTTCCGTACGGCGCGCGGGCGTCGGATGGCGGGCGCCTGGCCGGGTCTGTCGACCGCGCAGATGGAGCCGCTGGAGGTCTTGACGAGCCGCACGAGCCTGCCGGATGATGCCGAAGAGGTTCGACTTTTTTATCGCGCATCCGAGGAGTTGGTCGCGTGGATCGAAGACCGATTGGGCGCGGCCGGGATGCGGGAGTTTATTGCCGAGACCGCGCGCGGCGCGCTGTGGCGCGAAGCGCTGGGAAAAAGGTTGAATACATCGCATTTTTCGACAGTCGAACTGGAAGAGGAAATTCGCCGCGCAGTGGAATCGCCGAAGAAACGCTGATGCCTCCTAAAAAAGACATTATAAAGCCCCCGAAGACGGAAGCGGAAGCCGCCATCTGGCTGATCGTTGGCGCAGACGATTTTCTCGTGTCGCGCCATGCGCGCGAGGTCGTCAATCGGATGTGCCCGCCCGCCGACCAGGCGATGGGCCTCGAAATCGTGAACGGCCGCGCGCCCAGCGTCGACGCCGCCGTTCTCGCGCTCCAGCAGTGCAGGTTGGGGTTGGAAACAGTCGGGCTTTTCGGCTCGTCGAAAGTGGTCTGGCTGCGAGACGCGACCTTTCTCTACGACAACCTCGTGGGGCGCTCCGCCCTAGTGAAGGCGGAACTCGCCCGCCTCGTCGCGGAACTCAAGCGCGGGCTGATGCCGGGCCAGCGCCTTGTGGTGAATGCGGAGAAGGTGGACAAGCGATCGGCTTTCTATAAAACCTGCCAGACGCTCGGCGAGTTGCGCGAGTTCGCCGTGCCGGAAAAATCCTATGAGCAGGAAAAATACGCGCGCGACATCATCCGGATGCTCCTCGGCGAAGCCGGTCTGGAGGCGTCCGAAACCGCGATTGTGAGCATCATCGGAAAAGTCGGTTGCGACTCGCGTCTGCTCGCGAAAGAAATCGAAAAGCTGCGCGATTATCTCGGCGCGCGAACCCGCATCGAGGACGCGGATGTCCGTCAGATCGTCTCGCCCGCGCGCGAATCCGCCGGGTGGGATCTGGCGGATGCCCTCGGCGATCGAAATCTCGGCAAGGCGCTGGAGTTGTTGCGCCAATTGCTGTTTCAAGGGGAGAAGGAGTTTCTCCTCATCATGGGCCTGCAGAATCGGGTGCGCGAACTGATCGTTTATCGCACATGCCTTGATCAGGGGTGGCTCGAATTGAAAGGGAGCGAACCTTGGATCAAGGCCGAGTGGCGGGGCGCCGGCGATGCGGAGCCGCTGTTTGCCGAGCTGCCGGATAATCTGCATCCCGGCCGTGTGCACCCGTTCCGCGCCGGTCGTCTGGCCGCGCAGGCCCGCCGCTATTCGCGCGCCGAATTGATCCGCGCGCAGCGGATTCTATTGGAAGTCCACGAATCGATGATCCGCACATCCGCACCGCCCGACTTGCTCCTGGAGGTCGGGTTGGTCAAAATAACAGGAAACCGCCATGCTGCATAAATACCTCCTCGTTCTGTTGTCGTGCGCGCTGTGCCTCCATGCCGGTGCGGAAGATCCGCCGCGAGCGCGGCCCGCGCTCTGGTTCGACGTCGGCGAGGAATTGCACTATCGCATTCACTGGGGGGTCATGCACGTCGGCGACTCGCGCGTGACGACCGAATGGATCGAGGAAGACGGGCGCGAATTGATCGCGATTCGCTACCGCACGCGCAGCAATGCGTTTCTGGATCGGATTTACCGCGTGGATGACACCATTGAAGCGGTGATCGAGCCGCACAGCTTCCTGCCGGTGCGGTTCAGCAAGGTGTTGAATGAGGGCCGCTATCGCGCGGATGAACTGACGGAGTTCGACCACGCCGCGGGCAAGGCGTATTGGACGAACCGCCGCCGCGGCGACAAGAAGGAATTCGAAATCGATCCGGATACGCGGGATCTCGTGACGTTCATGTATTACATGCGCAAAAACGAGTTCCAGTCCGGCGACACGGCGGAGTTTCGCGTGATGGCCGACGAGAAGATCTACGATCTTACCGTGAGCGCGGGCCCCGTCGAATCCATGAAATTGCCCCGATACGGGCGCGTGCAGACCATCCGCATTACGCCGGAGGCTTCTTTTCAGGGGCTGTTCGTTCGAAAGGGCAAGATGACGATCTGGGTTTCGCAGGACGATCGGCGTATCGCAACGCGGATTCAGGCCACTGTGCCCGTCGCCGATGTCCACATCAACTTGCACGAGGTGAAGGGGCCCGGGAGCGACCGGTGGGTGCGCGGTGATGCATCCACGGCGTCGGCGACCCACCAGGCCCGTCTGGCGTCCGAGGAGGCTTTGCATGTCCATTAGCCGAGCGCGTGCGCGTGCGATAGCCGGGCGCTTCGACCAGCAGAAGGTTCTTGTGGTCGGCGATTTGATGCTCGATCACTACATTCACGGCCATGTGAGCCGTATTTCGCCCGAAGCGCCGGTTCCGGTGCTGCATGTCCACCGCGAACACAGTGTTCCCGGCGGCGCGTGCAACGTCGCGGCCAATGTCCGTGCGCTCGGCGGCGGCGCCTCCGTCGCCGGCGTCGTCGGACGCGATGCGCAGGGCGAAGCGTTGCTGCGCTTGCTGCGCCGCGCCGAGATCGGCACGGAATCGGTCGTGCGCCTTTCCGGCCATCCCACGACGGTGAAAACACGAGTGGTCGCAGAGCGCCAGCAGGTTGTGCGCGTGGACTGGGAGCGCCCGGCTCAGTTGACGGCCGCGCAGGCGCGCGAATTCGCGCGGCGCCTGGAACGCGCGATGGACGGCGTGACGGCCGTGGTGCTGGAAGACTACGGCAAAGGCGTGCTGTCGCAGGCGGTTGTCGACGCCGTGCACGCGGCGGCGTCGCGCCGGGGCGCTCCGGTCGGTCTTGATCCGAAAGATAATTATGCGTTGCGCTTTGAGGGTCTGACCCTCGCGAAGCCCAATCGAAAAGAGGCCTTCGCGCATGCGGGCCTTGTCGATCCCGGCCCGCAGGCGGATCCGATGCAGGATCGCGCGCTGCTGAACGTCGCGTCAGTGCTGTTGGAAAAATGGAGGCCCCGCCTGCTGATGATCACGCTCGGCGCGCACGGCTTGTTGCTCGCCGAGCCCGGACGCCCGCCGCGGCATGTGCCGACCCGCGCGCGGGAGGTCTTCGATTTGAGCGGAGCGGGGGACACTGTGATCGCAACCTGCATGCTGGCGATCGCGGCCGGCGCGGATTTTCATGCTGCGGCGGAACTCGCCAACTACGCGGCGGGCGTGGTGGTCGGCAAGCTCGGCACGGCCACCTGCACGCGCGATGAACTCCTGGCCTACCTCGCGCGGAAGGACTAGCGCGGCGATGCGCGTCATGGTCGTCATTCCTGCGCGCTACGGGTCCACGCGGCTTCCTGGGAAGCCGCTGCTGTCTCTTTGCGGAAAACCGCTGATTCAATGGGTCTGGGAACGCGCGCGCAAGAGCCGGCGCGCAGATGCCGTGCGGGTGGCCACGGATGATGCGCGGATCATGGAGGTGGTGCGGGGATTCGGCGGCGACGCCGTCCTGACGCGCGCGGATCATCCTTCGGGGACCGATCGGATTGCGGAGGCGGTTGCTGATGCCGCGGCCGATGTGGTCCTCAATGTACAGGGCGATGAGCCGCTGATTGATCCGGGGTTAATCGACGCGCTCGCGGACGCCCTGTCAGACGCCGATTCGTGGGAGATGGCCACCGCGGCTTCGCCGATTACCGACGCGGCGGACCTTCAGAATCCGGCTGTGGTGAAGGTCGTATGCGGAGCGCATCGGCGCGCGCTTTATTTTTCACGCGAACCGATCCCGCATGTGCGCGACGCCGTGTCGCCTGCGGAAGCGCTCGCCGCGGGCCTGCACCTTCGCCACATCGGCATCTATGCTTACCGCCGCGAATTTCTGGCGCGTCTTGTGGCGACGCCGCCCGCGCCGCTGGAACTGGCCGAGAAGCTCGAGCAGTTGCGCGCTCTTCACCTCGGCGCACGCATTCGCGTGTTGGAAACCCGGCATGCGAGTCTTGGCGTGGACACGCCAGACGACGTGCCCCGCGCCGAGGCCGCCCTCCGGGCGCTGCAATAAACGACGACTATCGATAGGGCCAAGGCCCCTCAGGATGCCCCTCGATTTCATCGAGGATCAGATGAATTTGCCCGATCGGCGCTTCGACGGATAGCCGCAACAAGACGTACGGCGGATTCGCGGAAATCCATAAATCGCGCGGCACGCGGCCAAGGAACAGGCCGTCGCTGCCGACTTCCGGCCGAATGTGCAGCGCGGGAATCGGGCCGTAGCGCTCATGCTTGAAATTGCGCCGGGCCTTGATCGCGATCTTGACCTCGACCGGACCGTCGTCGCCGGCGGCCACGTACCGATTCGTCTCGCCCTCGTTCAACGGCGTCGCGCGGAGCGCGTACATGAGGGAGAGGATGTCGCGCACATCGCGCGACGCATCGTACGATTTGCGTTCCGGCTCCAGGAGGTTTTGCCAGATCACCTGGCCTTGAATCCGGTCGAAAAAAGTGGCGTCGCGCCGCTTGACGCCGCCCTCGTTCATGTCCTTGTCGAAGCGAACCGGTAGGAACGAGGGCGGATCGACAAGGCTCTCGACCGTGTCGTCGATGCGGTAGAGGCGGTCGAGAAAGGCGTTGGATCGGACGTGGACGCGGAGGCGAATGAGTGGGGGATCGTCGTCCGTCCACTCCGATGAAATGCGCGCCGTGCCGACGGGCACCACGCCCCATTTCAGATGCGCATTCAGGACCTCGCCGACGGGGAAGCCCGGCTCGCGCGCTGCAGCGGCGCAGGTGAGCCAGACACCAGCGAGCAGCGCAACCCCTCGAACGGCCCGCATCATTTCGTCTCCGCTCGCATGGCGCGAACCCAACGCCGCACTTGCGCCCTGCGATGCGGCGGAACGGCAAGCATTGTGCCGCGGCAGCGCGGCGCGCCGCATCGGCAGAAATGCAACCGGACGTCTTCGCGTGTAAATCGCCGACCCAGAATCAACCCGTAGTCATAAAACAACTCCTCGCCGGGGCGGATATCGCGCAACGCGTAGATAAAAATGCGATCCTCTTCCTGGATCGCCTCGCAGTTCGGCGCGCACGAGTGGTTGATGTAGCGGGCGATGCTGCCGCCCTCGACGGGATTGATGATGTGCGTCGGGCTTAGGTGAAAAATTTCCGTATGCGAGCTGCGCTTGTGCTTGTGCAGGGCCCACCGCTCGCGGCGCCCGGTGTATTCGATGATCTGCATGCCGGCCGGCAGCGGCTGCAGCGCAAATACGCCGAGTCCGTGGATGGGCGATCGCCGAGCCTCTATATGCGCAAAACGCTTCATTCGCGGATGGGTATATGCTTTATGATGCGTAAATCAAGAGCACACACAGGGGATGTTCATGAACCGTATCATCACCGCAGCCGTCCTTGCCCTCTGCCTGGGGGCAACCCAAGGTCACTCCGAGGTCCGATTGATCCCCGGCACGCCGGTCGAGTTTGAGGTTCCGTCCGCGCCGCAATCGATGGCCAACCAAATACGAAATCAGACGCATGAACCCGTACGCATGACGATCAAGCTGCCGAAAGACTACGACCCTGCTCGGTCCTATCCGGTCCTCGTGTTCCTGAACGGTGGCGACGGCGGGAAGGGCGGCGAGTTGAACATGGCCGAGCCGTTCATGGGCGATGCCGGGTACATCCTTTGCAATATCCCCTTGTTCAAAAAAGTCGAGCCGTCGGATCGCGACGAGGTGAAGTGGTCGATCACCCCGGTGGATGGGCCATATATGTTGCCTGCTTTTCGCCTTATGCTCGATGAACTGCGGAAGCGGGCGCCGAATATTGATGAAAGGCGCAGCGTGCTGGCTGGATTCTCCAACGGGGCTGCGGCGATTGCGGTTGTCTTGTGGTCCGGCGACCCGGATTTGCTCTCGCGGTTCGGGTCTTTTGTTCTAGTCGAAGGCGGCTTCTGGTTGGGATCGGACTGCGACCATGAAAGCGGATTGCGCTTCGCGCGCGCGACTTTTTCTGCGTTGCGCGACCGCCGTGTGATTATTGCTTACGGGGATCAATCCACGCCGGCGGATCGGGTGCCGTGGATTCGCGCGGCGCGCGAGACGGTTGACGCGTTGAAACGTGCGTCTGTCGATGTGGTGGAAGTTCCGATGCCGGGCGTGGGCCACGATTTCCAGTCGGACCAGATGGCGCGCATTCGCTCCTTGCTGGCGCAATAACCCGCGCGTGAATACAAAAAGCCCCCGTCCGCAGACGGGGGCTTGTGAACGGATCTGGCCGGGACGGCTAAACGCGGCGGCGCCGCAAGATGGCGAGTGCGCCCAATCCTAGGCCGAACATCGCGACCGTGCCGGGTTCAGGCACAACGGTGACCGAAAAGTCGTCGATCGCGAGACCGGGCGAGGTCGTGCCGGCCTTCACCCAGCGCACCATCAAATACTCGCCGTTGGCCAGAACGCCGCTGGTATCAACCGGCACGCTGGAGAAGACCGTTTGATTCGCGGGCAAATTGCCGTCCAGCGGGCCTGCAGTACCCGTATTCGGCGCCGTGAAGCTCAACGCGGTAGATGCCGTCCACGTGCCGGAAGTCACGTTGACGAACGGACTGGACGAAATTTGGTAGGATGCGGCGAGCGCCTGCGCATTCGCAGTCTGACGCCATTGTTCGCCGACAAAGCTCAATTGGATGTCGGCCAGGTTGATATCGCCGCCGGAGTTATTCACCATCACGACGCCGAAGATCGGTGTAGCCGCGGCTGAACTCAACGCGCCGAGCGCGCGATCGGTCGTATTGGACCCAAAACTGTAAAGCCCGCCCGCTGTGCCGGTACCCGATCCGGCCAAATAATTTGTCGTGCCGGCATACCAATTGGGAATCGTGGAATTGTTCACCCATGCGTTCACCGAGGCATTGGTGCCAAGCGAATTAAAGTTTTCCGATCCGAAGGTTCCCACGCCAGTCAGCGAGATGTCTGCCGATGAAAGAACTGCACTGGACAGTCCAAATGCAACCACCATGCTCATGTGTTTGATATTCATAACATCACCTATCCTTTTGTCATCCGATATGCTCAAGGTGGCCAACTGTCAATCATGAAAAGGCAAAAAACGGCACAGACAGACGTATGCCCAAACGATCCCCTGCCCGTTGCGTTTGCCTTGCGATGGCCGCCTCCAATCTCGCGTTCCTGCATCGGGACGACGGGTGTGTCCGTAATACACTGCATAGCAACATGATACGATCAGCCGCCGGCGGGTCATCCATGCGTAATTTTGGTCAATTAAATAGTTGAACAATTTGTGCGGAAAGTGTAACGATATATTATTGTGAAAACCAAAATATTTCGAGGGGGCGTCTTCGGCTGCGCGCTGATCCTTCTATCCTGTCTGTTCGTTTTGCCCGCGCGTGCGGACCTCTTGATCGGGTGGGATGTCGCTGGGGGCGCAGGCAACGAGCCGAGCCGTTCACCCGACTATGTCGCGCCGAATGTCGCGGCCACAACGACGCTGGTCAGGGGTCTGGATTGACGCTATCTGCGGCGACGAACACGTTTTCCTCCGGAGGCTGGACGATGCCTAGCCATAGCAGCACCGTCTCCGACGCTGTTGCCAGCAACGACTTCTATTCCGTCACCATCACGGCCGTTCCAGGCTACGTGTTGGATATCACAAATTTCTCCATTCGCCTGAGCCGAAGCAATCAGGGGCCGACCAACTTCGCGGTGCGCTCCAGTGCGGACGGGTTCACGGCTGATTTGGATTTGTGGACGTCCGGCGGTACGCACAATCGCATTGTCGATGTGAATATTTCAGGCCAGTCGTCGGTTGAGTTCCGCCTGTATGGCTTCGGTGCACCCGCGGCCGGCGGCGTGTTGCGCGTGGCAGATGGCGGCAGCTTCGGCGCGGCGGGCATCGATGTTGCGATATTTGGAAGCGTGACCGTTGTGCCCGAACCCGGCACGTTGGCGCTTTTCTTGTCGGGATTGGGAATGGCCGCGTACACGCGACGACGCCGGCATCTGCCCTGATCCGTCATCACGCAACGGATTTGTTTTGCTCACCGCGCGCGTAATCCCGCGTAATTTTTCTTTTCGCTATTTTTTCGCGATCACGTGCGTGCTGTGGCCGAAGAAAATCTCGGCGGCTTCCATCATCGTTTCAGAAAGGGTGGGGTGCGCATGAATGGTCATCTTGAGGTCGTCCGCGCGCGCGGCCATTTCAACCGCCAGCACGCCTTCCGCGATCATCTCGCCTGCGCCGACTCCGACGATTCCGACGCCGAGCACTTGTTCCGTGTGCGGATCCAGAATCAATTTGGTCAGCCCGTCGTTTCGCCCCATCGTAGCCGCGCGGCCGGATGCCGCCCACGGGAAGCTGACGATCTTGACCTCACGCCCATCTTGCTTGGCCTGTAGCTCCGTCAACCCGCACCACGCCATTTCCGGGTCGGTGAAGACCACCGCCGGGATCGCGCGGGGATCGAAGATGGAGGGATGCCCCATGATGGCTTCGACCGCGATGCGGCCTTCGTGCGACGCCTTATGCGCCAACATCGGATCGCCCGCGATGTCGCCGATCGCAAAAATCGTCGGCTCCGCCGTGCGCCGCTGCTTGTCCACTTTCACAAACCCTTTCGGGTCGAGTTGAATCCGCGTGTTTTCCAAGCCGAGATCCTCGGTGTTGGGTTTGCGCCCGACGGAAATCAGGACGCGATCGAATTCCTGCACGGGTTGATCGACATGCAGCCCTTCGAATTTGACCTCGATCGTCTCGCCCTTGTTCTTCATCTCGACGACTTTGGTCTTGAGCATGATCTTGTGGAATTTCTTCTCCAGCGTGGAGATGAGGACGTTCGCGAGATCGCGATCCGCGCCGGTCAGCAGTTGGGGCAGCATCTCGACGACGGTGACCTTGCTTCCCAGCGCGGCATAGACGGTGCCCAGTTCGCAACCGATATAGCCGCCGCCGATCACCAGCAGGCGGTTCGGCACGTCGGGCAGGTTCAACGCCGAGGTCGAGTCCATCACTCGATCCGTGTCCAACTTCATATTGCCCGGCACTACAGGGCGCGAGCCGGTGGAGAGCACGCAGTGATCGAAGGTCAGCACCTGGCGCGCGCCGTCCGCGCGCTCGATTTCGACGCTTCGATTGGACTGGAAGCGGGCCCGGCCCTGGATGTAGTTGATCTTACGTTTGCGCGTCAGCGTGCCGAGGCCGCCGGTCAGTTTCCCGACGACCTGGTTCTTCCACTTTCGCATCTGGTCGAGGTCGATTTTGGGTTCCGCGTACGTCAGTCCCCATTCCACCGCGTCGCGGGACTCGTTGATCACGCGCGCGACATGCAGCAAGGCTTTCGAGGGAATGCAGCCTCGGTAGAGGCAGACACCGCCGGGGTTGGTGTCCTGGTCTACCATCGTGACGTCGATTCCGTGGTCCGCGGCGAGAAACGCGGCGGGGTAGCCGCCGGGGCCGCCGCCGATCACGAGCAAGGGGGCGTGTTGGGATTCAGCGCTCAAGGTGTCAACCCTCCAGGGAAAGCAGAACAGGATTTTGAATGGCTTCGATGATCCACCGCAGAAACCGCGCGCCGTCCGCGCCGTCGATGATGCGGTGGTCGAAGGAGAGCGAAAGCGGCAACAGCAGGCGCGGTTGGAAGAAGCCGTTCACGAGGACGGGCTCGTAAGCCGCGCGGCCGACGCCGAGAATGGCGACTTCGGGGTGGTTCACGATCGGCGTGAAAAAGCCGCCGCCGATGCCGCCGATGTTGGTGATGGTGAAGCAGCCGCCCGCCATATCGTCCGGGCTCAGCTTGCGCGCCTTCGCGCGGTCCGCGGCGCGCTGCAATTCTACGGCGATCTGAATCACATTGCGACGGTCCGCGTCGCGCAGCACCGGCACCATCAACCCGCGCTCGGTATCCACCGCGACGCCGATATTGTAGAACTTTTTGACGATCTGCTCGCCGCGCGCGAGGTCGATGCTCGAATTGAACTTCGGATGGACCTTCAGCGCTGAGGCGGCGATTTTGACGAGGAACGCCGTCATGGTGAGCTTCGCGCCCGCGGATTCGGCTTTGCTTTTTGAATCTTGGCGCAGCTTTTCAAGTTCCGTCACATCCGCCTTGTCGTGAAGCGTGACGTGCGGGATCGTGCTCCAGCAGAACGCCATCTGCTCAGCGGTCGCGACGCGGACGTTATTCAACGGCTGGTGCTCGACTTCGCCCCAGCGGGTGAAGTCGGGGAGGGGTGCAGAGACCGGCTTGCCGGGCTGGCGGACCATGCCGGCGTTGATCGCGCGGGCGTAGTTTTTCACGTCATCCACCGATATGCGTCCGCCGGGGCCGGAGCCGGGGACTGCGGTGATATCCACACCGATTTCGCGCGCGAACTTGCGCGTGGAGGGCGCGGCGGGCGCGGCGCTGCCTGAATTCGCAGCAAACGGAATCTGGGGCAACGGGGGCGGGGCCGGGCGCGGCCGCGGTTGTGGTTCCGAGGCGACAGGCGCCGGTGCAGGCGACGCCGCAGGCGGGGGCGGCGGCTGAGGAGCGGGCGGCGGCGCAGATGTCGGCTGAGGCGCGGCGGCAGGAGCGGCCGGTTGAGCAGGAGCTGCCGCCGCAGCGCTGTCCAGCATGGCGATGGGCTGGCCCACTCGCGCCTTTGCGCCCTCTTTCACCAAAATCTGTGTGACGACGCCCTCGGCGGTGGAGGGAACTTCAACCGTGGCCTTGCCGGTTTCCATTTCGAGCAGCGGTTGGTCTTTTTTTACCGCGTCGCCGACTTTTACCAGCACGCGGACCACATCGCCGGTATCTACATTTTCGCCCAGCGAGGGCAATTTCACTTCAATGGCAGCCATAGTCGTCTCCAGGTTCAGGCAGTGAGCGGGTTCGGCTTGGCAGGATCGATTTCAAGGTCCTGCACGGCTTTCGGCAGCACGTCCGCCTTGAGTTGGCCGGCGCGCACGAGCTGCGTCAGAGTGGCGAGCGTGACATAGCGCGCGTCCACCTCAAAGAAGTCGCGCAACTTGGCGCGCGTTTCGCTGCGGCCGAAGCCCTCGGTGCCGAGGTTGTACATCGGGCGGTTCACCCATCGCTGTAGGGCGTCGGGCAGCATTTTGACGTAGTCGGAAGCCGCGACGATAACGCCCTCGGTGGTGTTCAAACACTGCGAGACGTAGGGCGTCTTCGGCGGCTCGCCGGGATTCAGCAGGTTGAAGCGGTCCGCTTCCATCGCGTCGCGCCGCAGTTCCTTGTAGCTGGTGACCGACCAGACATCCGCGGCGATTTGATATTTCTCCGCCAGCATCTGCTGCGCTTTGACGACTTCGTTGAGGATCGTGCCGCTGCCGAGCAGTTGCGCTTTCAGCTTGGCGCCCTTCAGCTCCGAGGGCTTGAATAGATACATGCCCTTGAGAATGCCCGCCTCCGCGCCTTTCGGCATGGGCGGCATCGCGTAGTTCTCGTTGCAGAGGGTGAGGTAGTAGAAAATGCTCTCGCCTTCGACATACATGCGGCGAATGCCGTCCTTGATGATGACGGCCATTTCGTAGGCATACGCCGGATCGTAGCTCATCAGATTCGGGACCGGATAGGCGAGCAGGTGGCTGTGCCCGTCCTGATGCTGAAGGCCTTCGCCGTTCAGCGTCGTGCGTCCGGCGGTGCCGCCGAGGAGGAACCCGCGGCAGCGCATGTCGCCGGCGAGCCAGACCAGGTCGCCCACGCGCTGCATGCCGAACATGGAATAGTAAATGTAGAACGGGATTGTGTTGACGCCGTGGTTCGCGTAGGCGGTGCCCGCCGCGATGAAGGAGCTGATCGAGCCGGCCTCGTTGATGCCCTCTTCTAGAATTTGGCCGTCTTTCGCCTCTTTGTAGTAGAGCAGGCTCTCCGCATCGACCGGTTCGTAGAGCTGGCCGGCGTGCGCATAGATGCCGATCTGCCGGAACAGCGATTCCATACCGAAGGTCCGCGCCTCGTCGGGTACGATCGGCACCACAAGTTTGCCGATGTTCGGATCTTTAACCAGTTTCGAGAGCAGGCGCACGAACGCCATCGTTGTCGAAGCCTCGCGTCCGTCGGTGCCTTTCGCGAATTCGGCGAACAGGTCGTCTTCGGGCGGGACGATGGGCTTGGTCCGGGTCATGCGCTTCGGGAGGAAGCCGCCGAGCGCGCGCCGGCGTTCGAGCAGATATTGCATCTCGAGGCTGTCCTTGGCCGGGCGGTAGAACGGGGCGGAGGCGATATCGTCTTCCGAGATCGGGATGTCGAAGCGGCGTCGGAACTCGCGCAGCTCCTCCTCATTCAGCTTTTTCTGCTGGTGCGTAATGTTTTTGCCTTCGCCTGCCTCGCCGAGGCCATAGCCTTTGATCGTGCGGCACAAGATGACGGTGGGCGTGCCCTTGTTGTTCACAGCCGCGCGGAACGCCGCGTAAATCTTCTCCGGGTCGTGGCCGCCGAGGCGCAGCCGAGTCAGTTCCTCGTCGCTCAAGTGCTCGACAAGCTTGAGGGTTTCCGGATAAGCGCCGAAAAAGTTCTTGCGGATGTAGTCGCCGGATTCCGTTGCATACTTTTGGAACTCGCCGTCCACCACCTCGCCCATGCGCTTGACGAGGTGCCCGGTCTTGTCCGCCGCGAGGAGCGGGTCCCAGTCGCTGCCCCAAATGACCTTGATCACGTTCCATCCGCAGCCGCGGAAGTTGGCTTCGAGCTCCTGAATGATCTGCCCGTTGCCGCGCACCGGGCCGTCAAGCCGTTGGAGGTTGCAGTTGATGACGAAGATCAGGTTGTCGAGTTGCTCGCGCGCGGCCAGCGAGATCGCGCCGAGCGACTCTGGCTCGTCCGTCTCGCCGTCGCCGAGGAAGGCCCATACCTTCTGATCGGACTTCGGTTTGAGGCCGCGATCCTCCAGATAGCGGATAAAGCGCGCGTGGTAGATGGCGGTGATCGGGCCCAGGCCCATCGAGACTGTTGGAAACTCCCAGAAATCCGGCATCAGCCAGGGGTGGGGGTAGGACGACAACCCGCCGCCCTTCGCCAGCTCGCGCCGGAAATTCTGGAGATGTTCGCGCGAGAGACGTCCTTCGAGAAAGGCCCGCGCATAGATGCCGGGCGAGGCGTGGCCCTGGAAATAGACGAAATCCGGTTCCTGCGTTTCGCTGCGGCCGCGGAAGAAGTGATTGAAGCCCACCTCGTAGAGGGTCGCGCACGACGCGAACGTCGAGATGTGACCGCCGATGCTGGGGTCCGCCTTATTCGCGCGCACGACCATCGCCATTGCGTTCCAGCGCACGAGACTCTTGATACGGCGCTCAAGTTCGCGGTCGCCGGGGTAGGCCGGCTGGAGGTTGACCGGGATCGTGTTGGTGTAGGGGGTGACCGACGTCACCGGCAGTTTGACGCCCATTCGCTGGGCGTGTTGCTGGAGGTCGCTCAACAGGCCGGCCACGCGTTCCGGACCGCGCGTGTAATACACATCGTCCAGCGAGTCCAGCCAATCCCGCGTTTCCAAATGGTCAATATTTTCCGGATTCGAATCGACATCCGTCATAGACAATCACCCCTCACTTGAAGTCCGCGAACGTACGAGCAGGGCAGTGAAAACGCAAGTCTCGTTGAACGGAAACCGGCGAAAGGATCGATTTGGCGGAGGCCTGCTCGTCCATGCTATATGTTGACGGACATGAATCGATTCCGTCGCACCGGCATTCGCGGGGCGCTCGCCTCTTTCGGCCACGCATTCCGCGGTCTCTTTCTGCTTGCCGCCCGTCAACCGCACGCGCGATTCCACGCGATGGCCGGCTGCGCGGCCATTGCGTGCGGGTTCTGGTTCGGCGTCAGCCGCGGCGAATGGATGGCCATCGTCCTGTGTATCGGTCTTGTGTTCGCCGCGGAGGCGTTGAATTCGGCCATTGAAGAACTGGCCGACGCGCTGCATCCGGACGAGCATCCTGGAATCGGGCGCGCCAAGGATCTCGCTGCCGCCGGGGTCCTGCTCGCCGCCTTCGCAGCCGCGGCCGTCGGCCTCCTCATTTTTCTCCCGCGCCTGTTGCGGTAGGGCGGGACCTCCGAACCCGCTTTATTCAAGAATTCGGCGCGCCCGGAGGTCGCGCCGTACTTTTAGCCGCATTCCGAAGCGATCGCCGAAGCGAATGCCTGGACCAGCGCATCGAGTTCGGACTCTGAAATGACGAGCGGGGGCATGAGGTAGAGCACGTTGCCGAGCGGGCGCAGCAGGATGCCTTGCTCTTGGAGGCGGAGCCGGATGCGGTGGGGGCGGGGGACCGCGGCGGCCCCGGATTCCGTCTCCAGCTCAACCACGCCGATCAGGCCCAGGCATCGAACGTCAGCGATACCGGATCGCCCGCGCAGGGTGTCCAGGCGTTCCGCCATTCGAGCGCCTAGCGCCGCGGCGCGCGCGGGCGCGTCCATGTCCTCATAAACCCGCAGCGCTTCATTCGCCGCCGCGGCGGCGATTGGGTTGCCGCAAAAGGTGTGGCCGTGTTGGAGCGTGCGGTCCACCGGGCGGTCGGTGAACGTTTCATAAATGAAGTTCTTTGCAATCGTCGCGCTCATCGGAAGCGTTCCGCCGGTAAGCGCCTTGCCGACGCAGACGAGGTCCGGATCGATCCCGGCGTGTTCGAAGGCAAACCAGCGCCCCGTTCGTCCGAAGCCCATTGCAATTTCATCGACGATCAATAACGTGTTGTTCGCCGTGCACCAATCGCCGAGCGCCCGCAACCGTTCCGCGGGATACATCCGCATACCGGCCGCGCCAAGGCAGAGCGGCTCCACAATCACGGCGGCCAGCTCATCGCGATGCGGGTCGAGCGATTTATGCCAGCGCGCCGACGTGGTGTCGGGAAACGGCAGTTGGATCGCCTCTGCCAGCCAGGGTTTGAACGGGCGGTGCCACTGGTCGAGGTAGCCGACGGCCATCGCCCCAAACGTGTCTCCATGGTAGGCGCCGTGGATACAGGCGAAGCGCCGCCGCTCGGGTCGTCCGATATTGTGCCAATACTGCGCCGCAATTTTCAGCGCCTGTTCCACCGCGCTCGCGCCGTCCGACGCAAAGAGGACGTGGCGCTCCGGCGTCGGCATCATAGCCGCGAGGCGGCGCGCTAGTTCTTCTGCCTGCGGGTGAGTCAGGTTCGCGAGGATACTGTGTTGCAGTGCGGACGCTTGTTGTTGGATGGCCGCGATGAGGCGGGGATGCGAATGTCCGAGCGCCGCGCACCACCACGACGCGATCGCGTCGACATAGCGGCGCCCATGATCATCGATCAGGTAGATGCCATCGCCTCGCACGATCACCGGCGTTCTCCCCTCCGCGATCGCCGACGCCCGCGTATATGGATGCCACACCGCCGAAAAAGGGGTCAGTCCTTTATTCATGACGAAAAAGGGTCAGTCCTTTATTCATGACAAAAAGGGGTCAGTCCTTTACGAGGCAGTTCGTATCCGCATCGCGTCACCAGCCGATACAGCCTGTCGAGGTCCGACCCGAATAGCCCCGCAGGTGCCGGCCACCGCATTGCGGACGGAGGAGTAATCGATCTGTGCGAGGACGCGCCGAAGGGGGTGATCGGCGGGGATGCGGGCCTCCAGATCGATCCGGCGGGCTAAGCGTGAATGATGAAGATCGTGTTTTCCCATTATTGCGGCGACCTCGGTAGTAAGAAAATTAAACATGCAGTTTGCTCTTCAACTCAATCTTTTTCGCGCTTAGTGCAACAGCCCTCAAATATAAATGATTCATGAAGGGGCTTGAAATAGGTATATAGCAGTAATGTAAAATATACGTAAAACTATATCATTATGATGCTTATACAATGCGGCGCGCGAGGCTTCCTAATGGCGGATACGCCTGAAGTCTGTCTGCTTTTTTCAACCTTTTCACAAGCCCTTCACGTCCGTTTTTCAGAGCAGCGCCTCTCCAGCAATGGCGGACTTCTCGTGCTCGAGGGGCGCGAGCGCAAGCTGAACCTCTGCGCCCGCTTGGCCGCCGCCATGTCCGGATCGCCGACAGGCTGCAAGGGGTTGTTTCTCAAATCATGGCTCAAAATAACACCTCGCTCTCCGGGCAACTTTTGCGGATTAACCCACCCCGCCCTTCGGGCGCCCCTCCGGAGGAGGGGACCAGAATAGAGACCCCTCCTGGGAGGGGTCCGCGCAGCGGGGGGTGGGTGTTTTGCCCGGACCCGAACCGACGTGTGCTGAGAGAATAAAAAGAACTTGTATCAAACACCTGTCTGGGCAACAGCCCCATTACAACTGATTGGATCGAGCGCCGGTCGCACTGTATCGCAATATCTGCAAGCGGTTTGATGTGGGATTTCTGCGTATTTACCTGAATTCGTTTTGTGACAGATGTGGCTTTCGCGCGGATTGATTCATGCTATAACTCGCCGCACGAATCAGGAGCAGGACATGGCGAATTGGGATCAACTGGCAGAGGAAGCGCTCGCGGGAAACGCCCCGTCGCGCGAGGATGCGCTGGCCGTATTGCGGGCGGACGAGGATGAGCTTCTGCCGCTTTTGCACGCGGCGTTCCGGGTGCGCAAGCGGTTTCACGGGCGCGATGTTCGACTGCATGTGTTGCGCAACGCGAAGAGCGGGTTGTGCCGCGAGAATTGCGCGTTTTGCAGCCAGGCGATTGGCGCCTACAGCGGTGTGGAGCGCTATCCGATGCAGACGGTGGAGCAACTGGTCGAGGGCGCGCGCAAGGCCCACGAAATGGGCGCGGTGAAGTATTGCATGGTCACCGCCACGCGGGGGCCGTCGGAGAAAGAACTCGATGTAATCTGCGAGGCGGTGCGCCGGATCAAGGCTGAAATGAACATCAACATTTGCACGTCGCTGGGGTTGCTCACCGAAGCACATGCCGCGAAACTCGCGGCGGCGGGCGTGAATCGGTTCAACCATAACCTCGAAACTTCGCGCGCGCATTTTCCGAACGTTTGCCAGACGCATACGTTCGAGGATCGCATCCGCACGGTGAAAATTGCGAAGGCGGCGGGCATGGAGGCCTGCTGCGGCGGCATCATGGGCATGGGCGAGACGGACGAGGACCGCGTGGATCTCGCGTTCACGCTCCGCGAACTGGAGGTCGAGTCCATTCCGGTCAATTTCCTCGATCCGCGGCCCGGTACGCCGCTGGCGCATGTGCCCAAGCTGACGCCGTTCGAATGCTTGAAGGCGCTGTGCATGTTCCGATTTGTGAACCCCACGCGCGACATCCGGGCCGCCGGCGGGCGCGAGGTGGTGCTCAAGCACATGCAGCCGTTGGCGCTGTATCCGGCCAATTCAATGTTCAGCGAGGGCTATCTGACCACCGGCGGACAGGGCTACGAGAAGGATATGGAGATGCTGGCGGAGGCGGGCTTCCGACTCGCCGAGCTCGTTCACGAGTAGGCGCGCCGGCCGATCACTGGATGCGGGGCACCAGCCGGACGGAGAGGGATTCGGCGGCGCCTCCCGCGCCGACGCCGACGAGGAATCGGCTGAAGAATTCACCCTGCTGGCCGAGTCCGCCGAGATGAAGCGACTCGCCGTCGCGCGCGACTACGTCCGTGGTGAGCGTGGAAAACCGGACGTGTTCCGGGCGTCCGTTGACGAGGCCGCGCAGTTCCGGCGTGATCCGCACCCGAATCGTCGGCCCGTTGCCGATAATGGTGGGCTGAACGATGAGGAAGGACCCCACCTGTTGCCACGCGAGGCGGGTCTGGAGCAGGCCGTTGCGCAGGCCGAAGTCGCTGATCCAGTCGATGTAGGGCACGCTTTCGCCGACGCGCAAGACCGCCTCGCGCCCGCTGCCGACCAGCAGGGACTGCGTCGACGCGCCGGAGCGCGTCGTGGTTTGGTTCACCACGCGCGGCTTGATGCGGACCGATCCGGAGAGGCCGTCCCGATCGATCGTCACGTCGCCGGAACCGCCGACCGAGATGTTCGATTCCCGCTGCTCGCCGGCGGTTTCAATGCGGACCTCGATGAACACGTTGCGCGTGGGGCCGGATAGTTTTTGAACGAGCTCTGCGATGCGCGCATGCCGCTCCGCCGTGGTGACGACGAGCAGGCGCTGATGGACGGGATCCGGTGTGACGTGTCCCTCGGCGCCGACAAAAAGGCGGACCGTTTCCAGCGTGGATTCCATGTCCGCGCCGCCAAGCGGATACACTTCAAAACGCGTCGGCTCGTTGGCGGGCGCGGCGGAAAGACAGGCGAGCAGGAAGACGACAATTAGTCGTGTCACGACGAATCTCCGAGAAAACGCAGTTGGCGCATGAGGGTTTCGATCATAGGGGCTGGAAAACCGGCGGCCTGCGAGGCGGCGAGGGGACGCGCATACAGCGCTTCGATCTCCATCGGGCGACCGGCCTCGAAGTCGAGCATCATGCTGGTTTTGTAGGGCTTCATCCGGTCGGTGTCGTCCAGCATTTTTCGGACAAAGGCCTCTTCAATTGTTTTGCCGCATGCCGCTGCCGCCGCGATGACTTCGCGCATTACAGATTCGACCAAGGCGCGCGCGTCGGGGTTCTGCATCAAGCGGTCTGTGGTTGTGCGCAGGATCACCGAGAGCGCGTTGTAGGGGATGTTCCAGACCAGCTTCTTCCAGCGTGAGCGCAGGAGGTCTTCCGCGCAGGTCGTCGGCACTTGGGCGGCGCGGAAATCTTCGGCGATGGCTTCGAGGCGCGGCGTGATGCCTCCGGGGGCGCCGTCGGCGCGGTACTCACCGAGCATCACATCGCCGTAGTCGAGGTGCAGAATGCGGCCCGGCCCGATTTTGTTTGCGCAGATGAAGCACAGACCGCCGAGGACGCGATCCTCGCCGACGACCGCGGCGGCCTCGGCTTCGACGCCGAGTCCGTTTTGGAGCATGAGGACGACACCGTTCGGCGCGAGCGGTTTAGCGAGGAGATGAGGGAGCAAGTCGTTGCGCGTCGTCTTGAGCGCGACGATTACAACGTCGCACGGCGGGATCGTATCGACCGAGGCGTGCGCGTTGACGCGGCCGAGGATCAGTTGGCGGTTGGCGCCTTCGATGACGATTCCGTGCTCGCGGACGTACTGTACATCGGAGTGCAGCAGAAAGTGGACTTCGAAACCCGCCTGCTGCAGGCGCGCTCCGTAGAAGCCGCCCACGGCTCCAGTTCCGATGATGGCATAACGACGCGGCATGTGGTCAGTATATCAAGTTCCAGTGAACATGGCCACGCTCGCCGCCGCAGGACCTCCGCGCATTGCAGCGCGGGAGGCGACGAGCGGATGCGCGCGGCCGAGGCGGACGAATCGGGGAATATTGGCGTTGTGCGGGTAGCCGCTGAACGCATTCACCGGCGGGGCAAGCCCGCCGGGGTCATGTTGAAGCGCGGCGTGTAGCTGCAGAACTGATTCACCGGCGGGCAAGCCCGCCGGGGTCTTCAGCCTCCCGGACGAAGAGAGCGATCAGCCGACTAACCCGGATAAAACCGCTTTTCGGAGCCTGGCGTTTAGAGCACTCGCGTGACCACGGCTGAGGGGAGGGCGCGCAGGGCGTCTGCGCCGCCGAGGACGGCGATGCGCCCACTATCCCGCATGCCGCGCAAGGCTTCGCCGAAGCGGCGGAAGTCCTTTACGGTGGCGGACAAAATTTGCTCGCGCATTTCCTGACGGAAGGATTCCGGATCGTTCGCCAGCCATCGGCACAGCGCGGCGTATCCTTTCGCGTCCGGCAGCATGTATTGGTCGAGGTCGCCGATCGCGCCGATGATCGCCTTTTCGAGTTCGGCGCGGTCCAGTTTGAGGGTTGCGAGATGGTCCGCCGCCGCGTCATACACCTCGAGCGTGGCCTGCAGATTGGGATCGCGATAGGACAGGAAACTGATCAATCCGGCGCGGTAGTCGAGCTGGCAGAATCCTCCATACGCGCCGCCCTGGACGCGCACCTTTTCCCACAAATACGCGCCGCGCAGGAAGCGGGCTGCGACGAGATCCGCGCCGTGAAAGAGGTGTCCGGCCGCCCGCCAGTTGAAGGCCTTGCCGACGTAGTTGACCGCGGCGGGAATCGACAGCCCTTCCACAGTTGGCGCAACGGGGATCGACCAGGCCGGCCGCCGTTCGGCGCGATCGGGAAGGTCGCGCAAGAATGACTCCACCTGCGGGGCGATGCGCGACCATGCGGCGCCGTCGATGGTCGCATTCACGACCATCGCGCGCCGGTTCACCAGCGCATCCATCGCGCTCGCCAGCGCAGAGGCGACGCCGTCCCAGTCGGCGTCGATGTCGCGGATGAGCTTGCGCAGGAACATCAGGTAGCTGATGCCGCTCATTTGCTCGGCGGCGAACGCGGCCTCATCGAAACCCGCGCGCATGCGGAGGCCGACGTAGTGGTGGCCCGACGGAACGAGGTTGGCTTCCACGTTGGCCTTCTCTTCGAGCGCTATCTGGCGGATGCGGCTTTGGAGGTCAATCCGCGCGCTGGTCAGTACATCGTGAAAGATGCGGAGGAGATCGGCGGTTTGCGCCTCCATCGCCTTGGCGCGCAGGAAGAGCCAGGCCGCGCCCGATTCGGTCTCGCGCACAATGGAGGTGAACGTGCGCGGGACGATGCCGCCGGTCTTGCTGCCGATGCGTTGGTTGAGCGCGACGTAGTCTTCGCTGCCGGCGCCGGTTTCGAGCAGCGCCCGTCCGAGCAGCGGAACGTAGGGTAGGGCGTCGGGCGACAATTCGCGCACGTTGAACCCGACATCGAGATACAGGATGCCGTTGGTGAAGAGGTCGTGGAAGAATACGCGCGTTTTCGCTAGGTATTGCTTCTGGGACGGGATCGCTTTGTTCTCGCGCGGCAGGTCCGAGACGGAGAGGCGCGGGATTTTCGCGAGCGCTTCCGGATCGTCCGGCGCGCCCTGCGCCGCAATTAACTCCGCGGTGTGCGCGGCGAGGGCTTTAAGGTCGGATTCGGACATCGAGGATCGAACGGCATCCAGCCGTTGACGCTCCGCCGCGTCCGCACGCGGACCGAGTTCCGGGTCGGGGTGCAAGGTGAGGACGGTATGGTGCGGATTGTCGAGCAGCCAGCGCCGGATCAGCGACTCGAACACCGGCTCGCCCGCCGCGATGCGCGCGCGCAGAGCGGTAAGCGGCTCCTCGAAGCGAAGGGGCGCGAACGGGTCGCTGTCGTAGTTCCAGCTCGTTAATGCGCGCAACATCAGTGCCAGGCCTCGCGGATAGGAGCCGGTGTTATTCTCGCGGAGGGCGAATTCGACCGTGTTGAGCGCGGCCTCGATTGTTTTCGGATCGATGCCGTCGGCAGCGAGGGACTCGAGCGTGCCGCGCGCGAGCGGGGCGACCTTCCCCACGTCCGCCGCATGGACGCCGCGGAGGCCGGTCGAGAAGAACATCTGCCGCGCATGCGTTTCGAGGCCGCACCCTGTGAGGTCCTCGCCGAGTCCGGATTCGAGCAGCGCCTTGCGCAGCGGAGAGGCGGGCGCGCCGATCAGAATATGGGCGAGTGTCTGCGCATGAAGCGCCGCGACAGCGTCGGCAGGGCTGGGGAGGGCCCAGTTTAATGCGACGAACGATTTGCCCGCGCCATCCGCGTCTGCGCGGTAGCCGCAGGTCAGCGCGCGCGGCGCATCGAACGCGGGCTGTTCCGGAATAGCGGAGTCGGACGGTTGCGCTTCAAAGGCCGAGAGCCACTCGTTCATGATGACGAGTCGGCGTTCCGGGTCGTCGTCGCCGTAGAAAAATATCCGGCTGTTGGAGGGGTGATAGTAGCGGCGATGAAACGCCGTGAGTTGTTCGTAGGTCAGGTCAGGAATGTGCGCCGGGTCGCCTCCGGAATCCAGGCCGTACACCGTGTCCGGAAAAAGGGAGCGCTGCGCCTGCTCGATCAGTACGCTGTCGGGCGAGGAATAGACGCCTTTCATTTCGTTGAAGACGACGCCTTTGAACACAATCGGTTTGTCCGGCGCCTCCAGTTCGTAGTGCCAGCCCTCCTGCTCGAATGTCTCGCGCGAGAGCAGGGGATAGAATACGGCGTCGAGATAGACCTCGATCAGGTTGTAGAAATCGCGCAGGTTCTGGCTCGCGACCGGGTAGCAGGTCTTGTCGGGATAGGTGAAGGCGTTGAGGAAGGTCTGCAGCGAGCCTTTGAGCAATTCGACGAACGGTTCCTTGCTGGGGTATCGGCGCGAACCGCACAGGACCGAGTGCTCGAGGATGTGCGCGACGCCGGTGTGGTCGGCGGGCGGCGTGCGGAAGGTGATGCCGAACACCTTGTTTTCGTCCGCGCTCTCCACCGATAGCAGTTCTGCGCCGGTTTTGAGATGCCGGTACAGTGTTGCGGACGCGCGGTATTCGGTGAGTTCTTCGCGGCGCAGCAGTTCAAATCCGTGTATAGACATAGGAGTCCCTTGATAAAACGAGCGCACGGTAACAGTCCGCGCGCGCACTTACAACGACGAGCCGCGCGCCTTCGCGAGGCGCACGGGCGGCGCGGATGCTTGCGCGGCATCGCGTGTTGACATTGAGGCTGAACGGTTTAGCATAGTGGAACTCGGCCAACGTAGCTCAGCTGGTAGAGCAGCTCATTCGTAATGAGCAGGTCGTCGGTTCAAATCCGTCCGTTGGCTCCACGATTTATGGCGAAAACTAGCACAACGTCCGGCGGGGGCAAGAGCGCCCGCGTTCCACATCGCATCTTCAACTTGTATGAGGTGGCCGACTATTTGCACCTCACGCGCGGCGATGTCGAGCGGCTCGTGCGCGACAACGAGATTCCGTATCAACGCCGCGGCGAGAAGCTGGTTTTCATGCGGAACGACATTGATGAATGGGCGTCCAAGCGCATCATCGGCTCCAAGAAAGGCGAGATCGACGACGACAAACCCGCGCCGCGTGCGAAAGCGCACAATCTCGACAAGCAGCACGCCATCATTCCCGAATTGCTGCGCGTCGAGTACATCAATCCCGCGCTCAAGTCGAAGACCAAGGCTTCCGTCATCAATGATATGGTGGCGCAGGCGGACAAGACCGGCCTGCTGCTTCAAAAGGCCGATCTGATCAAGAGTTTGAAGGAACGCGAACAAATGTGCTCCACGGCGCTCGCCGGCGGCATCGCGCTATTGCATCCCCGGACGCACCAGCCCTACATGTTCGAGGATTCATTCCTCGTGCTGGGCCGCACGATCCAGCCGATCCCGTTCGGCTCGCCGGACGGCATGACGACGGACTTGTTTTTTCTTGTGTGCTGTCAGGAAGACAAAATCCACCTGCACGTCCTCGCGCGGCTCTGCGTGCTGTGCTACCAGACCACGATGCTGCTCGACTTGCGCGAGGCGGAGTCCGCCGAGGAAATGTACAATCTCCTGATTAGCGCCGAGCAAGAGATCATCAAGGATCTCTGATCCGCCCCGCCTAGTCGAGGTCGCGGTCGGCGAGTTCGTCCTCGTCGAGGCCGAGATAGTGGCCGAGTTCGTGCAGCAGAGTGCGCCGCACTTCCTCGCGATAGAATCCGGCATCGTGGTTGGCGTATTCCCAGATGTTCAGCAGATAGAGGATCACCTGCGCCGGCAGATCGTGCGCGCCGGCATAGGCATCCCGAAATGTTTCACCCACAAAGAGGCCGAGGGTGTCGGACTCGATGCCCTCGCGCGCGAGTTCCGGATCGGGCCGGGGTTCGTACACCACTGGAACCCCGCGCGCCTTGTCGCGCAGTGCCGGCGGCAGTTGGCGCAAGGTTTTGTTCACCTCTCGTTCCGCGGCGATCAACAGTCGACGAAAGAGATGACGTTCGGATCCGCGCATACGCGACACACTATGCCGAAGCGGGGCCTTGCGGAAAATGAGATTCGAGTTAGACATGCTTTCCGGCTTTGCCCTGCGATCGTCCTTGCCTATATTGGCGGATGAGGTGGGTACCGTCATGAGTAAGCCATTGTTGGAAGTCGAAATTCAGTCTGAAGGGAATGTTTCGATCGCTGTCATCCGGGGCCCGGTCGATTCGGCGACGATCGACCTGTTCAAGGACAGTCTTGATCCGATTTGTCTCCCGCAGGGCGCCCGCGTGTTGCTCGACTGCAAAGGGTTGACCTACTTGAACAGCCGCGCCATCGGCCTGCTGATGAAGTACCATCGAAGTTTGATGGTGACGCGCGGGCGGCTGGCGCTGTGCGGCTTGAACGAAAAGCTGGTGCGGACGCTGGATCTGCTGCAGCTCGGCAAGTCGCTCGTCTCGTATCCGACACGCGAAGAGGCGCTCGTTGCGTTGAAGTAAGCGGCGCGCCGCCATGCACCCGCGGCTTAAATTCGCGCACAAGATCCTGATTCTCGGAATCTCGTTGATCGTCGTGACGGCGGCCGGCGTCACCGGCGTCAACGCCGTCCAGTTCCGCGCCCGCCTCTATGCGCGCGAGTTCAGCAGCGCCTTCACCGTCTATCTCTCGGGCCTGAATTATCTCGCCGCGCATTACAAATCGAACCGCGAGCGATTCGTGCGGGGCAGTCTGGATTTCGTCTTCGCGAACAAATTCATGCGCATCGACGGCGCCGCAGAACAGCCGGTCAAACACCTGCCGGACGAAATCCGTCTCTACGATCAGGACGGGCGCCTCGTGTATGAACACGTGGCCCGCGGCGAGCCGCGCGCGCCCGAAATTCTCGAACCGAGCGACCGGCCGTCCGACTATGTGCAGACCTATCTCAAAGCGTCCGAACAACTGCGCGTCGCCGGACCGCTGACGCGAGACGGCAGCTTGCCGGGGTACGTGGTGATGTATTTCCCGACTGCGCTGGCGAGCGAGATGCGAGCGTTCTATGCCCAGTCCGTCGGCGTCATGGTCTTGATCAGCCTGGGCGCGACCATGCTCTCGTTGATCTTCGCGCGGCGCGTCCTGCAGCCGATCGAGGTGCTGACGCGCGCGGCGCGCAAGGTGCACGAAGGCGATTTGGATCAGCGGGTGATCGTCAGCACGGGGGACGAGATCGGGTTGTTGGGCGAGACGTTTAACCAGATGATCTCATCGCTCGTCCGCCGAATTGCGCTGATGCATCGGATGCAGGAATGGACGGTGCGGATCAGCAAGCAATTCGATCCGTCCGTACTGTTCGAGAATCTGTCCGAGATGTTCGAGCGCATGACGCAGGCGGGGTTCAGCCGATTATACGTCGCGCAGCCGCCCGGCGGCGCGCTGACGCTTGCGCACGCGCGGGGCGCGTTGCCGGATGCCTCGCGCACGGGCATGGCGCAGCGCGCGCACGAGACCGGGCGCACCCAGTATCGGGGGCCGGATGGCGCGATCGGAGAGGACCCGAACGATGCGGCGGAGCTCGCCGTGCCGCTCTCGATTGGAAGCAAGCGGCTGGGCGCCATCCACCTTGGGCCGCGCGCCGACGGCACGCCCTATGCGGAGGAGACATTGACCACCGTCGAAACCCTCGCGCAACACGCCGCGATGGCGATCGAGAATGCGCAGCTCTACCAGGAAGTGGCCGAGCGCGAGCGCGTACGGCAGGAGATGAAATGGGCGCGCGACATTCAACGGGCGCTGTTGCCCCGCGCCATGCCGGAGATTCCCGGCTATCAAGTGGCCGGGCTCAGTTTGCCGGCGCTGGATGTGGGCGGCGACTATTTTGATGTCGTGCAGACCCCGCATGCGTGGGAGTGCATCATCGGTGATGTCTCGGGGAAAGGCGTGCCGGCCGCCCTGATCATGAGCATCGTCCGATCGTTGATCCACACCTATGCCGAGGTGTCCGACAGCCCCGCCGAAATCATGCGCCGCGTGAATCGAAAACTCACACCCGACCTCGAGGCGGAGATGTTCGTCACCATCGCGGCGGTGCAGGTGAATCCGGAGAAGGCGCACATCAGCGTCCTGCGCGCCGGCCACGAACCGCTCTTGCACGTGCGCGCGGACGGTTCCGTCGCGCGGTTGCAACCGCCCGGCACCGCGATGGGCATCACCGATGCAGCGGTCTTCGAGGAATTGCTCACGCCGCTCGAACTGGAGCTCGGCGTCGGCGACGCCGTGCTGCTGTTCACCGACGGCATCACCGAAGCGCGCAACGGCGCGCAGGAGGAACTCGGCTACGACCGGCTGGGGGACTGGGCCGGCGCCCATATCGGTTTGAACGCCTCGGAGATGGTGAACGCGCTCGTGCGCCAGGTTCAGGCCTTTTCCGAGGGCACGCCGCAGGCCGATGACATCACGGTGCTGGTGATCAAGCGCGCCTGAAAGCGGCCCGACGACGGGCCGCTACGTGTCGCGAGCGAGTTTGCGCATCTCCTCGACATAACACCTCGGGCAGATGCCGTGTGAAATATAATTGATGTGGCCGGGTTTGACGTCCATCCAGTCGCCGCAGATGGAGCACTTCACCGCCATCAATTCAGCGCCTGATTCCGCGTCGCGCTCGGCGCCGGTAAGCTCGGATATCCGCTCTTTCATTCTATTTATTAAGCATACCTCATCTCGGGGAGCAAGTAAATCACCCATTCCGGATGGGGGTGAAGCGCATCCGGGTGGGGCGATCGGCGGCTTCGCCGAGCAGTCGGCGGCGCTGTTCGTGATAGGCCTCGTAATTGCCCTCGAACCACGTGACCTTGCTGTCCCCCTCGAACGCGAGAATGTGGGTGGCGATGCGATCGAGGAACCAGCGGTCGTGGCTGATGACCACGGCGCATCCGCCGAAGCTCAGCAGCCCCTCTTCCAGCGAGCGCAGGGTGTCCACATCGAGGTCGTTCGTCGGTTCGTCGAGCAGCAGCAGATTGCCGCCGCCGCGCAGCAGCTTCGCGAGGTGGAGGCGGTTGCGCTCGCCGCCGGATAGCTGGCTAACCTTCTTTTGCTGGTCGCCGCCCCGAAAATTGAAACGCGCGCAATACGCTCGGCTGTTCATCGATTTGCCGCCGAGATCGAGAAACTCGCGACCGCCGGAGATTTCCTCGTACACCGTCTTGGCCGGGTCGAGCGCGTCTCGAAATTGATCGACGTAGGCGATGCGCACGGTCGGGCCGACGGTCAGCGTGCCTTCGGTGGGTTTCTCCTGGCCGACGATCATGCGGAACAGGGTGGTCTTGCCCGCGCCGTTGCCGCCGATCACGCCGACGATGCCGCCGCGCGGCAGGTCGAAGTTGACGTCCGCCATCAGCAGGCGGTCGCCATAGGCCTTTGAGACGCCGACCGCGCGCACCACGAGGTCGCCGAGTCGCTCGCCGGACGGAATTTGGATCTGCAGGCTGTCTTCGCGCGTGTCCACCTGCCGGCTCGCGAGCTCTTCGTAGCGCTGCAGCCGCGCCTTGTTGCGGGCGCGGCGCGCCCCGGGGTTCATGCGGACCCACTCGAGCTCCTGTTCCAGCAACTTGCGGCGCGACTGCGCGGCTTTCGCCTCGCGCTCCTGCATCGCCTGTTTCTGTTCCAGCCAGGCGGCGTAATTGCCCTTGTAGGGATACGCGTGTCCGCCATCGAGTTCGAGGATCCACTCGGTCACATTCGACAGGAAATAGCGGTCGTGTGTGACCACAACGATCGTGCCGGGGAACTTTTTGAGGTATTCTTCCAGCCACGCGACGGATTCCGCGTCGAGATGGTTGGTCGGTTCGTCCAGCAGTAGCACATCGGGATTCGAGAGCAGGAGCCGGCAGAGCGCGACCCGGCGCTTTTCGCCGCCGGAGATTTCCGTCACCCGCGCGTCCGGCGGGGGAAGGCGAAGCGCCTCCATCGCCATTTCCACCTGGTGATCGAGCTCCCAGAGATCGTGCGTATCAATGATGGTCTGCAGGCGATCCATCTCATCGCCGAGCTTGTCGCGCTGATCGGCGGGCAGGTCATCGCCGAGTTTTTCGCAAATCTCGTCATACCGCGCGAGGATGGCCCGCGCCTCTGCGACGCCGTCCTGCACATTGCCCATCACATCCTTCGACGGATCGAGACTCGGTTCCTGTGCGAGGTAGCCGATCTTGACGCCTTTCGCGACCTGGACCTCGCCCAAATAATCTGTGTCGATCCCGGCCATGATGCGGAGAAGCGTTGATTTCCCCGCGCCGTTTCCGCCGATGACGCCGATTTTTGCGCCGAAGAAAAAGGCCAGCGTAACGTCCTCGAGGACATTCGTTTTGTTGTATTGCTTGGTCAGCCGCTGCAGATTGAACACGTATTCGCCGGCCATCGGAAACCCTCCATCGAGCGCGCACCTTAAGCAGTCGGCGCGGGGGGGCAAGCGCAAAGAGGACTACAGCCGCTGGAATCGCAATTCGCGAATCGAGATTTCGTCCGCGGGAATGCGCCCGCCGGGACTGATGATCCGAAACTCCTGAATGCGCGACCAGTCGAGCGGGCGCGGGGTCGAGGGGGCCTGCGCCGACGCGTCCAACGTCCGACCATCGAGCGGCGCCGCCGGCAAGCCTACCGGGAAGTCCGCGAGTGGGATACTGACGGTGGTCCATCCGTCGCCGAGCGGCGGCGCGCGGTTGACGAGGGGGACATCCGACAGAACGGGGGCGCCACTCTCGGGGCGATCGATCAGCGCCACCGCGAGAAAGGCCGCGCTTCGCGCCGGACGAATTTTGAACATCAGGCGCATCTGGCGGTAGTGTGGTTGAAGATCGATCGGTCTTCGCAACGAAAAATGGCCGTACGCATATCGCTGGGAGGGAAATCGGATGCGCCAATCGAGTCCATCCCCGTCCCACACGATGCGTTGTCGCGTAACCATCGGCGGATAGGCCGATTCGGCGAGGAGGGTGCGCGGGGAATGGAGAATATCGATCCGGTAGGGCACGGACGGATTCGGCGGCGGCGCAAGCGAGGCCGACGCGGGAAAAGCCGTGTTCCGCATCGAATCCACGACACGCGGCAATACACCGCACCCGCACAGTACGGCCGCCGCGAGCACTCCCCCCAGTGCAACGAGTAGTCGCATACGGCGATAGACTATCAATTCGTCGGGCGGGTGTAGAGTCGTGATTCCAGAAGAGCGATTGTCCGCATGAAAATCTGGATTGCGTAAGCGCGCGTGGTATCGTATCCCCTTTGCCCCGCAATCGAGGCGCGGTAGCCAAGTGGTAAGGCGGAGGTCTGCAAAACCTCTATTCGTGGGTTCGATCCCCACCCGCGCCTCCAGTTATTTCCATAGCAGCGCAAAGCGGGAACATTGAGGTCTCAAGAATTATGATGCGGACGCATACATGCGGGGAATTGCGGGCGGAACATGCCGGACAGCAGGTCGCACTGTGCGGCTGGGCGGACACGGTGCGCGATCACGGGGGCCTAATCTTCATCGATCTGCGTGATCGGTACGGCATCACACAAGTGACGTTCGACCCGAAGGATTCGCAGGCCGCGTGGGATGCGGCGCAGGCCGCGCGCGGGGAGTATGTCCTCCGCGTGGCCGGAACGGTCCAGTTGAGGCCGCCCGAAATGGTCAATTCCAAGCTCGAGACGGGCGCCATCGAAATTCGCGGCACGGCCATTGAGGTGCTCAATCGCAGTCAACCGCCGCCGTTCCCGCTGGACGACGAAAAGGCCGCCAAGGTTGCCGAAGAGCTTCGCCTGACCTATCGCTACCTCGATCTGCGGCGCGAATCGATGCAGCGCAACCTCCTGTTGCGCCACCGCATCACGCAGGCGATCCGCACCTATCTCGACGGCGAGCAGTTCGTCGAAATCGAAACCCCGATCCTCACCAAGAGCACGCCGGAGGGCGCGCGCGATTATCTCGTGCCGAGCCGTGTGAATCCTGGATGCTTCTACGCGCTACCGCAGTCCCCCCAGCAATACAAGCAGCTTTGCATGGTGGCGGGGCTCGACCGTTATTTCCAGATCGCGCGCTGCTTCCGCGATGAAGACCTCCGCGCGGACCGCCAGCCGGAATTCACGCAGGTGGACATCGAAATGTCCTTCCTCACCCCGGAGGACATCTACGCGCTCATCGACGGCTTGCTGGCCGATGTGATGGAAGCCGCCGGCCATCCGCGCCCGACGCTGCCGCTTCCGCGCATGCCCTATCGCGAGGCGATGGATCGATACGGATCGGACAAGCCCGATACGCGTTTCGCGATGTTGCTGACCGATATGTCCGACCTATTCACAGGCACGCAGTTCAAGGTGTTCGCGTCCGTGCTGGGGCAGGGCGGCGTAGTCAAGGCGATCAACGCCAAGGGACTCGGCGCGGTTTCGCAAGGCACGATCGACGGGTGGACCGCTGCGGCGAGAGAGGCCGGGCTCGGCGGGCTCGCGTTTATTCGGGTCCAGCCGGACGGCTCGTGGAAATCGCCGATCGTCAAATTCTTCAGCGAGGCGGAGCAGGCGGGCCTGCGCGAGCGGCTGGACATGCAGCCGGGCGACCTGGTCCTCTTCGGCGCGGACAAGCGGGACGTTGTGAACCTTGCGCTCGGACGGATTCGTCTGCTCGCCGGCGCGGAGGCGAAGGCCATTCCCGCTGACACCTTCGCGTTCACCTGGGTGACCGACTTCCCGCTGTTCGAGCGCAGCGCCGAGGGCGGACTCACCTCGGTGAACCACCCGTTTACCGCTCCGCATCCGGAAGACGCCCCGCTGATCGAGTCCGATCCCCTCCGCGCGCGCGCGCTGGCGTATGACATTATTCTGAACGGCGTGGAGCTGGGCGGCGGCAGCATACGTATCCACGATTCCGACTTGCAGGCGCGCGCGTTCCGCGCGCTGGGCCTCAACGAGGAGCGCATCCGCGCGATGTTCGGGCACATGATCGACGCGTTTCGTTATGGCGCGCCGCCGCACGGCGGCATCGCGCTCGGCCTCGACCGGCTCGTCATGCTCATGGTCGGCGCGGAGAGCATCCGCGACGTGCTGGCCTTCCCCAAGACCCAGAGGGCCACCGATCTCATGATGAACGCGCCGGACAAAGTGGACGCGCGCCAGTTGCGCGACATCTGGATTCAACTCGATTTACCTGAATCGACCCCGAGTGCGGGGTGATTGTCGGCTCGTTAGAAAACTTCGTGACAATCCGCTCGTATAACGCTTAACGTTTTCCCGCGATTTTCTAACAAGGAGGGTGTTGTGAACTTTCCGCGCGAAAGTGGGATTCTGCTGCACATCACGTCGCTGCCCGGTCGATATGGAATGGGTGATCTCGGCCCGTCCGCGCGAGCATTCGCGGATCAACTGGTCGAGATGGGGCAGCATTTGTGGCAAATCCTGCCGCATGGTGTGACCGGCTACGGCGACTCGCCCTATCAGTCGTTCTCCACGTTCGCGGGCAACCCGCTCTTCATCAGTTTCGATATGCTGGTGGAGGACGGCCTATTGCACAAATGGCACCTTGACCGGTTCCCGAAATTCCCCGACGACCATGTCGAATACGGTGCCGTCATCCCCGCCCGCACGGCGATTTTGCGCACGGTCTGCCGGACCTTCGAGCGGCACGCTTCCCCGGCGCAGAAACAAGCGTTCAAGGAATTTTGTGAACGCAACGAGGCATGGCTGGAGGATTTCGCGCTCTTTATGGCGCTCAAGGAAGCGCACAACCTCGAGCCGTGGCACACGTGGGAGCCGGCGCTCGTCCGCCGCGAACCCGCGGCGTTGAACCACGCGCGACGCCAGTATCGCACCGCCATCCGCAACGCGAAAATCCAGCAATGGATCTTCGACGACCAGTGGCATAAATTCCGCCTCTACTGCCGGGATCGCGGGATCAAGATCATCGGGGACATCCCGATCTTCGTCGCGCACGACAGCGCGGATGCGTGGGCGAACCCCGAATTGTTCTACATCGAGCCGGACGGCCGCTGCACGGTGGTGGCCGGCGTTCCGCCGGACTATTTCAGCGCCACCGGCCAACTGTGGGGAAACCCCCTGTATCGCTGGGACGCGCACAAGGCGCAGGACTACTCGTGGTGGGCCGCGCGTCTTCGCAAGATTTTTCAAATGGTGGATATCGTCCGCATCGATCACTTCCGCGGATTCGCCGGATATTGGGAGATCCCCGGCAACGCGGAAACTGCGATTCAAGGCCGATGGGTGCCGGGCCCCGGCGCGGACTTGTTCCACGCGCTCAAGCGCCATCTCGGCGAGGTGAACATCATCGCGGAGGACCTCGGGGTCATCACGCCGGATGTGGACGCGTTGCGCGATCAGTTCCACTTCCCCGGCATGCGCGTTCTGCAATTCGCATTCGGCAACGATGCAAAGGCCGCGGAGTACCGCCCCGAAAGCTACCCGCCGAATTGCGTCGTGTACACCGGCACCCACGACAACGACACCACGGTCGGCTGGTTCCGCAGCGAGCCGGGCGAGGGCAGTACGCGAACACGCGAAGAGATTGACGCTGAACGCGCCGCGATCCTGAACTATCTCGGCAGCGACGGGCATGAAATTCACTGGGACCTGATCGCGCTGGCGATGCGATCGAATGCCAATACCGCTATCTTCCCCATGCAGGATCTGCTCGGGTTGGGGTCGGAAGCGCGCATGAATGTGCCCGGCACAAAGAGCGGCAACTGGCGCTGGCGATTCCAGGCCGAGATGCTCACGCCGGAAATCCGGCAGCGCCTTCGGAAGCTGACCGAGGAAACCGGCCGCATCCACAACTAGCCGGCGGACGCCATGATCGAAGCGCCGCCCAGGGGCCGAGTCGCAATCGCCTGGGCATGGGTGGTCGGCTGGGCGCTGCTGATCTACGCCTCGATTCCGGTCGCGCGCGCGATTCTAAACTGGACGGAGCGAAACTGGGGATCGGGATCGCTGCGCTGGATCTCGATCGGCTTGATCCTCCTGGCCGCGGCGTGGACCCTTCGCCACATTTATCGACGCATGCGCGGCATGCCCTGGAGCCGCCTCGGCGCGGTGATCGCGCTTACCGGCGTGTTCCTCTATGCCGCATTGGACATGATGGAGACGCCTGCCGAGGCGGTTCACTTTGTCGAATATGGCGTGCTCGGCCTCCTCGTCTTCCGCGCGCTCGCGTTCCGCGCGCGCGACCCGCTGGTGTATGTGAATGCGGCGCTGATCTGCGCGCTGGTCAGCGTGGTCGATGAGGCGGCGCAGTGGCTGACGCCGGGCCGATTCTGGGACCTGCGCGACCTCGCGCACAACAGTCTCGCGTCGGTCCTCGCACTGGCCGCGCTCGCCGGCGGATTTCGCCCCGCCTACATTCGCCCGCCCATCGCGCCGTCGTCCGCGCGGCTGGCCGCCGCCCTGACCGCGGCGCTGGCGCTGTCACTGGGGCTTTGCGCGGCGAATACGCCCGCCGCGGCCGCGCGCTGGGCGGAGCGCGTGCCCGCGATCGCGTTCCTATTGGACAACGAGCATGCGATGAGCGAATACGGATACCGATTCGACGATCCGGACATCGGCCGCTTCTACTCCCGCTTTGACGCCGAAACGATTCGGGCCATCGATCGCGTTCGCGCGGAGGAGGTTGGCCCAATCCTGCGGCGCTACTCGACGGAGGACACGTTCACGAATTTCCTGCGCCGCTACACCCCCGCGCGCGACGCGTTCGCGCACGAGGCGATGGTTCGCCTGAATCGGCGGAACCATTATTTCGGCGTGCTTCCGAAGTATCGATTTGAGCCCCACTGGTACGCCTTTCATGCGACCGTGGCCTGGCGGGAGAACCAGATCCTCGAGCGCTATTTTTCGAACACGCTCGATGCGGCGGGCGAGCGATGGACAGATGAACTCAAGGAGGCCCTGGCCGAGCACGTGCAGGACCGGCATTACGTCAGTCCGGCGGGCAAGCACTTGATCCACCGCGTGACGCTGCGGCAGATTTGGACCGCCGTGTTGGCGGTCCTCGCGGTGTGTGCGGTCGTCTGGGCGCGCGCGCGCAGACCGCAGCGCGGAACATGATGCCTACCCCAAAAGCCAGACAAGCGTTGAATTGGACGGCGGTCGTGCTGTGGACGCTTTTCATCTACGCCACGATTCCGATCGCGCGCCAAATTCAGACGTGGGTGACGGAGCACTGGACGCGCGACGCGTTCATGTGGGCGGTGTTCGCCGCGATCGCGGTTGCATGCGTGTTGTCCCTCATAGCGCTTCGCCGAAGCGCTTCGGCCGTCGCGCCGAGGCAGTGGGTGATTCTTCTGGCGCTCGCCGCGCTGTTTTGCGGGGGCGCCTGGCACTTGCGCGGCAATGCGGAAGAGGCAATGCATTTTGTGCAATACGGTGTGTTGTCGTGGTTGCTCTACCGCGCGTATGCGGATCGCTACGGCGATCGCGGAGCGTTCGCGTGCGCCGCGCTGTTGGGCGCGATGCTGGGCGTGTTCGACGAGGTGATCCAGTGGGCGGTCCCGCGCCGCTATTTCGATTATCGCGACATCGCGATCAACGCAGGCTCGGTCTGGCTGATCCAACTGGGACTCGCCGCCGGGCTCGCCCCGCGGATCGCGTCGATCCCCGCCGGAATGCGTTCCGCGCGGATGGCGTGGCGTCTGGCGCGGCTGACCGCGCTGCTGATGCTCGGCATTGTCTCGAACACGCCCGATGTGTGGAAACCGCTCTACTCCTATCGCCCCGGCCTTTTCGTCTTTGACGAGGCCATGACGGAATACGGACACCTGATCGTCGATCCCGAGATCGGACGCTTCCGTTCGCGTCTCGCGCCGGAACGGCTCCGCGCAACCGACCGCGCTCGCGCGGAGGAGGCCGGCGAAATCCTGCGGCGCATGGGGTCGGACAAGGAGTATGCCGCGTTTCTCAAGCGCTATTCGGCCATCACGGATCCGTTTTTGCATGAGCTGCGCGTCCGCCTGTTTCGGCGCGACCGCTATTGGAACGACGCGCGCGCGAACCGCGGCGATCCGGCGAAGCACGAAGAATTCATCACCGTCGCCTTCGGCGAGCAGCGAATTCTGGAGTCCTATTTCGGCCACACCCTCCGCGCGGCGCGCCGCGACTGGCCGAAAGAGTTGCGGGCCCGCGCGGAGGCCGCTGCGCGGCCGGGTCCGTATGACAGCCCCGTCAGCCGCGAGCTGGTGACGCGCTGGACGCGCCGCGAGGCGCAGACCGCGGCGGCGGGCGCTTGGCTTGTCCTCGCCGCGGCGGGGGCCTATGATGGCCGGCGCCGCAGACGGCCTGCGGCGGGCGGCACTTATGAATCGGCGTGAATTTTTGACGGCGGCGACCGCGGCGGCGATGAGCCTCGGATTCCCACGGCGCGCGAGCTGGGCGCAGGCGAACGGTCCGCGCGACGCCGTGCGCATCGTATTTTTCACCGACATCCACGCGCGCGTGGAATGGGAGACGCCCGTCGCGATGGAGCTGGCGGCGGATCTCATCAATCGCGAGAAGGCCGATGTGTTGATCTGCGGGGGCGATTGCATCACCGACGGGTTCGAGGCGTCGCGCGAGTCGGTCGCGCACCGCTGGCGCGCCTATCGCGAGCATCTTGCCGATCGCCTTGAAACGCGCCCCATCACCGCGCTCGGCAACCACGATCTCGTCGGCGCGATGCCGAAGGACGGCAGCGCGCCGGAGGCGGATCCGCGCGCGGTGTTTCGCGCCGAATTAGGCGTGTCGGAAACTGTCCGCTCCATCGACGCAGGCGGATGCCGGGTGATCGTGCTGGATACGGTCGACGTTACGCGCGATGAATTGAAGTACCGCGGCTATGTCGATGCCGCGCAGCTCGTGTGGCTGCGCGAAGAACTCGCGCGCGTTCCGGAAACAACGCCGATCGTGTTGGTCACGCACATGCCGTTGCTCACCACCTTCTTTCAGGCTACCGAGGGCGGCGAGAATCCCGCGCCCCGCAACCGGATTGTGGTCAACAACCGCGACGTGCTCGACCTGCTCGCCGGGCGGCGCGTGCCGCTCGTGCTGCAAGGTCACCTGCATGTGGATGAAATCCTGCGTTGGAACCGGACCTCGTTCATTACCGGCGGCGCGGTCTGCGGCAAGTGGTGGCGCGGGGCCTGGATGGGAACCGAGCCCGGTTTCGGCGTCGTGACCCTGCGTCGAGACCGGGTGGATTGGCAGTATGTAGAGCTTGGCTGGACCGCGCGCCGCCCGTGAGCGGGAACCTGATTTTACATAGCATGGAAACGAGAACATTATTTTTTACAGAGCATGGAAGCCGATGAATAACGACGCGCCCGCGCCGTCCAATACCGAAGAGCGTTCGCTGTCGCGCGCGGCGGTGGATGCGCTGGTCGCGCGCGCGCGCGGCGGCGACGAAGAGGCGTTCGGCGAGTTGGTGAAGGCGTTTCACGGGCGGGTGTACGGCGTGATCTATCGGATGGTCAACAATGCGGAGGACGCGCGGGAGCTGGCGCAGCAGGCGTGGGTGAAGGCCTGGCAGCGGCTGGGGTCGTACAAAGGCGATGCGCAGTTTTTCACCTGGATGTATCGAATCGCGGTGAACGCGGTGCTGGACGAGGCGCGGCGGTCGGCGCGGCGCAAAGAAGTGTCGCTGGACGAGACGCCGGAGCGCGAGCCGCGTCCGGCGGCGGCGTGGCAGCCGCCGGATGTCGGCCGGCCCGATCGCGGGATGGAGCGCGAGGAGGTCTGGCGCGCGTTCGAGGCCGCGCTGGCGCGATTGTCGCCGGAACACCGGGCGGCGCTGATTCTCCGCGAGGTGGAGGGCCTGTCGTATCGGGAAATCGGGCAGGCGATGAAGTGCCGTACCGGCACGGTGATGTCGCGAATTTATTATGCGAGACGACAGATGCAGGAAATGTTAAGGGGAATACGATGAATATTTTCAAGGAGCTCAAGCGGTGGAGCCGCCGGCGCGACGGCGAGCTGGACGCTCGCGCGACGCATGCGCTCGACGCGCGGAAGACCCAGCCCGCCTTGATCGAGGAAGCGTTGGAAGAATGGGAAAATATCGGCGCCCGCCTCCGCCGTCAGCCGATCCCGACGCCGCCGGCCGAAGTGATGTGGAACGACGTACGCCGCGCGATTCATCTGCTCAAGGCGCAGGAGCACGAAGCAGCCAGGATTCGATTCCGATGGGATTGGGCGGCGATTGCGGCGACGCTCGTGCTGTTCGCAGGCGTGGGCCTTTTTTCGACGCGGGTGCTGTCGCCGCCGACCGCGCTTGCGGCTCCTCGCGTGGAATGGGTGGATGCGGCGTTGCCGGGCGCATCGGCGATGGTGTACGAAGATCAGACGAGCGGCGCGGTCGTCATTTGGATGGTTGCGCCGGAGAACGGCCCCGCAAACGGGGGTGCGATATGAAATGGATATTCGGATTCCTGGTCGGAGCGGTTTTGCTTTCGGCGCCGCCGGCTGCCGTGGCGCAGCCGATGGAGATCGAGGCGATGCTCATCCTCGCGTCGAATGATCCGGCGCCGTTGGACAGGCGGCTGGAGCGGGTGGACTACGTCTTGCGACCGCTGCTCCGCTTCGAAACCTACCGATTGATCGGGCAGGGAACCGTGATGGTCAACACGCCGGGGACGGCCTCGATTGCGTTGGGTGACGGACATTCGGTGAATCTGCGCACGGGCCGCACGCGCGGCAGTCATGTGGAAGTGAGCTGGATGCGCGGCGAAAATCGCCTGCTGGGCACCTCGGTCTCGCTGCAGCGCGGCAAGCCCACGATCCTTGGCGGCGTCCCGCACGAGGGCGGGCGTTTGATCGTCACGCTGATGGTGAAATAGGGGGAGCGCCTCGCGCTCTCGGCACGATCAGGATCGGCACGGGGGATTTCCGCAGCACGCCCTCGGTCGCACTGCCGAGCAACAGATGGTAGAGCGCGCCATGGCCGTGCGATCCCATAACGACGAGATCAACCTGCAGGCGTTCGATCTCCTTCAGAATCTTTTCGACGATGTAGCCTTGAATCAGCAAGGCCTTGACGGCAAGGCCTTCATGCGCGAGGGCGCGCTCCAGGTCTTGCAGCTTTCGATGTTGGGCGGAGATATCCTTTGCGATAGCGGAGCGCACGGACGGCGGGCCGGGCTCGTAGGTGATGAACTCCGGTTCGGGCGGCGCGATATGCAGGAGGAACACTTCCGCGCCAAACGCGTGCGCAATCTTTGCGCCCGTGCGCACGACCCGTTCCGTGCTCGCCGAAAAATCGACAGGAATGAGGATTCGTTTCATCGTATTCCTCCGGCCTCAGTATGGCGGATGCGCGTTCGCATGTCGACCATGGATTAGCGCCGCCAGAAGCCGGGGATCAGGATCACGACAAGCGTGTAGAGCTCGAGGCGCCCGAGGAGCATGCAGCTCGCGAGCAGGACTTTTGCCGCGGACGGCATGAAAGCGTAGGTGCCGGACGGGTCGATCGCGCCGAGGCCGGGACCGATGTTGCCGAGGCAACTGACCACCGCGGAAATGGCCGTTTTCAGATCGGGCACCAAAAAGGACATGCAGGCGGATGCGATGGCGCCCAGGAGCGCGAAGATCACGAAGAAGGCGGTGATCATCGATACGATTTCCGGCTCGACCACCTGGCGTCCGATTTTGACGTGAAAGATAGCCTGCGGCTGAATGAACAATTTGAGCTCGCGCGACACCTGCTTGAGCAGGACCAGTACGCGGATGACCTTGACGCCGCCCGCGGTGGAGCCGGCGCACCCGCCGACGATCATCAGCAAGAACAAGACGAACTGCGAAAAGGCCGGCCACTGGCCGTAGTCGTCGGTGGTGAACCCTGTGCTGGTGATGATCGAGACCACGTTGAACAGAATTTCGCGCACCGCGCGGGAGAAATCGGAGTAGGAACCTTGGCTCGCGTTGAACAGGATGGCGAGGAAGGCCGCGCCGATAAGCGTCGCATACAGACGCCATTCGGTATCGCGGAACCATGCCCGCCATTCGCCGCGCAGCATTCGCCAGTGCAGCGCGAAATTGATCCCGCAGATGAACATGAACACTGTGACAATCCATTCGACTGCCGGGTTGTTAAGCGCCGAAATGCTCGCGGATCGGGTGGAAAAGCCGCCGGTCGCGGTGGTGCTGAACGCGTGGCACACCGCGTCGAACCATGAAAGCCCGGCCGCGCGCAGGAGGAGGAGGACGAGCAGCGTCAGCCCTGCGTACACGCCCCAGAGCAGCTTCGCCGTGCCCGCAATGCGCGGGGTCAGGCGGTCCTTGGACGGGCCCGCCGCCTCCGCGCGGTAAATCTGCATGCCGCCGGACCCGAGCAGAGGGAGAATCGCCACGCATAGCACGAGAATGCCCATGCCGCCGATGAATTGACTCATGGACCGCCAGAGGAGGATCGCGCGGGGGAGGGATTCCAAGTTCTCGAGCACCGTCGCGCCGGTTGTCGTGAACCCGGAAACGGCTTCAAACCACGCATCCGCCGGGTTCATCGCCACGCCCGAGAGGATGAAGGGAATGGCGCCGAGCACGGTGCAGAGCAGCCATCCGAAGGCGACAATGCCAACCCCGTCGCGGCGGTTGAGGTCCACCGGGCCGCGGGTGCTCGTCCATAGAATGCTGCCGGTGATAAGTGAAATGGCGGCGGAGAGCGCGAAGGCGCGCTGCGCGTGCCACGGGTCGTCCATCCGCGCGCCGACGAGCCAGCAGATCATCATGCTGAGGCTCAAGACGAGGGGCAAAAATGAAATCAGATGGAATACGGCGCGGAAGTTCACGGCGGATCAACCTTTGAACAGGTCTTCGACGCGGCTCACAGCGGAGGGCATGGCGAACAGGACCAGCCGGTCCCCCTTGCGCAGGACGAGATCGCCGGTGGGCGGGATCACATCCTGTCCGCGAAGCACCGTCGCGATCATCACGCCATGGGGGATGCGGAGCGCGCGGATCGGCTTGTCCGCCCAGCGATGCGCATCCGAGATCACGACATCGAGCAGTTCGCCGGGCAGCTTGTGCAGGAGCGCGGCCGCCTTGACATTCTTGCCGCGCACGAAATGCAGGATGGCGTTGATCATCGACATGTGCGCGCTGACCGCGCGGTCGAGCAGGCTCAAACTGCCGATGATGGGCACATATTCGGGCCGTGTGACCTGCGCGAGGGTGAACGTCGCGCCGGCCTTCTCGGCGAGCAGACAGATCATGATATTGTTCTCGTCGCTACCGGTGACGGCCACGAATGCCGAGCCGTGGATCACGCCCGCGTTTTCGAGCGTTTCTTGATCGAGCGCGTCGCCTTTGATGACCAGTGTGCGGTCGAGGAGCAGGGAACACGCCTCCGCGCGCTCTGGATTTCGTTCGATGAGGACGACCGGCGTATCCGTCTTCTCCATACGCAAGGCGATTTGGAGCCCCAGATCGCCGCCGCCGGCAATGATGAGTTTTTCGAAGCGCTCATGCTCGGGGCTCGCCCATTCGAGGAAGGCATGGACATCCTCCGGAACGCCGCAGAAGTAGATGTCGTCGCCGATCATGAGTTGCGTGTCGCCCTTCGGAATCAGCAACTCGTCAGCGCGCATCAGTCCCATGATCCGGATGCGGCTCAGCAACTCGGGGCGGGGAAAATCCTTTAGCGTCGTCATCACCAGCGGGCTGTCCATGTGGATTTTTACGCCCACCGCGAGGACGCGATTCTCGAACATATCGACGGCTTCGAGGGTGCCCGGCATGCGCAGAATCGTGAAAATTTCGTCCGCACACTCTTCTTTCTGGCTGATGACCAGATCGATGCCCAGTTTTCGCAGGTCGAATTTGGCGTTCGCATGGAGGAAATCCGGATTCGACACTCGGGCCACCTTGTGCGGCACGCCCGCAGCGTTCGCGAACGCGCAGGCGAGGATGTTGACCTCGTCCCGGTCCGTGACCGCGACCAGCAAATCCGTCTTCATCAATCCGGCCCGCTCGAGGACGCGCGGACTGGAGCCCTCGCCATTCACTGTCTGAATGTCGAGCTGGGCGGCAACTTCGTTCAACGCCGCCTCATCGCAATCGACAATGACAATGTCGTGGCGCTCCTCGCACAGCTTGGCCGCCAAGTGGCGGCCTGCGTTCCCTGCACCGATAATCAAAATGCGCATGGAAAATTGCCCGCAATAGAGGGCGAAAACAGTTATGCTGCCCCATCAAATATCCGGCATCAATACAGAAAGCGTCGTTGAGTGCGGATGCCCGCATAACTCATTTGCCGACAGCGATATGCGAAGGCGATCGAAGGGCGGGCGGCGGCTAACGAATATCGTATCTTATTGTCGGGTAATATGTTGCAGTAATCGCATTGAACGGGTTTATTTTGACCGGGAGGAGATCGGTGGATTTTGTATTCGGACGGGAAGCGGCGGCGGCGCGACGAGATGGACGCCCACTGGTGGCGCTTGAAAGCACGTTGATTACGCACGGCTTGCCATATCCGCTCAATGTAGAGACGGCCTCGAACATGGAGGCGGCGGTTCGGGAAGAGGGCGCGGTTCCCGCGACGGTTGCCCTGATGGAGGGCGTGGTGCGCATCGGGCTGGATTCTGACGATTTGGAGGCGCTGGGCAAATCGCGATCGGCGCGCAAGTGCAGTCGTCGCGACCTGCCCATCGCGCTCGCGCGGCGCGAATGGGGAGGCACAACGGTTGCCGCCACGATGTTTCTGGCGCATCGGGCGGGCATCCGGATATTTGCGACCGGCGGGATCGGCGGGGTGCATCGCGGGCACCCGTTCGATATCAGTGCGGATGTGGAGGAGTTGGGCCGGACACCGGTAACGGTGGTATGTGCGGGCGCGAAGGCGATACTCGATCTTCCGTTGACACTGGAAGCGTTGGAGACGCGGGGCGTACCCGTAGTTGGATTCGGTTGCGATACGTTCCCGGCTTTTTATTCGCGCTCCTCCGGGTTGCCGGTCGACATTCGGTGCGACACGCCTGATGAAGTTGCTGCACTAATGGAAGCGCGCGACGAGCTACAGCTATCGGCTGGAATCTTGGTTTGTGCGCCGCCACCGTCGGAGGCGGAAGTACCCGCCGATGAAATCGAGCACGCGATCGCCGCTGCGCTCTTGGAGGCGGACGCTACCGGCATTCGGGGGAAGGAGGTCACGCCGTTTCTACTCGCGCGCGTGAGCGAGCTGACCGACCGGCGAAGTCAATCGGCGAATGTCGCGCTGCTGGAAAACAACGCTCGAATCGCCGCGCGCATCGCGCGGAGCTTGTGAGGTTGCATCCGGGTCGCACTTGATACGAGGATAATGACCGGCCATTCAAAGCGTCGCGTTGACCGTTCATGATCGCCTACATCGCCAGACGAATCCTGCAAATGATCCCGACGGTGTTCGGTGTCATCGTCGTGACCTTTCTGCTCTTCCATCTCGTCGGCGGAAGCCCCGCGCGGATGAAACTGGGAGAAAAAGCCTCGCCGCGCGCGCTGGAGGAATTCGACGAAGGGCGTGGGTTCAACAAGCCGCTGTTCTGGGGCCGTCTCGCGCCGACGCGCGCCCTGCCGGATATCAATTTTCAGAGCGGCCCCGGCGGCTGGACCCGTTCGGACGGCGCGCGATGGGAACAGGGCGTTTTGATCGTGGCGGCAGACGCCGTCGTGCAGCCGCCGCTTGCATTCGACCCGCCCCGCGGGCGGGCGCACGAGTGGCGCGTGCGCTGGCGCGCGCCGGGCGCGCGCGTGTGGACGGTTGAGCGGCTGGCCTGCACCGCCGACGAATCCCCCGCCGCGGCGTTGAGCGAATGGCTGTCGCGCGGCGAGCGAGAAGTGGCGTCCATTCGCCTGAGGCGCGTCGTGGAAAAACCGTGGGACTCTCAATTTCTGTTTTATCTCAAAAGTCTCGCGCGCCTTGATTTTGGAGTCTCCAGCAGCGCGAATCTGCCGGTGGCCGATTTGCTGCGCGACGGCATCGGTCCGACGCTCGCGCTGGCGTTTCCGATCCTGTTGCTCGAAACGGTGTTGAGCGTCACGCTGGGGCTGTGGAGCGCGTTTTATCGGGGCCGATGGCCGGATCGCCTGATGGTGGTGGGATCCGTCGCGTTGATGAGCGTCAATTATTTGGTCTGGATCGTCGCCGGCCAGTACGTGCTCGCGTTCAAGCTCGGATGGTTCCCCGTGTGGGGCTTTCATTCCTGGGTGTATCTGCTGCTGCCGATCATCATCGGCGTCGTCAGCGGACTCGGCGCGGGCGTCCGGTTTTACCGCACGATCCTGCTGGAAGAACTGCACAAGGAATACGTGCGAACGGCCTATGCCAAAGGACTTGGCCGCGCGCGGGTGTTGTTTGTGCACGTGCTGCGCAACGCGATGGGCCCGATCATCACGCAGGTGGTCCTGTCGGTTCCGTTTCTCTACACCGGCAGCCTGCTGCTCGAGAGTTTCTTCGGCATCCCCGGCCTCGGCTATCTCGGCGTGAACGCGATCAACGACAGCGATGTGGACGTGGTCCGCGCGATTGTGGTGATCGGATCGGCGCTTTATTTGGCGGCCAATCTGCTGGCCGATCTGTGCTACGCGTGGGCGGATCCGAGGATAAAACTGCAATGAGCGCACTGCGGCAACTCTGGCAGGGCGGCCTGCTCGCCCGCGCGGCGCTGCTCGTGGTGCTGGCATACGCCGCCCTCGCGGCTTACGGCGAGATTGTCTATCGAATCCACCGCGCGCGCGACACGACGCCGGCTTACCAGCGGCAGGAGATTCACCAGCAATACCAGCCGCCGTCGTTCCGCCATTGGATGGGCACGGACGGGTTGGGCCGCGATGTCTTCGGGCGGCTGGTTCAGGGCGCGCGTATCGCATTCTATGTCGGCATCATCACGTCCTGCATCGCGATTCCGATCGGCGTGCTCCTCGGACTGCTTGCGGGCTATTACGGCGGTCGCGTGGACGACGTGATCGTCTGGATGTATTCGACCTTTGCCGCGATTCCCGGACTGCTGTTTATTCTCGCGATTTCGATGGTGGTGGGGAAGGGGCTGGTCGGCGTGTTTCTCGGCATCGGCTTGACGACCTGGGTGGGCATCTGCCGGCTCGTGCGGGCGGAGACGATGGCGCATCGCGAGCGCGCGTATGTCCAGGCCGCGCGGGTGCTCGGCTATGGCGGGCCGCGCATCCTGTTCCGGCACATCCTCCCCAATGTGTTTCACATCGTGCTGGTCACGTTCACCCTGCGTTTTCCTGCATCCGTCGGCACCGAGGTCTTCATGAGCGTCCTCGGCCTCGGCGTGCAGGGCGAACCGTCGTGGGGCATCATGCTGAACAACGCGCGCGCGCGGCTGTGGCAGGGCGTATGGTGGGAGATGACCTTCGTCACGGTTGCGATCTTCCTGCTCGTCCTCGCCTTCAATGTGCTCGGCGATCGCCTGCGCGACATCCTCGACCCCCGCACGCGGGAGGCGGCCTAATCGACGCGTGCGGAAGCTGAAAAAGATCGCGCCGGAAGATCAGTGCCGCATCCACCAGCGCGCGGTGGCGGAGATAAAACAGATGCCGGACCCGATCGCGGTGGCGAGCAAAATCATGCGAATCGGTTCATCGGCAACCAGGGCGTTGCCGTAGGTGCGCACGAGGTACGCAGACGCCGCGCCGGTCGCCAGAATCAAGAAGCCGGTGATGCAAAGCCCGCGCGACGAGTGTCCGGGAATGCGTGACATATCGCGAGTATAGCCGAAGGCTTCAGGATTCCAATTCGAGAATCGCGACGCCCTCGCGAGGGATCCATCCTTCGCGGCGGTCTTCTTGCACGCGCAGCCAGGCGCCGGACTGTTCCAGGACGCGGAGGGTCAGTCCCTCCGGCGCGTCGAAATGCGGCGTGGCGTCGGCCAGCGGCGCGAAGCGCGCTTGCACACCCGGCGCAATGACCACGGCAAGAGGATGCCGCTGGCGCAAGCGCCAATGCCCCCAACCTGCGCCGGCGACGAGCGCCGCCAGGAGCAGCGCAACGCCGGCGCGTCGGACGATGTTCGGAAGTCGCGGCATCAGGAGCGACGCGGCCAGTGCGGCGGCGCCCAGCCACCATGCCGCAAGCGCGATGGCCTTCCATTCCCGCGCCGACAGCGCGCCGAAGGTGACATCGCGCAGCGATGGTTGCGGCTTGGGCAAACCCGCGGCATCGCGCAAGAACGTCAAATTCGCCCGTGCGTCGGCGTCGCGCGGGGCGATCATCAGTACGCGCTGAAACGCGGCGATCGCCTCGCCGGCCCGCCCCAGCCGTGCGAGCGCATTGCCGCGATTGAAGTGGGCTTCCGGCGAATGCGGGTAGTCCTTCGTCAATTCGTCGTACAGGGCGAGCGCGTCGGCGAATCGCCCTTCATCATAGGACGCGCGCGCGGCGTCGAACCGCGGGTCTGGCGCGCCAAACGCTGCGCACGCTATGATAAGCAGCAGGGCCGGGATCAGCAGGCGCGCGCTCATCGGACGGCCCTCTTGCAGGCGCGAAGCAGGTCGGGGGCGCGCTCCAGATGCCGCGCTAGCGCTGTGCGATCTTCTTCCGTTGCCGGCGCGGCAGGACCGGCATATCGCATCCGCTCGCAGAAATCGAAGAGGGAGCGCAGCTCCCGTATGCGCGTTGTGTCGAGGCCGCTTTGCTGCAGACGGCTGCACACGGACTCCGCATCCACCCGGCCGGGCGGCAATCCGAGCAGCGGACCGAAGAAGCGCGCGAGCGCGTCGGCCAAGGCTCCTGCGGCTTCCGGCACATTGTGCGCGAGGGCGCGTGCACGGGCGAGTCCCTCGCGCGCGCCGCGCGGCGCGCGCAGGCGGGCGGCGCGCGCGGGATCGCGCAGCAATCGCTCGCGATGCCGCGCATAGACCGCCGCGATCAGCAGGGCCAGCGCGGGCAGGCCGTGCAGGGCCGGCGGAATGTCCGACGCGGGCGCCGCCGCGCGCAGTCGGCGCGGCGCGGGCTTCAGATAGACCAGATCCGCGCCGAGGGGGCCGCGCTCGAGCGCGGGCTGCGCCTCGACCCCCTGCAGGATCGGACCGGCATTGCCGGCGGCGAGTTCGAGCGGGTAGGGGCCGCGGACCATGGTCTCGTAGCGCTCCGCTTCCGGATCGAACCACGAGAACGCGACAGGCGGCAGTTCCTTGATCGTCGCCGAACGCGGAATGATGACCTGCTCGAACACCTTCAATCCGCTCTGCGCGTTCTGTTCCACCAACTGTGCCTCGAACGCGCGGAAGCCGTCCGGCAGCGCGAGCTCGGGCGCGCGCACGGTGTCGATATTGCCGCGCCCCTGAATGCGGTAGCGCATCGTGATCGGCTCGCCGACGCGCAGTTGAAGCGGACTCGCCGACAGGTCGAACGAGAAACGCCCCACCGCGCCGGAAAAATTCGAGGGCCGCCCTTCCGCGGGCAGGTCGTGCACGCGCAGCGAAAGCGGGCGCGCCTCCAGTGTGTGCGCGCGTGTTTCAACGCGCCCGAAAAGGCTGAAGGAGTCGAAAAATGAGTCGCCGAAAAACGGATCCCGGTTGCCCCGGCTGCGCGGCACAATGATGTTCACCCGCAGTCGCGGGTTCAGCGTGAACGCTCCCGAGGTTAGCGCCGTGGCGCGCGCGCGGAATCGCCGCACATCGTACACGCGTCCGTCAATCGCCTCGCGCCCGCTCGCCAGCTCTTCAAAGCCGGATAGCGCCAGACCGGTCGTGTCGAAATTCAGCAGCGAGATGTTGCGGTCGAGATTCAATCCCGGCTGCGCGTACACGTTGAGCGTGATGTCGAACACCTCCTGCACGTACACCTTCGGACGGCTCGAGGTCAGCGTCGCAAAGAGCAACTCATTCATCGATTGAACGGATTCTCCGCCATTTCCCTGCATCGGCAGCACGCGCACTTCGACGGCGGGGATATCCGCCACGCGATCGCCGAGGTCATAGCGGAACGGTCCGATTTTGAAGTCGCCCGCGGCGATCGGCGTGAGCTGGAACCGGTAGGCCGTGAAGAGGGACTGGCGTCCGTTCACGATTTGGATGTTCTGCTCGGTTCCCGCCGCGCTGACCTCGAACCCCTGCAGCGGCGGAAGCCGCGGCTGCGGCGCGTTCGCCGCGTCCTTTATCACGATGCGGCATATCGCGGATTCGCCGAGCCGAAGCACGCGCGGTTCGATGTCCATTTCCACCTCCGCGCCCCGCGCGGCGGTGAGCGCCAGGGCGAGCAGGGCGGCGATGACATTTGAACGTCTCGTGCGCATCACCAATCCTTCTCCACAGGCGGAAGCCGGCTCATCTCGCGGCGGAGTCGATCCGCGGCGATCCGCGCGCGGTCGGACGCCTCGCGCTCGCGGAGGGCGTCGAGGATGCGTTCCGCCTCCTCCTCCGACATCGCGCTCGCGGGGCGCTCCTCTTCCTCAGAACTGGACGTCTGTTGTTCCGGGGCATCCGAGGGTGATGTCTGCTCCTGTTGATGCTCGTCCCGCTGCTCGGAATCCTGTCCTTCGCCCGTCTGCGGCTGCTGTTGAGCATTTGGAGACGATTGCGGCTGCTGTTGGGGCGGCTGCTCGAGCAGTTGGCGCAACAAAATCAGTTTGGTGTCGGAGGGGTAGAGCTGAAGGCCTTCATCCACCCACGCGCGAGCCTTTTCGACATCGTCGCGCGTGTAGCGCTCGGCGCCGTTGTCGAAATAATAGCGAGATGTTTCATCCGCCGCGCGCGCGGCGGCGAGCGCGCACGCGGCGGCGCATATCGCGATTATGGCGAGTCGGCACTGGATCATGGCGCAAGGGCGGGTTGTTCGCCCGCCTCCAAAATCTGCACTATTTGACCGGTTCGTTCGAGCGCCTGTTCGAATGATTTTACCTCGGGCCGCGGGAGGATTAACGCGGGGGCGAGCCGCTCGCGGGCGGTGGCCAGCAGGCGGTGCGCGTCCTCAAAGCGGTATTCGGCAATCCATTTGTCCGCCTGCTGCAAAATCGAGGCGAGCTCCACGACGTACAGCGACAGCCTCTCGCGCGTCGCGAGGGCGCGCTCCAGTTGATGACGCGCATCGGGCCGATCCGGCCGGATCAACAGCGACTGGCCCAGCCATTCGATCGCTTCTTCCAAATGTTTTTCAAGGTCGCGGCCCTCGCCGGCTTCAAGCGCTGACTCCACCTGTTTGAGCCTGCTGCATCCGGCGTTGTATAGCGCGCGGGCCTGGCGATCCAGATCGGGCGTCAATCGCGCTTCCATGAACGCCGCTGCCGCGGCATCCCAACGTTGCTGGCGGAACAGCGCCACTCCTTTATTGAAGCGGGGAACGGTCGGGTCGAGGCCGCTTTCGCCTGCCTGTTGTTCCGCTTTATCGAAGGCCGCCGCGGCTGCCGCAAATTCGCCGCGTTCGAATGCCGCAAAACCTTCCCGCATCGCCGCGCGCGGATCGGCGTGCGCGAGCGCGCACGCGAACAACGGAGCCGCCAGGAGCAGAAGCGCGCGTTTCATGATGTCGCTCTCCCTGAGCGCTCGCGAAGCGAGGATTCCAGCAGGAGCAACAGCAGCCCCAGTCCGATGAACCAGCCTGCGCGCTCTTCCCAGACTTTGGCGAGGCGGGTGTCCGACTCGGCGCGGGCAAGGGGTTCCAGATGCTCGGCGAGCACGCGGTCGAGCGCGAGATCGCCGGGCGCGGCACGGACATATGCCCCGCCGGTTTCCATGGCCAGCGCGCGCAGTGTATCTTCGCGCAGCGCGCTCAAGATGACGTTCCCTTCGCGATCTTTCTGGAAACCGGCCCCGCCATCGGGCGCGGGTAGGGGTTCTCCCTCTTTGCTTCCAACGCCCACGGCGAATACGCGAATGTTCTTTTCTTTTAGTGTCGGCAGCCAGTTTTCGATTTTGCCTTCATGATCTTCGCCGTCGGTGACCAGCACAATCACGCGGTCGGCCCTTGCCTGCTTGTCGAAGGTCTCCACCGCGACGCGCAACCCGGCGGCGATGGCCGTGCCGCCGCGCGGCACGATCCCAACCTGCACATCGTCAAGACTCATCAAAAATGCGGCATAGTCCACGGTAAGCGGGCACATCAGGAAGGCCGTCCCGGCGAATGGAATCAGACCGATCCGATCCCCGCTCAGCGATCGGGCGAAATCGCGAATGCCCCATTTCGCCTGTTGCAAGCGGGTGGGTTTGAAATCCGATGCCAGCATGCTGCGCGAGGTGTCGAGCAGGACGAGAATGTCCAAGCCGCGGCGGGTCGATTGCTCCCAGCGGAATCCCCACTGTGGACGCGCCAGCGCGAATACGAGCGCGGCGATCGCGCTCAACCAGATGGCAAGCCGCCACGCGCGCCGGGAGGCGCGAAATCCGCACGCGAGCCGGTTCAACGCGGCGTCGGCGAACATCGCGCGCAGGGCCGCGCGCCGACGCCGGTAGAGCCACATGCACAGCAGGCCGACTGCGGGCAGCATCCACAACAGATGGAGATGAGCTGGATCGCCGAAGTGCATGGTCAGGGAAATCGCTCCAATCGCCACAAGCCCAGGAGTTGCTCGAGCAGCAGCAGCGCAAGCGCGGCCGCCAGAAACGGCTGGAACCGCTCTTCGTATCGCGTGTACTGCTCGACTTCGATTTCGGTCTTCTCCATCCGGTCGATCTCGGCAAAGGTGCGGCGCAGGCCCTGCATATCCGTCGCGCGGAAATACGAGCCGCCGGTGCGCTCGGCGATGCGCCGGAGGGTCGGTTCGTCCACATCCGCCTGTTCGCGGATATAGCGGACATTGCCGAACGGATCGCGAACGGGAATCCGCGCGATGCCGTCCGTGCCCGCGCCGATGGTGTACACCCGCACGCCGAGCGCCTCCGCCGCGATAGCGGCATTGATCGGCGTGATCTCTCCGGCATTGTTTACGCCGTCGGTCAACAGCACCACGACGCGGCTCTTCGCTTTGCTGTCGCGCAATCGGTTCACGCCGGCCGCGATCGCATCGCCGATCGCGGTCGCATTGCCGAGTTCGCCTTCTTGCAATCGTTCGATTTGCGTCACCAACCAGCCGTGGTCCAGCGTGAGCGGCGCGACAGAGAATGCGTGGGCCCCGAAGGCCACCAGTCCGATGCGGTCGTTGCGCCGGCCCCGTACGAACTGCTCGGCCACGCGCTTCGCCGCGGCGAGCCGGTTGATTTCGCGGCCGCCCTCCTCGAAATCCAGTGCGGCCATCGACGGAGACACATCGAGAACGAGTACGATATCGATCCCTTCCGTGATGACGCGGTGCTCTCCCAGTCCGCGCTGCGGTCGAGCCAGGGCCAGGATCAAGAGCGCGAGGCTCGCGGCAAACAAGATCGGCAGCAGCGGACGCAGGTACACGCCCGCGCCGCCGCCGATTCCGTCCATACGTCCAAGTCCGCTGTGCCGAACGGAAACGCGCAACCGGCTCCAGCCGTACCGCAGATACACCACAAGCGGCACGAGCAGGATAGCCAACAGCAGAATGGGGTAGCGGAAGCTCATGCGGGACTGCTGGGCGTGGGGGCTGGGTTGGGCGTTGGGCGCGGCATGGTTTCCGACACGAGCCGCTCGGCGGCGGCGAGCGCAGCCTCCATGTCCGTCGGCGCGGGAAGGTGGCGCGCAAATTTCACCAGGTCGCTCTGTTCAAGAAAGGCAATCACCAGTTGCTGGTGGTCCAGTGTCAGACGATTCGAGGTCGTCGCGGCGCGAATGAACTCCTCGGTGGTCTGCTCCGGCGCGCGCAGCGAAAACGCATCTTCCAAATAACGGCGAACGATGGCGGACAATTCCACGTAGTAGGCCTCGATGCCATCCGCTTGCGGAATGCCGCGCGCGCGCAACGCGCGGAGCGCCTGCATGGCGCGTTCATGCGGGGGAAGCTCCGCCGGCGCCGGCGCCGACACCTTGCGGCGTCGCAGCGCGAGCGCAATGAGCGCGGCCAGCAGCGCGAGTGCGGCAACGGCGCCAAGCGCCGTAAGCAGCCGCTTCAGCGGCGCGTCAGGCCAGCGCTCGAGCCCGGCGATATCGCGAGGTTCGCTGTTTGTTTCGCCGATAGTCGTCCGCACCGCGATGTCGAGCCTTGGCACATCGTAGGACGCCGTTGATCCATCCGCGCGCACAACGTGAACGGCGCCGGTCCAGACCGTGAAGACGCCCGGCCGGAGCGCGATGAGCTCCCACTCGCGCGTGTGCTGCCCCTCGCTGCGATCCTCTCGGCTGTTGCGAATCCAAATTGCGCGAGGCGCGCCCGGAGTCGGCCATGCGATCTGCGTCTCGGCGGACGCCTCGACGGTGGCGCGCAGCGTGAAGGGTCGGCCGATCAGCGTCTCGTTCGTGCTGAGCCGCACCGCCAACGGCGCCGCCGGCGCCGTTCGCGACTCGCGCGGCCCGCCGCAGGCGGTGAGCAGTGTCAGGCCGATCATGCCGAGCGCAGATGAACAGCGTCTGTTCATGTCGCCAACCGGCGCTCGCGCGCCTTGAAAAAGCGGATGAGTTGTTGAACGTAGGGCGTTTCCGTTTCGACCTCGATGAGGTCCACGCGCGCGCCGCGGAGCGCGCGGCGCAGTTCCTCGCGTTCCCGCTCGCGGCGTCGTGCAATTTCAGCTCGCAGCGCGCGATCGCTCGTGTCGATCAGCCGACGCCGGCCGGTTTCCGGGTCCGCCCATTCCATCACGCCGGCAGGGGGCCAGTCGTATTCGCGCCGGTCCTCGATCCGCACGGCGATGAGGTCGTGTCGGCGCGCGGCCGCGGTCAGCGGTCGAATGTAGTCGCGGTCCTGGAAATCGCTGATCACGAATGCGACGCATCGACGCGCGGTCACGCGGTTGAGATACTCCAACGCGGATGCGATCCGCGTGCCGGCGCGGGCCGGGCGGTAGTGCAGTGTATCGCGAATGATGCGAAGCACATGGCGCGGCCCTTTACGGGGCGGAATGTAGTGCTCGACCTCGTCCGTGAACAACAGCAGTCCGATCCTGTCGTTGTTCTGGATTGCGGCGAAGGCGAGCACGCCGGCGAGTTCAGCCGCCAGGTCTTTTTTGAATTGTGCTCCGTGCCCAAACAGCTGCGAGCCGCTCATATCGACGAGCAACATCACGGTGAGTTCACGCTCCTCGATATATTTCTTGATAAACGGGTGGCCGAGCCGTGCGGTCACATTCCAGTCGATCGCGCGCACGTCATCGCCCGGCACGTATTCGCGCACCTCGTGGAACTCCATGCCTTGCCCTTTGAAGACGCTGTGGTATTGCCCGGCGAACACATCTGACACCATCCGCGAGGTGCGGATTTCGATCTGGCGTATTTTCTTGATGACGTCGGCGGGGATCATGGAGTTGCAGTATGTTCGGCTACAGGAACAGGAAAAGCAGCCTGCAGGCGATGCTTGGGGAACGCCATCATGTCGTCATCAAGGGACCGGAAGGGTGTTGAGGATGCGGGCGACAATATCGTCGGACCGCAGTTCCTCGGCCTCCGCCTCGTAGGATACGATGACGCGGTGGCGCAGCACATCCGGCGCGATGGACTTCACATCTTGCGGCGTCACATAGCCGCGCCCCTGCAGGAACGCATGGGCGCGCGCGGCGAGCGTGAGATTCAACGTCGCACGGGGCGATGCGCCGTACCGGATGTACGGTTTGAGGTCCAGTCGGAAGGACGCCGGATCGCGCGTCGCGAACACGATGTTGAGGATGTAGTCCTTGATCTTTTCGTCCACATAGATCTCGTCCACCACCTTCCGCGCGCGTAGGATCGTATCGGGCTCCACGACGTGGCGCACTGCGGTGGCGGCCTCGGTGACGGCCATTGTGTCGAGAATGCGCCGCTCTTCATCGCGCGAGGGGTATGTGACGACCAGCTTCATCATGAAGCGATCCACCTGCGCTTCGGGCAGGGGATAGGTGCCTTCCTGCTCGATCGGATTTTGTGTGGCGAGGACCAGAAAGGGGGAGGGAAGCGGAAATGTATCCTGTCCGATGGTCACCTGCCGCTCCTGCATCGCTTCGAGCAGCGCACTCTGCACCTTCGCCGGCGCGCGATTGATTTCGTCCGCGAGAATGATGTTCGCGAAAATCGGTCCTTTGCGGATGAAGAACGACGCATCCTTCGGGTTGTACACCTGCGTACCGACGAGGTCTGCCGGCAATAGATCGGGCGTGAATTGGATCCGCTGAAATTGCGCGCGGATTGCCGCTGCCAGCGTCTTGACGGTCAGCGTTTTCGCGAGACCCGGCACGCCTTCGACCAGCAAGTGTCCGTTTGCCAGCAAGCCGACGATCAGGCGATCGATGAGATACGGCTGCCCGATGATGACCCGTCCGATTTCCGCCCGAAGCGCGCCAACAAATGCGCCTTCCTCCTTGACACGTTCATTGATCGCCGAAATGCCTGTGCTCATACCCAATGTGCTCCTTAAGGTGCCTTAATTGACCGCATCGGACGAAAAGAGTTCAACGGGAAATTTGGCGCAACGCTTCGTACAGGGCGATGCCCACCGCCGTGGACAGGTTCAATGAGCGGACATGGTCGGCGCGGATCGGGATTCCGAGTTGGCGGTCGGGATAGCGGGCGAGGAGGGTGTCGGAAAGCCCCCGCGTCTCCGGGCCGAACACCAGCGCGTCGCCCGGCGCGAAGCGGGCGTCGAACAGCGACGTCTTCGCGCCCGTGGTGAAGAGCCAGCAGCGCGGTGTTCCCGCGCTTTCGAGAAATGCGTCGAAGGAAGCATGCGGTTTCACCGCGACCGAGTCCCAGTAGTCGAGACCCGCCCGTTTGAGCTGTGCATCGTTCAGTGTGAACCCAAGCGGTTCGATCAGGTGCAGAATCGCGCCTGTTGCAGCGCACGTGCGCGCGATATTGCCGGTGTTCGGCGGTATTTCCGGTTCGACGAGGACGACGCGGAGAGGCGGATCAGGCCAGGGAAACGTCAACGGGCAGCGCCTCGCGTGCGCGTGCTTCATCGGAGAAGCGGCGCAGTTATTCCGGCGTCACGGCGACCCGCACGGCCGCGGTGATTTTTCGCGCGGCGATCTGGGCCGCCTGTTTGAGGGCTTCTTGGCCCGCCGCGCGCACGGCCTGGCCGCCCGCTTGTGCGCTCGCATCTTCGATCGCGAGTATCTTGCCGTCGCTGACGCGCACGAGACGCAGCGTAATCTCGGCATTCGCGCGGAAGACACTGACGCCGTATGCCGATCCTTGGCTTGCCTTCACCGCTGTGGCCTTGCCTGCAATGACAAAATCCGCGCCGAGTTCCTTGCCCTTTTGCTGCGCCGTGCGCGCGCCGATCAGTTCATCGAGGCTGCGCCAGCTCCCGAGCGCGGTCACATCGATAACTTCGTATCCCGCGCGAATCAGCGCACGCTCGATGGCGGATTGGACGATATGCTGATTGCCGCCGCCCCATGCATACCAGTACCACTCGCCATCGAGTTGCTCCGGCGCAATCACGGCAATCTTTGGCGCGGCGATTTCACGCGCCTCCGCGCCCTCGGCGTGCGCCATCGGATGCGCGAGCGTCAGGACGGAGAGAAAAAAAGCCAGCATTCGCATCTTCACGGCAACCCCCTTCAGCTAGGTGAATGATTCGGCGGCGAAATTGAACCCGCTATTGACATTGATCCGATCGCGACTCCCCCTACGCGACAATGATCGGTGAAAAGCCTGCCGGAGGAGGGACTTGAACCCACACACCTTTAGAGGGTACTGGATTTTGAGTCCAGCGCGTCTGCCATTCCGCCACTCCGGCGCAACTCTGCTTTTAGCGTATGCCGATTATACCCGTCAACGGCTTCCATTCTGCCAGGGGCGTCAGTGTCCCGTGCCGTGATGCCGCGCCCGCGCTCGGACTCAACAATGACGGTCGCGCTTTTGGGTCTAAAGGGACGCATGAGCCATCGCCAGAGACGTTTCTCTTTTTCCCAAAAAAACGCGAGCTGACCGAAGAGCGCGCCGTAGAGCAGCAAAAAAATTTGGTACGCGGGAAAAACAACGAGTAGCCACGTAAGCATTTTGATCCAGATCGGCGTCTCCGCGCCGATCCCCAAATGCTCGAATACCCAGCGCCGCGCCGGTAGGATCGAGAATCCGGCGAGGGAAAACACCAGCAAGACAGCCATCGTCTGACCGGTGGATTCAAGACCCCACCGTTTCTGGAGGGATGAAAACATGTTGCGTCAATATAATCCTTGGGCGGCGTGTTGCGCGAAAAACGTTCAGATCGTGAATGCGGTGAACGACGCCAGAATAAGCAGCAGAATGCACGACCAACGCAACCCGTCAGCTTTTTCACTGCGCTTTGTAGCGGGGAGAAGGCCCCCAACGGCCAGCAGGATGATGAACTTCAGGCCGATCACACCGTTGTAGTGCCCGCCCATGGTATGGCCGTTCACCTTGAGGTACATCAGCACGGCGGACAGCAAACCGATGCCGAGTAGAATATTCCATAGTCGAATCGCGCCGCGCAAATTGGCGGCATCCATGCGGGCAGTTGTCGAGAGCCCGATCTGAAAAACCAATAATCCGCCGAGGAGGCCCACCATACACACGATATGTGTCCACCGGAGCAATTCGTATGCAGTCGGCATCATCGCGGTGTTCCTCCTGCCGCTCGGCGATGGCGTTCTGCGATGAGCGCCTTTGCCTCGTCGGCCTTTTCGATCGTTTGCGCTTCGTCGACCAGCAAAACGACTTCCTCGCGATTGACCTCCAGCACGCCTTCGCCCGTGTAGAAGTGGCGTTTCGCGCCGGCGACGGTCACGCTGCACAGGCCGGGCTGAACAGCGGCGATCATCGGCGAGTGGCCGGGCAGCACGCCGAAACCGCCCATCGCGCCGGGCGCAGCGACATAGTCCGCTTCGCCCTCGAATGCCTTGCCGCCGGGACTGAGGATGGAGAAACGAAAGCTCATTTCGCCGCTTCTCTAATCTTCTTCGCCTTGGCCAACACGTCGTCAATGTGGCCGACCATATAAAACGCCTGTTCGGGGACGTCGTCGTGTTTGCCTTCAAGGACTTCCTTGAACGAACGCACCGTGTCGGCGACCTGGACGTAGGCGCCGTGCATACCGGTGAATTGCTCGGCGACGTGGAAGGGCTGCGAGAGAAACCGCTGAATTTTTCGCGCGCGCGAAACGGTCGCGCGATCTTCTTCGGATAGTTCGTCCATGCCGAGGATCGCGATGATGTCCTGCAGCTCTTTGTAGCGCTGCAGGATTTCCTTCACGCCGCGGGCGACCTGGTAGTGCTCGCTGCCGACGACCTCGGGCGTAAGGACGGAGGACGAAGAGGCGAGGGGATCGACGGCGGGATAGATGCCGAGCTCGGCGATCGGCCGGGACAACTCGGTCGTGGCGTCGAGGTGCGCGAAGGTGGTGGCCGGCGCGGGGTCGGTGTAGTCGTCCGCGGGCACGTACACGGCCTGGATCGAGGTGATCGAGCCGTTTTTCGTCGAGGTGATGCGCTCCTGCAGCTCGCCCATGTCCGTCGAGAGCGTCGGCTGGTAACCGACGGCGGAGGGGATACGGCCGAGCAGCGCCGACACTTCGGCGCCGGCTTGCGTGAAGCGAAAAATGTTGTCCACGAAGAGGAGCACGTCCTGCCGCAATTCATCGCGGAAATATTCGGCGATGGTCAGCGCGGAGAGCGCGACGCGCGCGCGGGCGCCGGGCGGCTCGTTCATCTGACCGAAAACCATCGCGGTCTTGTCGATGACGCCCGATTCTTTCATTTCGCGGAACAGCGCGGTGCCCTCGCGGGTGCGCTCGCCGACGCCGGCGAACACGGAGTAGCCGCCGTGCTCGGTGGCGATGTTGCGGATGAGCTCCTGGATCAACACCGTTTTGCCCACGCCCGCGCCGCCGAAGAGGCCGATCTTTCCGCCCTTTTTGTACGGCGCGAGCAGGTCGATCACCTTGATGCCGGTGACGAGAATCGTGTCCTTGGTGTCCTGCTCCTTGAATTCGGGCGCGGGCCGATGGATCGGGAGTCGCTTTTCCGCTTTGACGGGACCTTGGTTGTCAATCGGATCGCCGAGCAGGTTCAACACGCGACCCAGCGTGCCGACGCCGACGGGCATCAAGATGCCCTCGCCGGTGTTCACGACCTCCGTCCCGCGCTTGAGTCCGTCGGTGGTGTCCATGGCGATCGTGCGGACCGCGTTGTCGCCGAGATGCTGCGCGACTTCCAGCGTGAGGTTGTGCGGCTCCGGTCCAATAAACGGGTTGCTGACCTTCAGCGCCGCGTTGATGGGCGGCAGGCGGCCCGCGGGGAATTCGACGTCGACGACAGCGCCGGTGACTTGGGCAACTCGGCCGGTTGAGGTCGTGTGGTCGGCGGTGGCGGCAGTGCTCATGGTACTCTCCTAACTGCAACGTTTGACAGGGGGCGGGTCATCCCTTCAGCGCCTCCGCGCCGGAGACGATTTCGATCAGTTCCTTGGTGATGGACGCCTGTCGCGCGCGGTTGCGCAGCAGGGTGTAGGTGCGAATCATCTTGCTGGCGTTGTTGGTCGCATTGTCCATCGCGGTCATGCGCGCGCCGTTTTCGCCGGCGGCGTTTTCCAGCAGTGCGAAATAGATTTCAAAATCGACAATTTTCGGCAGCAGCGCGCGGAGCAATTCTGCCGACCGGGGCTCGAGAATAAAATCCTCGTGGATCCCTCGGGCGCCGACGGTGATCGCGTGCGGCTCGATGGGCAGCAGCTTGCGAATGACCGGCCGCTGCGAAAGTGGGTTATTGAAATGGTTGTACGCGATGAAGACCTCGTCGATCTCTCCGCTGATGAATGCGCGCTGGAGGTCGTTCCCAATACGCAACGCATCGGAAGGGGTCGGGCGCTGGGTGACGCCCTCGTAGAGCCGGCCGACGGCCACGCGGTTTCGGAAAAACAGCCAGCCTCGGCGTCCGGCAAAGCTGAATGTGAACTCGCGTTCGAGCTGCTGGGGCATCAGCATCCAGCGGGAGACGTGCTTGATCAGATTGTTGTTGAAGCCGCCGCACATGCCTTTGTCCGAACTGACCAGCAGCACGAGACTCTTTTTTGCGCCCGTTCGCTTTTGCAGCAGCGGATGGGCGCGGTGGTCCACCGAGGCCGCGAGCCGGCCCAGCAGGTCCTGCAGCTTCTCCGCATAATGCAGGGCCTTCCGCTGCGCGTCCATCGTGCGGTAGAGCTTGCTGGCCGCGACCATCTTCATGGTCTTGGTCATCTTCCGCGTGTTCGCGAGGCTCGCGAGCTTGGCTTTATATTCTTTCAGCGAGGGCATCGGGGGCTGTTGGATTGTGCCGCGGGGCTTATTTGTTGAACGTCCGCTTGAAGTCCGTCAGCGCGTCGGTCAGCGCTTTCTTGACCTCGTCGGTCATCGCCTTCTTCTCATTGAACAGGCGGACGAATCCGGCATACGCGCCGTCCATCGCTTCATGGAGGCGGCGCTCGAATTCTTTGACCCGCGCGACGGGCACATCGTCGAGGAATCCATTGGTGCCGGCAAAGATGATGGCCACCTGCTTGGCCACCGGCAGCGGCTCGTGCACGCCCTGTTTCATGATCTCCATCAGGCGCTGGCCGCGGTCGAGCTGTTTGCGCGTCGCGGGGTCGAGATCGGACGCGAACTGCGAAAAGGCCGCGAGCTCGCGGAATTGCGCTAGTTCGAGGCGCAGCGAGCCGGCTACCTGCTTCATCGCCTTCACCTGCGCGTCGCCGCCGACGCGGGAGACCGAGAGGCCGGCGTTCATCGCCGGGCGCTGGCCCGCGTTGAACAGGTCGGATTCGAGAAAGATCTGCCCGTCGGTGATCGAGATCACATTGGTTGGAATGTAGGCGGCCACGTCGTTCGCCTGCGTCTCGATGATCGGCAGCGCGGTGAGCGACCCTCCGCCTTTTTCCGCGCTCATCTTGGCCGCGCGCTCGAGCAGGCGGCTGTGAAGATAGAAAATATCGCCGGGATACGCCTCGCGGCCCGGCGGCCGCCGCAAGAGCAGCGAGAGTTGGCGATAGGCCTGCGCCTGCTTGGTCAGGTCGTCGTAAATGATCAGCGCATGTTTGCCGTTGTCGCGGTAATACTCGGCCATCGCGCAGCCCGAATAGGCGGCGAGGAATTGCATCGGCGCCGGGTCGGATGCCGTGGCGGCGATGATCGTGGTGTAGTCCAGCGCGCCGTATTGCTTGAGCTTTTCGGCGACTTGCACGACGGTCGAACGCTTCTGACCGATGGCGACATAAAAACAGCGGACGTTTTCGCCGCGCTGATTGATGATGGTGTCGATGGCGATGCTGGTCTTGCCCGTCTTTCGGTCGCCAATGATCAGCTCGCGCTGGCCGCGGCCAATCGGGGTGAGCGCATCGATGACCTTCAGGCCCGTCTGCATCGGCTCCTTGACGTCCTGGCGATCAATGATGCCGGGAGCCTTGAGTTCGATCGGGCGCGTTTCCTTCGCCGCGATGGGCGGACCGCCGTCGATCGCGACCCCGAGCGCGTCCACGATGCGGCCGGCCAGCACATCGCCCACGGGCACGGAGGCGATTTGCCCCGTCCGCCGAACTTCATCGCCCTCTTTGATGGCTTCCACGTCGCCGAACACGCAGACGCCGACATTGTCGGTTTCGAGATTCAGGGCCAGCCCGCGGATGCCGCCGGCAAACTCGACCAGCTCGTTGGCCATGACGTTGGAGAGCCCGTGCACGCGGGCGATGCCGTCGCCGACGCTGATGACCGTGCCGGTTTCGTAGATCTCGGCCTTGAGTTCAAAATCCGCCAGTTGCTTTTTCAGAATGGCGGTGACTTCTTCGGGTTTGATGTTGAGTGCCATAAATACCTCTATGCCGTGAGCATATTCCGGTGGAGTCGTTCAAGTTGGTGGTTCACGCTGTAGTCGTAGATGAGGTCGTCGACCCGGACTTGAAACCCGCCGAGCAGGGCGGCGTCAACATGGGTGACGGCCCGAACTTCGCGTCCGAGTTTCTGCGCGAATCGATCGATCAGCGTTTGAATCTGATTCGGCTGCATCGGGTGAGCGGAGACAATTTCGACGGTTTGGATGCCGCGCATCTCATAGTAAAGCGCCTCGAACTCCCGGATGGCTTCCGGCAACAGATTGGCGCGGCCCTTGTGGATCAAAAACAGGACAAAGCGCAGCGTCAGCTCGTCCGCCCGTCCCTCGAGCAGCGAGCGCCAGAAGCGAACGCGAGCCTCGTTGCTTATCGAGTAGCCGTGAACAACGCGCAGCAAGTCTTCCCGTTCTTGGCAGAGCTCGGCTATTCCGGCGAGATCCTGTCGCACAAGCCCGAGGCGGCCCTGCTCCTGGGCCAATTCGAGCAGCGCGCGGGCGTATCGACGGGCGAGGGGAGAACGGGTCATGCGGCTACACCTGCTTCAACAAGCGGTCCACGAGATTGCGTCCGCGGGTCTCATCCAATTGATCCGCGAGGATTTTTCGGGAGAGGCCGACCGCGAGGTCGGCGCTTTCGCGGCGCAGGTCCGCGATCGCTTTCTGGTGCGCGATGGCGATTTCACGCTGCGCATTGGTCAGCAGGATATTCGCTTCGTCGCGCGCCTTGGCTTCGATGGTTTGGGCCGTCTCGATGGCCGCTTTGCGGGCCTGCTCGACGATGGCGCGGGCTTTGGCGTCCGCCTCATCGATGAGTTGCGCCCGTTTTTCCTCGATCCGCGCGTATTCTTCGCGAGTCAGCCGGGCCTCTTCGAGGGCGTCCCGGATCTGTTTTTCCCGCTGGTCCAGCGCGGTGAGGATCGGTTTCCACGCGACCTTGTAGAGCACGAGCGCCAGCAGACCGAACGTCAACCAGGTCAGGCCCATCATCGGGCCGCTGACTTGGATTGGATTGGGGCCGCCGTGCTCGCCTTCGTGCGCCGCCGGCTGCGCGGTGTGGGTTTGGTGGGTGTCCGCCATGGCGGGGCGCCGCTTACTTCAGCACGCCGAGCAAGCAAACGACCGCCGAGAAAAGCGCCACGCCTTCGATCAGCGCCGCGGCGATGATCATCGCGCCCTGAATCTTTGGCGCCGCTTCCGGCTGCCGCGCGATACCTTCCATCGCCGAACCTGCCAGTTTACCGATGCCCAAAGCGGCCCCGATGGTGACCAGGCCCGCGCCAATTGCTGCCAATGTTGCTGCCGTCATGGTATGTGTCTCCTTCTCTTTGCTTCGAACGTTCTGTTTTGTGAATCAATGCGCCGGATGATGCACCTGCGCGATGAACATCGCTGAAAGCAGAGTAAAAACGTAGGCCTGCAGGAAGGCGACGAGGATCTCCAGCAGGTAAATGCCCAGAGCCAGCCCGACGGCCGCAAAGGCGGGCGCGCCGAACATCACCACGAGGCCGAGCAGCGTGAAAATGACCACATGCCCCGCGAACATATTGGCGAAAAGACGGATCGTCAGCGCGAAGGCCTTGATGAACATCCCCATGAATTCGATCGGCGTCAGCAGAATGAGCACTGGCCAGGGCACACCGTGCGGGACGAAGGCATGGAGGAACCCGCTCAGCCCGTTTTTGTAAATCGCGCCGCCGATCATGACGCCCAGCGTGGTGGTTGCGAGCGCCGCGGTGACATTGATGTTGGCCGTCGCGGTGGAAAACAGCGGGATAAGCCCCATCAAGTTCAGCGTAAGAATGAAAAAGAAAAACGTGCAGAGGAGGGGGGCCATCTTTCGGCCGTCCGACTCGCCGAGGTTCGCGATTGCAATGTTGTCGCGCACGAATTTCACGAGGACTTCAAGCACGTTCGCGAACCCGCGGGGCACCGGATCGCGCCGACGAAACGAGAGCCCAAATGCTAAAATCAAGAACAGCCCTGCCAGCAGCAGCATCACACCGTGCAAGGTCAGACCGCCCGGCAGATGGATTTCCGGCAGGAACGGGAGTTTCCAGTGCGCGGAATCCATCACGTGATGCATCACGTAATCCATCACGGCCTGATTGCGCGCGGCCTGATCGGCGACAGCGGGAGCGGCCATGGTCAGCGCGCCTCCTGTCGAATCGGTTGCGCCGCGCGCGCGATTACGGCAATTTCGGCGCACATCATCGCCGCATAGGTGCACAGCAACGCCCACGCGAGCGGCGCTGCGGGGAGTCCTGCCCGCACCGCCAGCGTCAAGAAGAGCAGAAGCAGCAGCACGCGCAGGAAGCCGCTGCCGAGCGCGGGGCCGAGGGCCAGATCGCGCCGCCGCATCGCGGCGCGGTACACGCGCACCCCTGCGAGCGACTGTCCAATGCCGAGCCCGACGCCCAACGCCCATGCCGTCGGGTCAAAGGCGGCTGGTCCGACCGCGCTCAAGAGTGCGCCGAGAGCTGCGGCAGTAGCGATGATAACAGCATCACGAGCCATGTTTGGACTTACCATTCGCTTTTGCGTTGAGTTCTCTTACGACCTTCCACACTTCGTAACCGCCGTAAAACAGTCCCAGTCCGATTCCTGCCAGCGTGAACGCCACGCCACCGCCGCGCCGCCGGTCCAGCCAGTATCCGCCTCCCGCAAACACCGCCATCCCGACAGCCAATTGCATGCCCAATCCTACAGCCGGACTCAATGTTGGCAGGGGCTGTTTTCCTTTGCTGTCCATGGTTGGTGCCGGTAGGCCCGGTCCTCCCCAGAAGGAGTGCGACAGATATAGAGCGTATTCGCTCAAGTCGAGCAAAATCGAACAATTTGAAGCTTTGCTGCCGCTGAGATAGGGCGGGGCTATAGAGTTTCGATCCTTCAATTGAAAGGCCCGATTTTTGAGCCGGACCGCACGCCCGAAGACTCCGACAGTTCTGTCTAAGCGGGTTTCATTTAAGTCCTGCTTCAACCTCGGACTGTCTACCGTGACCGCAATGTGGCCAGGGCTTCAGAAATTTCCCGGCCCTTGGCCTCGATGAGGTCCATGAGTTCCTCGGGCGTCCGAGTGTCCACCACCGGACGCTTGTTCGGGTTGACGGCCTTAAGGTCGTAAACGGCGTCCTCGATCTCCTCGGCCTTGGCGGCAAGGTCCCTCGACTTGCGGGTCAGTTCCTCGATCTTGGATTCGGCCTCCTCGATGGCCGCAGCATCGCGGGGCTTGGCCTTCTTCAGGTCCTTGAGCTTCTCACTCCACTGGGCCGCCTGTTGACCCTTGGCGGTGGACTGCTCTTTCAGCGGCCGGGCCTCCTCGGCAGCGATCCGCTTGCGCTCGTCCATGTCCACGGTCCAGGATAATTCGCTATCGGCCCGCGTGGGCAGCAGGCGAAAGAAGTCTTCGAAGTGCTTGAGCGTCAGCGGCGTCTTCTTACGTACCTTGATGTCCGTCAGGTCGTAGTACCAGATCTTCCGCGTGGGCCGGCCCTTGGCGAAGAAAAGCAGGTTCGTCTTCACGCCCGCCCCAGCGGCCGTGAACACCCCAGCGGGCAGGCTCACCACGCACCACAGGTCGCACTCGTCCAGCAGCTTGCGCTTGGTCTTGGTGAAGGCATCCTGATTCGTGCGAAACAGCAAGCCTTCATCCAAGACGATCCCGCAGCGCCCGCCGTCGCGCAGGCTACGCATGACGTGCTGCAGAAACAGCACCTGCGTGGCGCTGGTCTTGTAGTCGAAGTTGGTCTGGGCTTCCTTGCCTTCCTTGCCGCCGAACGGCGGGTTGGTCAGGATCACGTCAAAGGTCTGCGGCGCGCCTTCGAACAGCCCGCCGTAGGTCTCCCGGCCGGTCAGCGTGTTGCCGTGCCAGAGGTTCGGCTTGTCAATCCCGTGCAGCACCAGGTTCGCCAACGCGATGGGGTAGATGAGGTTTTCCTTCTCGCGGCCCCAGAAAGTCCGCTGCTTGAGCGTCTCCAACTGCTCGGCCGTGGCGTCGTTGCCCAGATTGGCCCTCATGTGCTCGAAGCTCTGGGCTAGGAAGCCGCCGTGCCGCAGCCGGGGTCATACACGGTCTCGTCTATCTTCGGGTTAATCACCTGAACCATTGCCTTGATGACCTGGCGCGGCGTGAAGAACTGCCCGCCGTCGTTGCCCTTCTCGCCCATCTTCAGCAGCAGCCCTTCGTACACCTGCGAAAGCGTGAAGACGTGTGTGGGGTCAACGGCCTCGGTCGAAAGTTCGTGCACCTTGTCCAGCACATCGAGAAAGTTCCGCTCGGTGTCGATGCGGACGCGCTCCACGCCGGTCATGATCTCGCTGATGACCTTCTGACGCGGCGTGGCGTCGGGCCGGTTCTTCAGCCCCTTGAGGTGCGGCAGCAGCTCCGTGTTGATGAAGTTGAATAGGGCGTTCTGCGGCGCGTTCTGAAGCTCGACGCGCTTGTTGGTCTGACCCTCGGACAAGGCCTCCGGCGGGCAGCCCCAGTCGCGCCAGCGGTACGGCGATTCCAGCGACGGCCGGAACGGAACGCCCAGCGCCTCGGCCTCCTGCTCCTCGCGCTGCTCCTTCTCGTCGAGGATGCGCAGGAACAGAATCCATGTCAGTTCGGGCACATACTGCATTGCACCGGCGCAGTTGCCGCGCCGCATGATGTCGCAGATGCTCTTGACAGCTTGATCCACCGACGCCTGCGTCGTGTGGCGTTTGTTGTTGGTTGTCTTCCTTGCCATTAATTGCCCCTCCGGCGCCGAGCTTCAACCCGGCGCCTGTAAAGCCGTTCGGTGAACCCGCCCTCCCGCTCGAAGGTTTCCGCCTGGGCCTGCAGTTGTTTGTCCAGCAGGAAAAGACAAAGGTTCAAGAGCGAAAGCGCGCCATTGGCGACGAACACGGAAGGACACGGACGTTCACGGACACCGGTGACGGCGGTTCCCTCCGTCTGTGTCCATTTGTGTTCGTCCGTGTCTTCCTTCTCGCGCTTCACCTCCTCGGCCACCCAGGCGCGAAACTCCGACAAGGTCGCGCAGCGCCGCGCCTTGAAGCGCATGAGCGCCGGGTGTTCCGGCGGCCATTGCGGCAGGCCGCGTTGGCGCAAGTAATCTTCATAGTCCAGCCGCAGTTCCTCCAGGCTGCCCCGGGCGATGCCCGTCAGTTTCAGCTCGATCTTTTTCGAAGTGCCCGAATCCACGCTCCCTTCGGCGATATTCTGCCGTCCGCTGCGCGCCGCCTGCACCATCTGGTCGTGGGTGCGGCTGCGCCGGTCAATGAACATGTCGCAAAACCGAACGGTCACGTCATAGATCAGCGTTGCGAGTTGAAACGTCTTCAGCCGCCGATAGCCACCATGCTTCGGAATCAGCCCATCGGCGCTCCGTTCGTTTTTTTGCGGCTCCATCAAAGCTCCCCGCTGAACGCCCGCCGCAGCAACGCCGCCGGCAGCGCATTGATTGCTTCGAGTTCCGCTTCCGCCGCCGCGCGGGCCTTCTCCACCGCCGCCATCTGCTCGCGCAGGATCGCCACGATGCGCTGCTGTTCCGGCAACGGCGGAAGAGGGATTTCAAATTCTTTACACTGCGATTGCGATATCTCGTCGAATGTAGCTCCGCTTCCGAGCCGCTGTAGCGCCCAAACAGAGCGCTTTAGTGCGTAATACAGGAAGTACGAGTCCACTTCCGGTCCCGGCACGAAAGCTTTGCAACCTTGGTTGGTACACAGTTCCATCGTTGCAATACCGAGATGACCAATCGGCGCGCGAGAGGACATAACCACTGTCCCAGGCGGCACACAGGTGAGGCCGCAACTTTGCGCCCCTTCGGCCGTTATCCTGCGTTCTGATGCACGAATCTCTGGATCGGAGAGTTTGCCAAGGTCGGTGGGTGTAATCCACACGATATCGCCGTCCCAATAGGCCTTATTGCCAGTCGCGGGTGTTGTGCCATTGACGACTGTGGTCACCTCGCCCAGCCTCACCCACCGCCAGCCAGCCGGCAGCGGGTGCCCGTGCAGGCTCTGTGTCAGTGTCTCCAGCGTCGTCATGCCGCGAACATCCGTGTCTTGGTTTCCATAAGCAAATCGCGCGGGTTGCCCGCTGCCTGAAGCGCGGCCAGGCCGCCGGCGATTCTGACCTCAGGCGTCTGGAATATCTGCGGGTTCTCCAGACCCTCGGTGCCGCCGCGCTCGAATTGGCTGGCGATGGCGCGAATCGTGGCGGCGGCCTGGACGGGCAGCGCATTGATCCAGTCTTCGTGCTTGTAGGTGAAGGCCATGGTGCGGTCGCGGCGCGTGCGGGGGTTCATGCCCCAGCCGAGTTCAGCCAAAACATCATAGAGGTCGTAGTCTTGCTTCTCGTCCACCATCCGCACGACCGTCGGCGAATAGCCAGAGGTCACCAGCGTGTCGATGAGTTC
>CALGMT010000028.1 GCA_937958885.1 uncultured bacterium | reverse complement strand
GGCTATTCGCCGTTCGGCGCGCTCCTGTACCAGACCAACACCTACAATCAGCCCTTCCGGTTCAGCACTCGCCTCTACCACGACCGGAGCGGCTTTATCTACATGATCGGGCGCTGGTACGATCCGGCGACCGGCAGATTTTTGAGTCGAGACCCGATTCAGGAAGACGGCGGGATAAATCTTTATCAGGCACTTGCCGCAAATCCCGTCAACAATATCGACCCCCTGGGACTGTGGGGTGTCCAGTTCGGCAGCGTGAATCTTGGCGTTGGCAACCCGTGGATGATTTTCGATAACTCGTCTTGGATGGACATCAGCCGAGGCGCAGCCGCGACCATGGATGGCCTCATCCCGTTCGCCGATCCGTTTGAATCCGCCTATGCCGACGAATGTGGCAACGTGGATTCCGTCTACAGAACGAGTCGCGCGCTGGGCAACATTGCGCAAGTATCTCTCACGACTGCTGCCGGTCTTGGTGCGGCGCGGGCGATCAATGGAGCCCTTATGCCGCAGACCTTGTATCATTTCACGTCGGCAGAAGGTGCGGCCGGAATTCAAGCTGTCGGCGGTATCAACGCAAGTAGTGGTCTTTATGGCTATGGGACTTACCTGACTGGCTTCAGGAGTGCCACCATGGCAACAATTCAAGGCGCGAGAGCAACTCAAGTTGCAATTCCAGTTGCCATTGAGGGGTTGGCCGTAAGTCCAACTTATTTTCCTGGAACTTACATTGTGAGGGGTGCTGGAGTTCTTCTTCCGTGATGAACTGGAAAATACTTGCTGCGCGAATCATCAGTGCATTGGTCTGCGTCGTTGGCGGTGGTGCGCTGCAGATCGGCTTTTGGAAAACACCTGATCGCACCTATCCTGAAGCGTTGGCGCATTACCCGTACCTATGGGTCGTCTATCTGATTATTGCGCTTCTTGTCGGTGAGCACAGCCTGAAGATGATGAAGAGACGCGCACGTTCCTGAACCCTCTGTCCACTACCGCTCCGCCGCTGACGCGGCTCCGCTCGCCGTGCGCGCGGTCCGACGTGGTGACGCTTCGCCTTGGCACACCGCGATGCTTTCCGCCGCAGACGGCGGCAGCCACGCGGCGCGACCAAGGCTCCGCTTCATCGGAACGGTCGGGGTCAAACATACACTATGCACTATGATGCCACCGACTGATCGCTTCGATGATGCGCGTTTCCTCAAGGCGAAGTCGCGTTCGGCTCATCTTCACGGCGCTCGCGCTCACCCCGCCATAGCGCTGCCCGATTTCGCGCAGGCTCGCTCCGATGAACCGCGCGACCAGCGCCACCTCCAACCGAAGCGCTTCTCGGACGGGATGGCGGAGGGGGTGGGATTCGAACCCACGGACCCGCGGAAGCGAGTCAACGGTTTTCAAGACCGTCGCCTTAAACCGCTCAGCCACCCCTCCAACTCGGGCGCGCATATGATGCGACTTTACACAGCCTGTAAATTACAGCGCATGGAAGCGCGAACAATCAATTTTTACAGGGTATGGAACTCTCGGGTTCAACGCTTCACGTGAATCGCAAGCGGCGGGCTGCGTACCTGCATGCCGTCCGCATAGTAGGCTACTGCGTGCAGCGGGGCGGGCCCAGGGCCTATGGCCGATGGCTTCAGCTCGACGATCTGCTCGTCCTCGGCGGCTGCGCCGCGCCAGATCTCGCGCTCGTGCACGGTAATGGCGATTTCAGCGGCGCCGGTTGAGGCGGCGACGCGGACGCGGAAGGGTTGGTCGTACGAGATGGCTTCCGCCGCCGCGTCCGATGCGATGCGCGCGGTGCGCCCGACGTTGTCAATGACGATGCCTAAACGGGCGTGACCCTGCCGACGTACGGGGCCGGGTGAGTAGGCGATGGCATGCAGTTCGTGCCAGCCGTCTGCGAATGTCCTGGTGTCGAGCCGGATGCCGGGGGTCGAATGCTTAGCGGGCAGATAGCGGCCGTTGAGTAGATACAGGTAATTCATCCCCGGTTCGGCCTTCAGCGCGGAGGCGAGGAAGTTGACTTCGCCGCGCATGGGGCGCTTGGTGTCTTCCAGTCCGATGAGCGTCAGAGGGATCGGGCGTCCCCAGGGCGCGCACAGCGGATCGCCGACGGGCAGGAGTTGCAACGGGCAGAGGACGGATTGGTAGTAGCTTTCGAGAATGGTGCAGCCCCGGGCGTAGTGCGCGAAGAGGCGCGCGTTGGGAAATTTTCCCCAAAGGATGACGGGTATTTCAAGGCTGCCGGGTTCGGCGACAGTGCCGGCGCTGGCGGCTGCGCCGAGTCGAATCCAATGGGTGAGTTTGACCTGTTCGGGGGTGTGAAATGCGCCGCCAAAACTGGTCAGGTTGTCGACGAGCGATCCGGGTTGCAGCCGCCCCCAGGGTTCGGAAGCGTCGGGCGTGCCGAGCATGAGGCCGGAGAGCGCTTGCGTCGGCGCGGGGGCGTTCGATGAGATATGGGCGGGCAGGGGGAGGGTCTTGAGCTCTGCAAGCGCAGCCTCGAATTGCCAATCGCGCAGCTTGGATCGGACATCTCCGCTAACGTGGAAAAGAACGGGATCCCGCGGTTGCGTGCCGTCCGCCGCGGCGGCGCGCCGGAGACTATCGATCGCTTGGGCGGTGGAAAGACCGCGGGGTCCGATGTAGGTCAGCAGCATCGCGGGCAGCGGCATCCGGTCGCGCAGGCGGACGGCATCTTCCTGAAGAGAGAAGGTCGGCTTTGGGGCATCCTCGGGGCGATTCGGTCCGCGGAAAAGGGGCGAGAAATACGTGCCTCGCGCGATGGTGTTGCTGTCCGGGAATTCGCCGCGCACGAAGGTGGCTCCGGTGAGGGAGATCTGCGGGGTGGTGAGGATGTGGTTCGGGAAGTCCGCGGAGTAGGCCCAGGCCAAGATGTGATCGGTCAGGTGGCGCTCCTCCAGTTGTTGTCGAACAGGCTCATAGATGATGGCGCGAAAGGCGTCGGGTTCGGCCGTGTGGCGCAGGTCGGGCGGCACCTCGATATAGATGAGGTTCGACGACGGAATCTGGCGCAGGCGGGCGTAGTGGTGGGCGATTTCGATCGAATCGGGCGAATTGCGGTTGATGACGATCGCGAGTTCGTGCGGACCGAGCGCCGACGCGAACGGGGCGAGCACGCAGGTCCACAGCGCGGCGAACCAAGCGATGCGAGACGCGTTCATGGCGGCCATTGGTTTATGCCTCGAAGAAGGAGCGGATGCGGTCGGTCACGTAATCGATCTGATCGTCCGTCAGTTCGGGGAACATCGGCAGCGAAAGGATCTCGTTCGCTGCCGCTTCGGTGAGAGGGAACTGGCCCTTGCGCCAGCCGCGGTCGGCGTAGGCGGGTTGCAGGTGAATCGGGACGGGGTAGTGAATGATGGTGGTGATGCCGGCATTTTTGAGATAAGCGGCCAGCGCGTCGCGCCGCGGCGTCCGGACGACGTAGAGGTGGTAAACGTGTTCCACATCGGGCCGGACCTGCGGGGTATGGAGTTCATCGATGCCCTGTAGCCGCTCGGTGTAGCGGGCGGCGATCGCGCGCCGCTTGCGATTGCCTTCGTCGAGGTGGTGGAGCTTGATGTTGCAAACGACGGCCTGAAGGGTGTCGAGCCGGCTGTTCTCGCCCTGCTCGAGATGTTGGTATTTGACGAGCGATCCGTAGTTCCGAAGCATCGCGATTCGTTCCGCCCAGGACTGGTTGTTCGTGGTGACGATGCCGCCGTCGCCGTAGGCGCCGAGGTTTTTTCCGGGATACAGACTGAATGCGGCGATGTCGCTCATGGAGCCGGCGCGGCGACCTTTGTACCGCGCGCCGTGCGCCTGGGAGGCGTCTTCGATGACCTTGAGTCCGTGTTTCTGCGCGATGGCGCGGATGGGGTCCATGTCCGCGGGTTGTCCATAGAGGTGGACGGGCATGATGGCTTTGGTGCGCGGCGAGATCGCAGCCTCGATCAATGCGGGATCCATATTGAAGGTGGCGGAGTCGATGTCCACGAGCACGGGCGTTGCGCCGATCGAGGAGATGCCGAGCGCGGTGGCGATAAAGGTGTTGGCGGCGGTGATGACCTCGTCGCCGGGTCCGATATCGAGGGCGCGCAGGGCGAGTTTGATCGCGTCGAGGCCGGAGGCCACGCCGACGGCGTGGGCGCATTCGCTATAGCGGGCAAAGGCGCGCTCGAAATCGGCGACGGGCGCGCCAAGGATGAAGTTGGTCTGTTCGAGCACCGCCCGCATCGCGGGCATGAGTTCGGCTTCGATGGCGCGAAATTGCGGTTTGAGATCGATGAACGGCACATTCATAATTTTCATTCAGGCGGTTAGGCGCGGTTTCTTATATCGGGAATTCCAGAGCGGGTCATTTGCAATTTCAATGCGCACGGGGATCGCTTCGCGCGGCAGGCGATCGCGGCAGTGGAGGCGGAGGCGATGGCGGAGCGCGTTGAGTTCCTCCGGTTCTTTGAGGCACACGGTGGCGCAAACTGTGTTTCCGAGCAAGGGGTTCGGCTCGCCGGCGACCGTGACATCGCGGACGTTCGGGGCTTCGAGCAGCACGTGTTCGACTTCATGGGGATTGATCTTTTGGCCGCCGACGTTGATCCAGTCGCTTTGACGGCCCAGCACACGGATGTATTCGCCGTCCACCTCGACGCGATCGCCGGTGTTGATCCAGCCTTCGGAGTCGATGGGGCTGGGTGCATTCAGATAGCCGAGCATGGCCGTCGGAGCGCGAATCCAGAGCAGGCCGTCAACGACTTTGGTCTCCACATTTCCACCGACGATGCGGAACCACAGGGATCCATCCTCGCGCGAGCGCGTGGGTGGGGAACCGAATTCCGTCGCGCCGTATTTTTGCAAGAAGCGGCAATGCGGCAGGGACTCGCGAAGCCGGTTCAGCGTGATCTCCGGCATGATTTCGGCGCCGTAGGTGATGAGCTGTAGGCTGGAGAGGTCGTGCCGTGTCAGCGCGCCGGACAGGCAAATGAGGTTCAGCAGGCTGGGCGTGGCCGGCAGCAACTCAACGCGATGCCGCGCGACGGCGGCGCAGATGCTGTCCGCGTCCGTGCGTTCGGGATGGACGATCGCCCCGCCGCTGGTGAGGGCGTAGAGCAGGCTATCGATGCCGGCCATGTGATCGAACGGAAGCACGAGCAGCGTTCGAAATGCCGGCCGCGGCTTTTCGAACTTGGCAAGAAATCGGTCCACCCGGTGGAGGCTCGCCTTCGGCGCGCCGGTCGAGCCGGAGGTGAAGATCACGAGGCCGCCGACGCCCTCACACGCCGCATAAAGCGGATGCGGTTCGACCGACACGCGCTGTTCGCAGCGCCATTCGAGCGGAGGGCTACGCGTGTAGGCGTGCGTCACTCGTGCTATTTCGCGCGCGTGCGCCGGGCGGACGACGGCATCGGCGGAAAGCGGAACGGCAATTGCGCCGAGACGAAGCAAGGCGAGCAGCAGCGCGATGGAATCCGGCTCGTACTCTGCATCGAACTGGACGGCGGAACCGGTCTTGACGCCGTCGGCATTCAGACGCGCGCGCCAGGACTCGATGCGCGCGGAGAGGTCGGCGTAGGAATAGACGGCATCGCCGCGGATCAAGGCCGGCGCGTCGGCGTGGGCGCGCAGCCGGTCAATCAGTCGGGCCGAATCCATCAAGCGCCCCCGAGATAGAGAACCTGACCGGTGATGTAGTCGCTTTCGGGGCGGATGAAAAAATCGATGGCGTTGGAGACATCCTCGAAGCGGCCCAGCCGCTTGACGGCCAGTTGGTCGATGATCGCCTGGATTTTTTGTTGCGGCACGCCGCGGATGAGGTCGGTCTGGATCGGGGTAGGCCCGACCAGATTCACGGTGATGCCGAACGGCGCGAGTTCGCGCGCGAGAATCCGGGTCATGGATTCCACCGCGGCTTTCGACGCGGCATACATCGACTCGCCCTCCAGCTTGAGCGGCGTGGCGACGGTGCCGAGGTTCACGATGCGGCCGTAGTTTCGGCGCTTCATCACCTTGGCGCTCTCGCGGATGAGCAGGAAGGGGCCGATCGCGTTGGTGCGGAAGATGCGTTCGGCGGTCGCCAGCGGCGTCAGCAGGCAATGGTTCATGCTGGCGATGCCGGCGTTGTTGATGAGCACATCGAGCCGTCCGTGCCGCTCGCGGATGGAATCAAGCATCGCGCGCACGCCGGACTCGTCGGCGACATCCGTGCAGTGATGGGTGTAGCGGTCAAGCGACCAGTCCACCGGCTCGCGGCTGCATCCTTCTGTATGAAACCCGCGTTTGACGTAGTGTTCGGCGAGGTATTTTCCGATGCCTTTGCGCGTTCCCGTGATGAGGGCGACCGGTTCTGGCGTCATGTCATGCGCCTCCGTTCAACAGGGAGAGGATGAAGTCCGTCAGCGCGCCGACGGAGCGGAACGGAGAGCTGCGCTGCGACATCGCGCGATCGTCGGCGAGTTGAATCGACGCATGAAATCGGTCGAACACGTTTTGTTCGATGTCCACCATCAACGTCACGATGCCGATCGAATCGAGCAGGCCATTCTGTCCGAACAGGGCCGTATCCCGGCCGATGGTGTCCGGCAGCGTCGCGCCGCGTTGTTCCAGCACGGCGCGTGTGGATTGGATCACCAGCTCCAAGACGCGCTCGGCGTCGGGCACAGCGTTCGCATGCATGTCATGATCCCCATAGATGTTCGGGCTTCACCGGCTGGAGGCGGCGCCCGTCATGGCGATAGGCGCGCCCGCATGCCGTGCACGACGCCTCGCCGTCGGACAGGTTCAGCGACGCCCCGCACGCGCATACATACCCCACCTGGCGCGCCGGGTTTCCTGCCATTAAGGCATAGGATGGCACATCTTGAAAGAGCGTCGCGCCGGCGGCGGCGAAGGACCATGCGCCGATGGTGATGCCGCACGAGACGACGACGCCCGCGCCGAGCGTGACGCCTTCCTCGACGAGCGTGGGTTGGAGCCAGTTTTCCTTGCGGGCGTAGCGGGGCGCGGCCAGCGGAAGACGGGGGGAACGAGGGCGCAGGTCGTTGGTGAAGACGACGTGGGGTCCGACGAAAACGCCGTCCCGGAGGGTGACGCCATCGCCGATCGCCGCGTGCGTTTTGACGGTGACCCCTCGGCCGAGCGTGGCGCCGCTTTCGATGAAGGCGTGATCGCAAATATTGCAATCTGGTCCGATGCGCGCGCCTTTCATCACGTGGGCGAAGGCCCAGATGCGGGTGCCGGCGCCGATCGCGTCCGACTCGACCAAGGCCTTCGGATGAATAAAAACTCCCGCCGCGGCGGGCATCGCGGAGTCAGGGATGGTTCGCCCGCATGCGCAGGCGCTGGTCCCGGCGGGAAGCCGCCGTCCGCAGAGGCAGACGCGGCCGATCGCGCGCGCGGGGTTTCCGGCGACGACTGTGTGCGGGGGGACATCGCGCAAGACCACCGCGCCCGCGGCGACTAGCGCATAGGCGCCGATGGTCAATCCGCAGAGGATCGTTGCGTTGGCGCCGATGGTAGCACCCTGTTCGATGATCGTCGGTTCCAGCCAGTTTTCATCCCGCGCATAGCGGGCGGCCACCTCGGGCAAGCGGGGCGAGCGGGGATATTTGTCGTTGGTGAAGCAGGCATTCGGACCGATGAAGGCATAGTCCCCGATGCGCAGGCCGTTCCAAATGGATACCCCGTTCTTGACGGTGACGCCGTCGCCCAGCACCGCGCCGCGCTCGATAAATACGCCCTCGCCGATGTTGCAGCACGCGCCCACCTTCGCATTCGCCATGATGTGCGCATGCGCCCAGACGCGGGTCCCTTCGCCCACGGAAGTGCTTTCCACGCAGGCTTGGGGATGGATGAAGTCCTGGGCCGGCATGGTCACGCTCCGTATGGTATGGCGATTTTCTCCCCGTTGCCGGCGAGCGAGCGGCTTGCTGCCTCCAAGATATCCACCACCTCGGCGGCTTGCCGGGGGGATCCGCGATCCAGCGGCCGATCGGGATTGCGGCAGGCATCCAGAAAATAACGCGCCTGGTTGTTCATCGGTTCCTGGGAGGGGATGCGCGGGACCAGAATGTCTCCCTCCTTGGTCAGCAATTGGAATTCGCCGAAGGTGTCGTAGACCGGATCGCGCACCACGGAGCGGTCATAGATGAGGATCGGGCCCGGGATTCCAAATTCGTCCCACGTGATCATCTTGCGTTCGCCCACGATGGTGATTTCGCGAATCTTTTTCGGATCGAGCCAACTCACATGAATATGGCCGAGGACGCCGTTGGGGTATTGCAGCGTCAAAAAGACGATATCCTCCACCGGTTTTCGCAGGTAGCTGCCGCCGGTCGCCGCCACCCATTGGGGGCGGCCTTCGAGGATGTGGTTGAGGATATACAAATCATGCGACGCGAGATCCCACGCCGCGTTGACGTCGCTGCGGAAGGGGCCGAGGTTCGCGCGAACGGCTTTGATGTAGTAGAGCGGGCCCGCGGCCTGAGCGCGCACCGATTGGGCGAGGTATTCAATGCCGGGGTTGAAGAGGAAAATGTGTCCGGTCATGAGGATCCGCCGCTGCTGTTCGGACAGCCGCACGAGCGCCCACGCGTCGGCCGAGCGGTGGGTGAGCGGTTTTTCGCAAAGCACATGTTTGCCGCGCTGCAGGGCCTCGTTGACGATCGTGTAGTGCGTGGCGGTCGGCGTGCAGACGACGACCGCATCGATATCCTTGCGGTCGAGCGCGATGCGATAGTCGGCGCATGTCTCGATGCCGTACATGGAGGCCATGCGCCGGCGGTGGCCGGGATCCAGGTCGACCCCCAGCGCGACGCGCGCGCCGGGCAGCGCGTTGAAATTGCGCACATGATTGGGGCCCCAACGGCCGAGGCCGATGACGGCCAAGTTAATCTTTTCTTCAGGAGTGGTGTTCACAGTCCGCCTTTACCCGTCAGTACGACAAACACGGTTCGAACCAGAATGCGCAAATCCAGCGAGAGTGACCAGTTCAGAATGTAGTATAGGTCCATCCGAATCGTGTCTTCGTGGGAGACGGCGGAGCGGCCGAATACCTGCCAGAACCCGGTGATGCCGGGCCGCACCGCATGGCGCAAATGTTGCCACGGGCGGAACAGCGCCACTTCATAGACGGGCAGCGGGCGGGGTCCGATCAGGGACATGTCTCCGCGCACGACATTGATCAGTTGCGGCAATTCGTCCAGCCCGGACTTGCGCAGCCATCGGCCGAGCGGCGTGACCTGCTTGCTGTCAGTCAGTTTGAAAAAGCCTGCGCGTTTGGCCTCCTGCTGGATGTAGGCGTGATCTTTCTCCACGAGTCGGCGCACGGCCTCTCGATGATGCGCTTCGGTGTTGTCGCGCATGGTGCGGAATTTGAAGACGGTGAATTCGCGGCCCGCGCGGCCCACGCGGCGCTGGCGGAAGAAGATCGGGCCGGGGGAATCCAAGCGGATGAACAGCGCCAGCGCGGCGAATAGCGGCATCAGCACGAGCAAGGCGCTCGCGGCCGCGACGCGGTCCGCGACCGCTTTGATCGCGGCTTCGAGGCGGTACAGCGGACTGTTGTTCACGAACACGTAACCGAACTCCGCTTCGGGCAGCATCGGCACGCGTTCGCTCAACGCGCCGAATTGGTCGAGGGCGATCCGCACCCGGATGCGCCGCTCGGAGCACGAGCGCAGCATGTCGGCCAGCAGGTTCCAATTCGGCGGCGCCATCCGAATATAGACCTCCGATATCGATTCCCGCTCCAGCACGGAGGGCAGATCGGTCGGCATCCCGAGCCGCCGGATCGAGGGCGTCGGTTCGCCGGTGCTCTCGTCCGCGTCCAGGAATCCGATGATCTCTTGAGCGGAGACAGCTTCCGCGAGGATAATATCGCGGATTCGCAGCGCTTCGGCTCCGCTCGTCACGCATACAATTCGATTCGATTTGCGGCGCTCGTTTTGCGCGCGGCGAAGGCAAAGCGGGGCGAGGACAAACCGGCCGAGGAAGAGGAAGAGCCACCCGAGCGCCAGGAAGATGAACATCGTGATGCGATGTTCCCAGAACAACTGGATGCGAAGGAAAAAAATGGCGGCCAAAAAGAACAGGTAGAAGGCGATCCAGGCGGTGGTCAGGCGCTCCAAATGCTCGACGCTGCGCCGCATCGCCAGTGTGCGGTAGAGAAACGAGTTCCGAAAATACAGAATCAGCAGGGGAATCAATCCGGCCAGAAAGAGGGCGTGATTGATGTTCGGTTGATATACGCCGCCCCGCCAGGCGAAGAAATAGTTGCGAAGCGTGAACGAAAGCAGGTAGGCCGCGGCCAGTCCCAGCCCGTCGAAAAAGGCCAGCAGCAGCTTGTGAAACATTACCGCATCGAGCCGGGGATTGGAACGAAAGGGCGACATGCGACTTTAAAAATTGCGCATCATGGGGGCCAGATCTGCAATGAAGGAACGCGCCAGTTGTTCATGCGCGTCGGAACCCTCGGTCCGGCGTCCGGAAATGCCGATGTAGGCCCAGCGGTGCGTGACGCCCAAGACGATCCGGTCGTAGGCCATCCAGAACATGCGCACGTCGTGTCGGGCGGTTTGCCGGCCGGGCGCGACGAACCAATAGGCGTAGAAGCTGGGCTGACTCGCCCATCGGCCATCCGAGAGTTGGCCGCGCCAAAGCAGTTCGAGCATCGTTGCTTTTACGGCGCCGCCGCCGGATTCCGGGACGGTGATTGTTTTGGTCCGCGTGATCTCGCGGCCGTCGCCGACCAGACAGATTTGCGGACGGTGAATGCTGGTGCGGCTTTCGCCGCCCAGCACCAGCGAGACGACCACCTGATCGCCGCTCGTCGAGCGGGTGTACAGCCGCTTGAGGATTTTGGTGTCTGCCGGCAGCAGGGCCCACTCGATCGGCGAGCCGGAGGACACGTCGCCGCCGCAATCGGGGCATTTGCCGTCGGGCCCGCGTTCGGACTCGACAAGCACCCGGTTGCATTTCGTGTTGAGGCAATAGAACAGCGATTCGCCGCGCCAGTCGCCGACCGTTTCAGGCAGCGCCTCGTGGACGCCTGCCTTGCCCGAATATCGCACCTCCGTGCCGAACGCCAGCGCCCATGCAGCGGCGGCGGTCATAGCGAAGAGGATGAAGTGGGGGACGACAGATCTTCCCTGCATGAGCGATACAACCCGGCGTAATCGATTTTCATCACGCGGTACGCGGCCGCGAGTAGAGCAACGGCGAAGACGTATACCATAAACACCGAATACCCGCCATGTAGTTTTGCGGCAAACTCGGGCGCGCCGATCTCGGCGATCAGCGCGACGGTCACCAGGCGGAATTGATTGGCCAGCACAAGGGCGGGACCGGATCCGACAAACAGCAGCAACCGCTGCCAGGGTTTGGCCTGCAACAACGAGCCGGCCACCGCCGCCATCGCGGAAAGCAGGAGCAGGGTGCCCAAGCCCGCGGCCGCGCCCCCGCCCTCGAAGGCGTAGGCGCCGGGCGGAACGGAAAGCAGGACCGACCCGCGCCGCGCCACTTCCAGCCCCACGCTTTGCAGGAAAAACGCGGCCATCGCGACGGACGCCTGCTGCATGGGGAAGGTGAGCACGTCGAGGAAATTGAGCGGCACGCAATAGACCAGCAGCGCGAGCGGAAACAGCGTCAGTCGCGCCACGCGCGGGCCATACAGGAAAAACGGCGCGCTCCACAGGAACAAAATCAGCGCCAACAGCGACAATCGGGTCTGCTGCGCGCGGGCGCCCATCCAGTGAAGCAGCAGCGCCAGCGCAACCAACGCAAGCGCCGGCCAGCAGGTGGTCTTGACGGCCGCTCGCAGCTCTGCGCGCCGACGCCACAGCAGAAACAGCGCGGCAAACGGAATCAGCCATCCGGCCCAATTGCCGGTTCCGCCGAAGATGCGCGCGCCTTTCCAGAGGTGAAGCATCCACGAAAAGGCGGAACGCCCGTACACGTTCACCTCCGTGGTATTGCCGTAGATGTGATACATGACAAAGACCAGAACGCCTGTCAGCGCGAGGAGCAGGCCGTTCAGCGCGCGCGCCATGGCCGATGAGGAGGATTCGATTGGCGGGCGCCCGTTCATGCGGCGCGTGCGGCGACCTCGGCCGCAAACTCTTCGCGGCGCCGCGCCACCGCTTCGCGAATGCGTTCGCCGGGCCATTTTTCCAGGATGCCGCGGTAGAATAGTTCGTATTGATCGGCCACGAGGTCCCACGAGAAATATGCGCGAATTTGGCGGACGCTGCGTTTCGCCAACTCGGCCGCGAGCGCGGCGTCCTGCTCCAACGCGTGGATGCCGGCGACGATGTCGGCCTCGGTCTTCCACGGAATCCCGCAGAGCGTGCCGTCCGGCATTTCGAGCACCTCGCGGTTGAATGCCGAATCGTAGGCGATGGCCGGGCACCCCGCGCCCAGCGGGCGGAGCAGCGCGGAATTGACGCCGCCGAGATAAGGGCCGTGCAGGTAGGCGAAGGCGTTCGCGTACAGCTCGTCCATCAGCGACTGATCGGACACGAGCCCGAGGAACTTCACGCGATCGCCGGCATTCTCCTTCATCTTCAGATAGTATTCGCTGTTATTATGCCCGCCGCCGGCGATGGCGAGGATCCGCTGCGACCCGCTTTTTTTGAACGCGTCCACCAGAATCGCAATCTGGTTGCTTGGGACGAGGCGCGCGGCGATGAAAAAGTATTCTTTCGGTTTCAGCCCCAACGCGTCCAACCGCGCGGGATCGCGGGGTTCCACGATTTCCGCGCCGTATTCGATAATGGTCGAAGGACGGCGGTGGCGCTGCATGTAAATGTCGTACATGCCCTTTGCGTCGGTGATGATTTCCGGGCTGATCCACATCGCGGCGCGGGCCGCGAGGCCGAAATAGGCCTCGCGCGGGCGCTTGGGCCATTTGGGATTTTCCCATTCCTGCCCGTCCACATTGCAGATCACGCGCTTGCCGAACAGCTTCGGGATCAAGGCCTGAATCGCGTTGGTCAGGCACTGCACATGCACGATGTCGTAGGGCTGTCCAATCGCGTGGAGACCCGACAGCGTGGCGTGGATGACCTGTCCGAAAATCTTGTGCTCGTTGGTCGGCAGAAAAACGCGGCGCACCCCGCGATACATGGGGCTTCGGTCCTCGTATAAATGGCGCCGGCAATAGACGGTGAAGGAGTGGCCGCGCTGGACGAGGCGGGTGCCGACATGCAGCGCGATCTGCTCGGTGCTGCAATACCCGTGCGGTATCCCGCGCGCGCCGATGAAGCCGATGTTCATGATGCGGGGGTCAATCCGGAGAGCCGCGCCCAGGAGGGCGGGAGGTTGCGCGTCACCTCGATGCCGCGGAACGGCTGCCCCGCGCGCGCGCCGTGTTGTTTGACCCATTCCGCCATGCGGCGAAGACCGTCGCTTAACGGCACGTTCTTCAGCAGATCGCCGAACACCTCGCGGGCGCGATCGTGCGAAGAGAAGGCATGCACCACTTCTTTGCGCGGCGGCAGATACTGTATGTTCGGCTCCGCTCCAAAACAGGATGCGACCTCGCGGGCCAGTTCGTTCACGGAATAGGGCTGATCCGCGCCGACATTGAAAACACGGTTGTAGGCCTTTTCGCGCGTCACGGACGCCGCGATGAGCGGCGCCACATCTGAGATATAGCTAAACGCGCGGGTCTGGGTGCCGTCGCCGAATACCGTCATCGGCTTGCCCTGCAGAAGCTGGTTCATGAAGATGCCGATCACATTCCGGTAGGGGTCGCCGATGTTTTGGCGTTCGCCGTACACATTGTGCGGTCGGAACACCACGTAATTCAGGCCGAACATCCGATGCGCCTCTTCGAGGTCCAACTCCACCGCGTACTTGGCGATGCCGTAGGGATCCTCGGGCAGCGGCGTCATCTCTTCCGTCATCGGCGACTGTCCGGGGCCATACACCGCGATCGAGGAGGTGAAGACGAAACACTCCACCGTTCCCGCATTGACCGCCGCATTGATCAGGTTGACGCTGCCGATGACATTGTTGGTGTAGTTGAAGCGTTTGATGAAGTGGCTCAAACCTTCCGCCGCGTAGGCGGCCAGATGGAAGACATACCTGAACTTCTCGCGCGCGAAGAGCGCGTGCAGATATTCATGATCGAGGATCGATCGCTCGTGGAACCGCGCGCGCGGGTCGACGTTTTCGCGGAACCCGCCCGACAAGTCGTCCAGCGCGACGACGTCATACCCCTGCGCCAGCAAGGCATCCACCACATGAGAGCCAATGAATCCGGCCGCGCCGGTTACCAAAACCGTATCGCTCATGAAATCACCTCGAGCCGCGCACCGTAAGATATTGACGGCGATCCCGCAAGTTTGCGCTGCGCGGTGTCATAACTCTTTGAACATGTCCCCCTGCCAACTCGATAGAAATGTCCGCATGGCGGCGACCCGACCCGCCGGGATGAGGGTTGCGATGTCGCCGGAAAAAACGTCCATGCTCTGTAAAAAATTAATGTTAGACTTCCATGCTCTGTAAAAATTATTTGCTCACGCCGTGCCGCGGCGGGCGAGAAGGAAGCTGGCCGAGGGCGCGGCATGGATGGGTCGCTGATCCAAATCTCGCCGACGCCTCTCCTGCGCGCGGCGTAGGGAGCGGCAGATCATCCGCGCGGATAACCTGCGCGCGGGAGTACCTGAAAGACGCGCCCTGCCGGCTTGCGCAGGGGGGCGCGGCTGCGTACGTTCAGCCGGTATGAAGGAAACCCCTCGCACGCCCTGCGTATTTTTCGACCGCGACGGCATTGTGAACCATCCGCCGGACGACACCCGGCGCTATGTCCTGCGCGAGGAGGA